>NZ_JAINZO010000002.1:1428596-1785746 GCF_020179605.1 Geomonas agri
TCAGCCTCTTGATGGGCTTTGCATCGATTTCGACCGATCTGTATTTGCCCGCCATGCCCGTGATGAGCGGTTCATTACATGCAAATACCGGGTTGATCGAGTGGACGATCTCGGGCTATCTGATCGGCTTCAGTTCGGGGCAGTTACTATGGGGGCCGATAAGTGACCGCTATGGTCGCCGGCTGGCAGTCGGCAGCGGGCTGATTCTGTTTGTGGTCGGCTCTGTCGGCTGCGCACTTTCGAAGGATGCAATGACGTTAATCGGCTGGCGGATCGTACAAGCCCTTGGCGCTTGCGCCAGTGTCGCCCTTTCGCGTGCCATGGTGCGTGATCTCTATGAGGGAAACAGGGCCGCGCAGATGCTGTCCACCCTGATCACGGTGATGGCCGTCATGCCTTTGGTCGGGCCACTGCTTGGCGGGCAGATTGTGGCCATGTCCGGTTGGCGGGCGATCTTCTGGTTCCTCGTCGCGGTCGGTCTGGTGACTCTCGGGGCGCTCTACACTATTCCTGAAACTCTGCCCGTGCAAAGCAGAAACACGGAACCGCTCAGAAGGGCTGTGTTACGTTATTTTGAATTACTGAAGAATCGTCGGTTGTTGGGGTACCTCAGTACGGGCGGGTTTCTCTACGCCGGCATGTTCGCTTACGTTGCGGGGACCCCGTTCGTCTATATCAGCTATTACCATTTCCCGGCTCGGCTTTACGGCTTGCTGTTCGGCCTCGGGATCATCGGCATCATGCTGGCCAATACCCTGAACCGGTGGCTGGTCGGCCACTTCAGCTATGACCGAGTCCTGCTGTCAGGAGCCGTTGCGGCCTTCGGCAGTGGTGTTTGGGCCGGTTTCGCCGCGTACAGCGGCTTGGGTGGGCTTTGGGGGCTGGTGGTGCCGCTGTTCTTTTTTGCTTCAACCACAGGTCTCATTGTCGCCAACTCGATTACTGGTGCGTTGGCTGATTTTCCAAACCGGGCCGGTGCCGTCTCAGCCTTGACCGGGGCCGTTCAATACGGCAGCGGCATCTTCGGCTCCGGACTGGTGGGTCTGTGGGCCGACGGAACTCCGTGGCCGTTGGGGCTGGTGGTTGCCCTGAGCGGCATCGGCTGTTTACTGTCGATGGTACTGCTGATCCCTTCAAGAAGCGCGAAATAGAGACCGTCTTTCGAAAGGAGAAACCATCATGGAAAATGTTGTTTTGAATAATGGTGTGAAGATGCCCATCCTCGGATTCGGTGTTTTTCAGGTGCTCGATCCGGAAGAGTGCGAACGGAGCGTCTCCGATGCCCTCCAGGTCGGCTATCGCCTGATCGATACCGCGGCGTCATATATGAACGAAGAGGCCGTCGGTAATGCGCTCAGGAAAAGCGGTGTTGCGCGGGAAGAGCTCTTCATCACGACGAAGCTGTGGATCCAGGACGCCGGCTACGACAACACCAAAAGCGCTTTTGAAAAATCGCTTAACAAGCTGCAACTCGATTACCTGGACCTCTACCTGATTCATCAGCCTTTCGGCGACATCTACGGGTCGTGGCGGGCAATGGAAGAGCTCTATCGAGCCGGAAGGATCAGAGCGATCGGGATCAGCAACTTCCAGCCTGATCGGGTGATGGACCTCATCGTCCACAACGAAGTGGTTCCTGCTGTCAATCAGATCGAAACCCATCCTTTCTGCCAGCAGGTGGAAACCCAGAAATTCCTTCAGGAGAACCATGTGCAGATGGAATCCTGGGGGCCCTTTGCTGAAGGGAAGAACGATATATTCACCAATCAGGTGTTGCTGGCCATCGGCAAGAAATACGACAAAACCATCGCCCAGGTCGTTCTGCGCTGGCTGACCCAGAGAAAAGTTGTTGCAATCCCCAAATCGGTTCGCCCGGAACGGATGAGGGAGAATTTCGATGTGCTCGATTTTGCACTGAGTGCTGAAGATATGGCGGCCATAGCGACCCTGGATCGGAAACAGAGCAGCTTCTTCGACCATCGCGACCCGGCCATGGTCAAGTGGCTGGGCGAAAGAAAGCTCGATCTCTAAGCGACAGGGGGAAAGGCAAGACAGCAGGGAGCATTACTCTCCGGGGAAACCAGAGCGGTGAGTTCCTGGCGAGCACCTTAAAGGAGAACAAGTCATGGAGAAAAGAGTTCTAGGGAAGGTTCTGGAAGTCTCAGCAATCGGTTACGGCGCGATGGGACTCAGTCATGGGTACGGTCCGGCAACCGACAGGAAGGAGGCTATTGCGCTCATCCGAGCGGCAGCGGAGCGCGGCGTGACCTTCTTCGATACAGCGCAGATTTACGGTGCAGAGAACGAAGAGATCGTGGGCGAGGCTCTTGAGCCTATGCGCGGGCAGGTGGTCATCGCCACCAAATTCGGATTTGAGCTTGAGCGAACCGACAAGCAGCAGGTTCTCAATAGCAGGCCCGAGTACATCCGGCAGGTGACTGAGGGCTCGCTCAAGCGGCTTCGGGTCGAGGCAATCGACCTTTACTACCAGCACCGGGTCGACCCGAATGTCGCGATAGAAGAGGTCGCCGGCGCGGTCAAGGTTCTGATCGACGAGGGCAAGGTGAAACACTTCGGCATGTCGGAGGCAGGAGTTGAGACCATACGCCGCGCTCATGCGGTTCTGCCAGTTACGGCGATACAAAGCGAGTATTCGATGATGTGGCGACAGCCCGAAGAAGAGCTGCTACCGATGCTGGAAGAGCTCGGCATCGGCTTCGTCCCCTTCAGCCCGTTGGGAAAAGGGTTCCTGACTGGTCGTTTCGACAAGGATTCAACCTTCGGCAGCACAGATTTCCGCAGCGTTGTTCCCCGTTTCTCTCCGGAGAATCTTGATGCCAACCAGGCGCTAGTCAAATTGGTCAAGGATATCGCCGCCGACAAGCAGGCGACACCGGCCCAGATCGCCCTGGCCTGGGTGCTGGCCCAAAAGCCATGGATAGTGCCGATCCCCGGCACCACCAAGCTCCACCGCCTGGAGGAGAACCTCGGTGCAGCAACCGTGGAACTGACGCCCGATGATCTCCAGAACATCGCGAGCACCCTCGCGAAAATCGAGGTGCATGGAGATCGCTATCCCGCCCATCTACAGCAGCGGGTGGGGCGCTAGCTGGCGTAGCGAACGCTCTCCGGCGATGCGGAGTAACTACTGTGTGAGGGACCTATTTGCCATGAACCGACTACTCGTCATAGCATCTGCTGGCATCGTGTTGATCATGGCCGGCATATCGGAGGCGCACGCCATGCAAAACCATCTGAACGCGAAACAGCGGGCAATCATCCCGGTCGCTGCTTTCACTGCCAACAGTGATCTAGATAAATTGAAAGTGGCCCTAAGTGAGGGACTCGATGCCGGGCTTACCGTGAATGAGATAAAGGAAATCCTCGTTCAGCTTTATGCGTACGCCGGCTTTCCTCGAAGCCTCAACGGCATTAGCACTTTTATGACGGTCATTGGCGAGCGAGAGAAAAAGGGGATCAGGGACGAGAAAGGGAGGGAAGCAAGCCCTTTGCCGTCGAACCAAACCAGCCTTGAATTCGGCACCCAGAACCAGACCAAGCTGGTTGGTCAACCGGTGGCCGGGCCTCTTTTCGATTTCGCCCCGACCGTCGACCGATTCCTGAAGGCCCACCTCTTTGGTGACATCTTTCAGCGTGACGTGCTGACCTGGCAAGATCGGGAATTGGCAACCGTGGCTGCTCTGGCCAATATCGAGGGTGTTAATCCCCAATTGCAGGGGCATCTTGCCATTGCTCTGCACAACGGCCTGACACCGGAGCAACTGCGCGAGGTTGTAAGCATTCTGCACGCAAAATGCGGCCCGCAGGTTGCGGAGAATGCCGGAGTCGTTGTTGAACAGGTTGTGGCCTCCAGGAAACCAGTGACCGTTGGTGTACCCCCGGTTGTAAACCAGCCGAAGAGTGCTGTGCACGGAGCAAAGGAGAAAAACATGAGCCAGCAACACGATGATTTGCGCGATGGCGGGGTTTTCCCTCGCGGAGAGAAGAACGAGGCGTACGCCAAGTATTTTACAGGCACCAGCTACCTCAACATGCTGTCCACGGAACGGGTTTTAATCGGCAATGTGACCTTCGAGCCTGGATGCCGGAACTTCTGGCACATCCACCACAAGGGGGGGCAGATTCTGCTCGTCACCGGCGGACGCGGCTGGTATCAGGAGTGGGGAAAGCCGGCCCGGGAACTCACCGCCGGCGACGTGGTGAATATCCCTCCGGAAACCAGGCACTGGCATGGAGCTACGAAGGACAGCTGGTTTTCCCATGTGGCAGTGGAAGTTCCGGCAGTGGGAGGCTCCACCGAATGGTTTGAGCCGGTGTCTGACGAGGCATACAACCGTTTACCCGACTGATTGGGGGTAGAACGATGATGACCGCCATAATCAAAGGGGTGTCAAGATGAACGCTAACGATGATAGTGGGAGCCACAGCCGCCGGCAGTTTCTGAAGGGGTGTGGGCTCGGTGCCGGTTCGCTTGTCTTGCTCGGCCAGTTTGGAGTTCATTCCGCTGCCTGGGCTCTTTCGGGAGAGCCCGTTCTTAAAATGGTTCTGGTAGATTACAGCAAGTGTACTGGTTGCCGCACCTGTGAAACTGCCTGCTCTGCGAGCAATCATCCGGTGCCGGTCGGCGGCAATGAGTTGCCGGGACTTGGCAATCCTGCTTATTCAAACATTAGGCTCCACAACTTCAATCCCGATGTGGACGTAGCCAATGTCTGCGCCATGTGTGCCGACACCCCTTGTGTCAATGCGTGCCGGGTTGAGCCTGACGGCAAAACTGGGCGACGCGCCCTTTATAGGGATGAAGGTACCCATACCATCCGCAACGATCCCGCTCGCTGCATCGGATGTCGCAGCTGTGCTTGGGCCTGCACCTCGCAAAGGACCGGCACGATCAGCCCCAACCATGTTACGGGAAAACCGGAAAGGATGTGCACGCTATGCGCTGGCAACCCGCAATGCGTGAAAAGATGCCCGTTCTCGGCGCTGTCGTATGTTGAAGTCCGACGCGACAGGAAATTCTATGGGCAAAGTCCTGAAAAAATTGCAGCCCAACTGGCCAGGAACTGGTACGGAACGGCCGATTTCGGAGGTTTAAAATGAGCAGCAAGGCTGGGTACCACGGCGTTATCCTCAGCATCGACCTCTCCACGGGGAAGGCTCAAAAGGTAGCCATTCCATCGGAAGATCTTGATAACTTCGTCGGGGGGCAGGGGCTCGGTATCAAGATTCTTTATGACCGACTCAAGAAGCCGGGAGTCGACCCGCTATCGCCGGAAAACCCCCTAATCTTCATGCCCGGGCCTTTCTCGGGACTTCCGGTTCCCTCCTCCTCCAGAACCTGTGTTGTGACCAAGTCGCCAATTACGGCTCCCCGAAAAAGCGACTTTTCCCATGCCTCGACCGTTACCTATTCGAACATGGGCGGTTTTTTCGGACCGGAAGTCCGGTTCGCAGGCTACGACGGGATGGTCATAACCGGCAAGGCACCGGTGCTGTCTTACCTGGTCATCGACGACGCAAAGGTGGAGATCCGTGACGCTAGCAAGTTCAAAGGGATGCGGACGGATGCCTTTGACAAGGCTATTCTTGAAGAACTTGGCGATCGTAAGTACAAGACGGTCTATATCGGACCTGCCGGGGAGAATCTCGTTCCCTACTCCAGCATCCTTCATACCGCCGGGAGGGCTGCGGGCAGAGGGGGCGCCGGTTGCGTGATGGGTTCCAAGAACCTGAAGGCGATTGCGGTGCGGGGCACTGGGCAGCCCGGCGTTGCCGATCATGCCGGGTTTCTTTCGGCACTGGACAAGGCCAGGTCGGTCCTTAACGGTTCGGCGTATGCAAAGTCGTGGGCGGAACAGGGAACGGCCCGGGGCATTGTCGGCAACAGCAACGCCGGAACCGAGGCCGTCCGTAATTACCGGGAAGGGACCTTTACCGAAGCCGAGAAGATTGGCGCTGGAACAGCAAGGCGCGACGTCTGGGTGAGAGATATCGCCTGCTACTGTTGCCCGCTCGCTTGCAAAAAGAGCGGGATGACCAAAGGGAAGTACGGCGGGATTGTCCACGATGGCCCCGAGTACGAGACTGGAGTCATGCTGGGCTCCAACCTGCTGATATCCGACATGGCGGGCCTGCTTAAGGTAATTACCAGCATCGACGATCTCGGCCTTGACCAGATTTCGACCGGAAACGTCATCGGCTTTCTCATGGAAGCCTATGAGCGAGGGATGATCAATCGGGGCTTTCTCGACGGAATCGATCTCAAATGGGGAAGTGTCGATGCGACGCTTGCCATAATTGAAAAGATCGCCGCCAAGGATGGCGTAGGAGCCTTGGCGGCCGGGGGGGTGAGAGCCTTGGCGTGGCAGATTGGCCAGGGCAGCGAAAAATTTGCCATCCATGTGAAAGGGCTTGAGCTGGCCGCACACAACATTCAGGCCAACCTGCCCCGGGGGCTTTCCTACGCAACCGCTTCTAGGGGAGCTTGCCATATGAGCGGGGACAACGTCGCCATGCAGAACAGACGGGCCATACTTGATTCGACCGGCATGTGCTTTTTCCCCACCTTCGAGCCAGCCCTAGAAGAGCCTATGCTCTCTCTGCTGAGCGCAATAACCGGGCGGCAGTTCGATAAGGCAGAGTTTGAGAAAACTGGCGAGAGGATCTTCAATCTGGAGAAGATGTTCAACTACCGCGAGGGGTTTCGCCGTGAAGACGACCGGCTCCCCGACCGCTTTTTCGATGACGCCTTCACCCTTGGGCCGAAGAAGGGAGCGGTGCTGAACCGGGATGTCTTCGAGATGACCCTGACTGAGTATTACAAAGAACGCGGATGGGACCCGGAAACGACCAAGCCGGGAGCATCGAAACTCAAAGAACTTGGGCTGCATTATCTTTGAAAACACGTCAGGGGCAAATAGAAAGCCGTGCAGGTTGCACGACGCAAATAGCCCAAAAGGAGCCAGCTTGACGACTCAAACGTGTACTCAGTTACTGCCGGCGTGGCAGAGCTTCTACGTCATGGTCGGTTCTGCTGCAGCAGCAGTCATCGCTATTCAGTTCGTGGTGATCACCCTGATTGCCAACCTGCGCCGCTCCGTCCCCGCCGAAGCCCTCAGCGCCTTCGCTACGCCGACGGTGGTCCAGCTGGGGAGCGCCCTGCTGCTCTCAGCGATAATGAGCGCTCCATGGCCGTCTCTATGCTCGGTGGCGATCGCGCTTGCCCTGTTCGGTCTGGGCGGGCTCGTTTACAAGGCCACGGTCATCTATCGCGCGCGCCGCCAAACTTACTACCAGCCGGAGAGGGCTGATTGGATATGGTATGCGCTGCTTCCAGGTATTGCGTATGTGACCATAGCCATCGCCGCCATGTCTTTGTGGTCCTACCCCTGTCCCGCGCTCTTCGCCACCGCAACCGGTGCCCTCGCCCTTCTGCTGATCGGCATCCACAACGCGTGGGACACCGTTATACATATCGTTGTCGTAAGGCTCCCCGGCGAGGCTGAGGAACAGGTCAGCAACAAAATATACCGTCCGGATGGAAGATCTTAGCCTTGCTGACAATGACGTCCACCTGATAAGGGGCACAACCTGCTGAACAGCTGCCGGGTTGTGCCCTTTCATTAGCTCACAACACCTTTCAAAACTCCTTTCATTATTATGATGGTGCCTAGGCGAATCTGCTCCCCCAACCTGTCATCGTCTACCTTCCAAAAAATTGGCTCCTCTTGTACCACAAACCGATATTTTTGCCTCCTCTATGCCCTAAAGTCATTTAGCGGTGATCAGCTAAGTCCTCGAATCTCTTTATCCGCTTAGGGATCGACTTATGGGTTTTACCCATTGAACAACGGTTAAAGGGTGGTATAAATCCGAGATTGATTAAAATAACCCAATGTTCTGGAGGTTAGTATGGAAGGTAACACACTCATCATTATCGGATTGGGCGTAATCGTAATAGTCCTGGCAATCGCAGTGTTCGCGCTGTTTCAAAAGCGGCAGACTGCAGGCCTGCGCGGTCGGTTTGGCTCGGAGTACGACCGTACCGTCAGGGAAACCGGCAGTCGGGCTCGCGCAGAGGCTGATCTGAAACAGCGCGAAAAGCGCGTGGAGCGGCTGAACATCCGGCAGCTCAACTCGGAGGATGCCGCGCGCTTCAAGGACGCTTGGGCCAGGGTCCAGACCAGGTTCGTCGACGACCCCAAAGGGGCTGTTACCGAGGCGGATCAACTGCTGGGGGATGTGATGGTGAAGCGCGGCTATCCCGTCGGCGATTTCGAACAGCGCGCGGCGGATATTTCTGTTGAGCATCCGCGGGTGGTCGAGCATTACCGTGCCGGTCACGAGATCGCCCTGCGGCACGCAAAGGGACAGGCCACGACAGAAGACTTGCGGCAGGCGATGATTCATTACCGCACCCTGTTCACCGATCTGGTCGGCGAACAAGAGACACCGAGCGTGGTGTTGCGCAAAGACGTATAGACAACGGAGGCTAAAAATGGACGACAAACCTATCGTGAAGGATGAAAGGGCAAAAGCAGGACTTACCACTGCCGACCTCGCCGGGCGCACGGACGCGGGCGGCCCAGTGAACACTGCTCTCGCCGGGAGAGCAGCCGCACCAGCGGAAGACCAGGCGCCGCTATTGTCCACCAATGAAGCCAACGACCTCCGCAGTCGCTGGGACGGTATCCAGGCTGGATTTGTGGATGAGCCACGGCGGTCCGTGGAGCAGGCGGACAACCTGGTAGCGGAGGCGATGAAGCGTCTGGCCGAGACCTTCGCCGATGAGCGGGCGAAGCTGGAGGCCCAGTGGGACCGCGGCGGTGACGTCTCCACCGAAGATTTGCGTTTAGCGCTACGTCGTTACCGTTCCTTCTTCAACCGGCTCCTTTCCATCTGATCACCACACCACATCATGTCCACATCACCACCGCCTGGTCGGATTCCCCAACCGGGTGGTGGTCTCCCCTCAAGTCTCCCCCTCACGTGAATACTGTTAGCCGCAAGCTAAGGGTAAATCGACCGTCGCCTAACGCGACGAGCCAGTCACCGAACGCGTTGCACGAGTCGCCGAACGCGTTGCACGAGTCACCGAACGCGTTGTACGAGTCGCCGAACGCGTTGCACGAGTCGCCGAACGCGTTGCACGAGTCGCCGAACGCGTTGCACGAGTCAACGAACGCGTTGCACGAGTCACCGAACGCGTTGCACGAGTCACCGAACGCGTTGCACGAGTCACCGAACGCATTGCACGAGTCACCGAACGGGTTGCACGAGTCACCGAACGGGTTGCACGAGTCGTCGAACGCGTTGCACGAGTCACCGAACGCGTTGTGCGAGTCACCGAACGCGTTGCACGAGTCACCGAACGTGTTGTACGAGTCACCGAACGCGTTGCACGAGTCACCGAATGGGTTGCACGAGTCACCTACCGCGTTGTGCGAGTCACCGAACGTGTTGGACGAGTCATCGAACCCGATGAGCGAGTCATCCAACCCGTCGAGTGGGTCACGTACCCGCGGTTACCGGCAAGGCAAAGGCATGCTCCGCTTCCGGCGTATAAAAATAAAAAAATTCTGGCATGCTTTGCTGCGTGGAGGTTCACATGGAAAAGCCACGCACCATACCGTCGGTTTTTACACCGCAATGGCTACCACTGGGATCGTTGGTCCTGCTGCTTGTCACCCTGGCACTTGCGCTCACCGGTTGCGCTGCGGAGAAGAAATGGCAGTACCTGCCGGCGACGAGGGGGGAGGAACGCTCCATCTACGTCATCGCCCACGGCTGGCATGCAGGAATCGCTTTGCCGGCCGAAGAACTGGGCGACGAGTTGGGCTTCGTCAGGGAGTACCTGCGCCCGGGGCGCTACTACGAGTTCGGCTGGGGCGAGGCGGAGTTCTACCAGGCGGACAAGATCACCCCCGCCATCTTCCTAAAGGCCGTGTTCTGGAAAAATCCGAGCGTGATGCATGTCTTCTCCATGCCGGCCGAACCGGCTCAGCAGTTTCCGGGTGCTGACATGGTCGAGCTCAAGTTGTCGGCAACCGGGGTGAAGCACCTGAAGGATAGCTTGCGCACCAGCTTCAAGCTCGATGCGGCTCATCGCCCCCATCCCCTGAAAGGGGGAGCGCACGGCGAATATCGGTTCTTCACGGCGCAAGGGTACTATCTCATCACCCATACCTGCAATACCTGGACGGCCAAGGTGCTGGCAAGCGGCGGCGTGCCCATGGACACCGTCTTCACCCTGCGCTCGGGGGGCGTGATGAGGCAGGCCAAGGACGCCAGGAAAGAGTACCTGAAGCTGCGGCCGGATCGCGCTGAGCAGGAAGGGATGCAATAAGGCACGAAGGATGGTATATATTCTTGGCTAGATTGGAAAATGCCAATGTCTGTCGGGAGGGGAAGGTGCGAGCGCCAGCGGGTCCGGAAAAGGCTTCAGAAATCATGACGGCACTGGTGCCGCCGGCACAGTGGGCCGTCTACGCCGAGTTCATTGCCGAGGCCTCCAGGCGCGGCATACCCTTTGCCGTGGGGGGCGGGCTGGCGGTGTCGGCCTATTCAGACTGTGTTCGCAACACCAAGGACATGGACATCTACATCATGGAGAAGGACAGCCGGATAGTGATGGAGATCTCCCGGGAGCTTCGCTTCACCGAGTACACTACCGTCCCCTATGATCCCACCTGGAGCTACCGCAGTTGCCGCGACGGCTACATCCTTGATTTCTTGTGGAAGATGCTGAACGGAAGGGCCTGGGTTGACGAGAACTGGGTGACCAAGGGGTGGGAGCTCAAGGTCAGGGGCACCGCCTTCAGGCTCCTCCCCGTGGAAGAACTGGTCTGGTCGAAGCTGTACATCATGAGAAACGACCGTACCGACTGGCCCGACATTATCAGCCTGCTCTACGCCCGCGGTGCCGAGCTTAACTGGCCGCGGCTGCTCGCGAACCTCGGGGAGGACCGGCTGCTGTTGGGGGGCGTGGTCAGCCTGCTACGCTGGCTCTGCCCCGGTCACGTCAGCACCTTCCCCGATAGCATCTGGGCACCCTTGGGGTTGCTGCCCCCTTCGTTCGACACGCCCGGCATTGATCGGGACCGGGTAGCCCTCATCAATGGGGAACACCTTTTTCCGGGAGGACTGCCATGAAAATCGGAGCGATGAACCACCCGCGTCAGGATCCCGCCCAGGAGATCCGACGCTTTGCGGAGATGGGACTCGATTTCATCGACCTGACGTTGGAGCCGCCGGCCGCGGGGTGGTGGCAGTGCGACGTCGAGGAGGTGGCCAGGGCGCTGACCGATGCCGGGATGGGAATCGTCGGGCATACCGCCTATTACCTTCCCATCGCCCATCCCTTCGAGGAGGTGCGGCGTGCGGCGGTGGAGGCGCTGACGCATTCAGCCCGCGTCTTCGCCAAGCTCGGGGCGCGGGTCATGAACATACACCCGGACGCCCATGCGCCGATGCACGACCGGGACTTCGTGATAGGCCAGAACCTGAAGAGCCTGGCGGAGGTGATGGCGGCTGCCCAAGGGAGCGGCGTGCGGATCATGGTCGAGAACCTGCCGCGCAACTTCAATACGGCGGCCCAACTGGCGGAGCTGCTCGATCCCCTGCCGGAACTGGGGCTGCACCTGGACATCGGTCACACCGAACTCATGCTGAAAACAAGCAGCGCCGACGAGATCATCGAGCGCTTCGGCTCGCGTCTGCTGCACGTCCACCTGCACGACAACAAGGGGGGGGACGCTGACCTCCACCTCCCCCTCGGCGCGGGGACTATCGACGTCGCCAGACATCTCACCACCTTGCAGCGCGCAGGTTACGACGGCACCATCACCCTTGAGGTGTTCACGCCCGACGCCGCCTTTTTGAAGTACAGTGCCGACCGGCTGCGCGCCATGTGGAACGAGGCGCGGCAGTGACTCACCCCTTTTCCGCCCAGCCGCGATAGGTGTACCCGGCCAGTTTTGGCACTCCCTCCACGTACTGCGCGTCGAGCGCGACCACCCGGAAACCTGCCCCAGCGATCAGCTGCGGGATGGGACGGTCGAGGTGGCACCCCCCGGCCATGTGTTTCCACCACGGCGTGATGCGCTCTTGCCATCTCAGCACGCCCTGGTCGGGTGCGGCCCCGTGCTCGCAGAAAAGCAGCCTCCCTCCCGGCGCGAGCACGCGCCGCATCTCCGCCAGTGCTATCCTCCAGTCGGTTATGCTGCACAAGGTGAAGGTCAACAGCACCGTGTCGACGCTTTGGTCCTCAAGGGGGATGGTCGCGGCCGGCAGGTCGAGCCAGCGCACCGGCAGCCCGCTCTCCTGCACGTTTTTCTGCGCCGCCTTGCGCATCCCCGGTGACGGTTCCAGACCCCAGATGCAACTCACCTTGTTCCGGTCGTAAAAGGGGAGGTTCAGGGCAGTCCCCATACCTACCTCCAGCACCCGTCCTCGCGCCAGCGGCACGACCAGCGCCCGTTGCCGCGCCAGCGCCTTCAGTCCGCAGACGCAGTTGGTTAGATGAGGCAGGCATAGCTCGTGGTAGAGGTTCATGACGCTACCTCGCCTGGTGAGGCATGGTGCAGCATGTCGGCGTTGACGGCAAAGCGACAGCGTGGACTGTATCAGCGCGGAGCAGTAATGACATCTGGCACCCTTGTTTTCGCAATGTCACATTTAGCGTGGGATTAATTTCTGCTAGGATACATAAAACCTTTGCCCGCATTTTGTCAATGCCGTCCGCACATTAACCAAGAGAGGTCTGATGTTCCGCCCGTCCTCGCTGTCGATCCGCTTTTTGCTGCTGCTCATCGTCTTCGTGGTCGCCCTGCCGGCCGCCGGGGTCATCCTCTATTCCGGCATCCAGTTTCGTAACGCCATGCTCGACGAGGCGCGGCATCAGACCCTGCAGCTCAGCGAGAGGATCGCGACCGAGCAGCGCAACCTTGTGGTGGCAGCCGAGCAGTTGATGACCTCCCTGGCACAGCTTCCCGAGGTGAGGGCGCGGGACAAGGCCAAGGTGGAACCGATCCTGAGGGAGCTGCTCAAGCTGAA
This sequence comes from Geomonas agri, assembly GCF_020179605.1. Lineage (NCBI taxonomy): Bacteria > Pseudomonadati > Thermodesulfobacteriota > Desulfuromonadia > Geobacterales > Geobacteraceae > Geomonas > Geomonas agri. The sequence continues at coordinate 1,441,671 of NZ_JAINZO010000002.1, forward strand.
CCCGATGTACGGCAATATCACCATCGCGGACCGCCGGGGGATGATGTGGGCGAGCGCCATCCCGATGAATCAGCCCCTCGATATCAGCACCAGGCGCTTCTTCAAGAGCGCGGTGACCAGCGGCAAACTCTCCTCGGGTGAGTACATCGTGAGCCGGATCATCACCAAGCCCATCTTCAACCTCGGCTACCCGCTGAAGGACCAGGATGGGCGGTGCGTCGGGGTGATCGGGGTCAGCATCAACATCGGCAACTACCAGCAACTGCTGCAGCAGATGAACCTCCCCCCAGGCGCCAGCTTCGTGATCCTGGACTACAAGGGGGTCATCCTGGCTCGGGGCATCGACCACGCGCGCTACGTCGGCAAGCCCTACCCGGAAGCGGCGTTTCGCCAAATGCAACAGGGACCGGAAACCGGTACCGAGACTCGCGAGGGACTCCAAGGGGACAGCAGGATCATCTCCTACCGTAAGCTGCGGTTGCCGGGGGAGGCCATCCCCTACATGTACGTCACCGCCGGCATCCCGATAGAGGTCGCCACCAGAGAAGCCAGCCGGGCGATGGTGTTGAGCATTTTGCTGCTCTCCTCGGTGCTGTTCGTTGCCTGCGGCTGCGCCATCCTGATCGGGAAGCGCTGTATCGGAGATCGCATCAGGATGCTCGAGGGCGCCTCGGAAAAACTGGCCGGCGGGGATGCCGACGTGAAGGTATCTGCACTGGTGGTAGGGGGGGAACTGGGGAGCCTGGCGCGGACTTTCGACTCCATGGCGGAGCAGTTGCGTGCCCGGGAAGACGCGCTGGCGCGCAGCGAAGCGTTTTTGAACACCATCATCCAGACCGAACCCGAATGCGTGAAACTGCTCGACCGCGAGGGGCGCCTGCAAATGATGAACAGTGCCGGCCTTGCCATGATCGAGGCGGATTCGTTGGCCCAGGTGCAGGGAGCGTGTGTCTATTCGCTGGTCACTCCGGAATACCGGGATGCCTTCGTCAAGCTGACTGAGAACGTGTTCCGCGGCATTCCCGGCAACCTCGTCTTCGAGACGACCGGGCTCAAGGGGAGGCGGGTATGGCTGGACACCCATGCCGTTCCGTTCCGCAACGATCAAGGCGAAATCGTTTCCCTTTTGGGGATCACCAGGGACATCACCGAGCACAGAAAGAGCGAGGAGGAGCGGCGCGAGAACCTGCTGCTGTTCGAATCGTTGATGCGCTACTCCCCCATGGGGATCCGCATCTTCGACGGTGAGTCGGGGCAATGCATCCTGCTGAACCAGGCGACGGCCGAGATCGCCGGGGGGCAGGTGGAGGCGATGCAGCAACAGAATTTCCGTACCCTGAGCTCGTGGCAGGAAAGCGGACTGCTGGAGGTTGCCGAACAGGTGCTGGACGACGGCGTGGCCCGGGTGCGCGACGTTGACCTGCATACCAGCTTCGGCAAAGAGGTCGCCATGTCCTACAGCCTGTCCCGGCTGTTGATGAAGGACAAGAAGCACCTCTTGGTGGTGGGACGCGACGTCACCGATGAACGGCGCCTGGCGCAGGAGAAGACGGAGATGGAAGCCCAGATCTTGCACGTCCAGAAGCTGGAGAGCCTGGGCGTACTGGCGGGGGGCATCGCCCACGACTTCAACAACATCCTGATGGCCATCATGGGCAACGCCGAGCTGGCACTGCTCAGGCTGCCGCAGGAATCGCCGGTCCGGACGAACCTGCAGAACATAGAGAAGTCCTCGCAGCGTGCGGCGGACCTGGCCCAGCAGATGCTCGCCTATTCCGGCAAGGGGAGTTTCGTCATCGAGGTGGTGGACGTCAATGCCATCATCAGGGAGATGAGCCACATGCTGGCGGTTTCCATTTCCAAGAAGGTTGAGATGCGCCTGGAGCTCGGCGGCGATCTTCGCCCGCTCGAGGTGGACGCGACGCAGATCCGGCAGGTGATCATGAACCTGGTCATCAACGCCTCGGAGGCGATCGGCGACCGCAACGGCGTCATCCAGATCCGTACTGGGACCAGGGATCTGGACGGGGCGGCGCTGTCGCGGCTGTGGCTCACCGACCGGCTCCAGGAGGGGCTCTACGTTTACTTCGAGGTGGTCGACGACGGCTGCGGTATGGACCAGGATACCCTGGGCAAGATCTTCGATCCCTTCTTCACCACCAAGTTCACCGGGCGCGGACTGGGCATGGCCGCGGTGTTGGGGATCGTCCGCGGACACCGCGGGACCATTGAGGTGCACAGCGAGCCGGGGCAGGGCTCCTTGTTCCGGGTGTACCTCCCCGCCTACCAGTCTGAGTTTCGGCAGCCCGCGCGACAGGAGCAGAGCGCCGTCGCGGCGTGCGGTTCCGGCACGGTGCTGCTGGTTGACGATGAGGAGGCGATCCGTAGTCTCGGGCGGGAGATGCTGGAGAGCCTCGGCTACAGCGTGTTGACCGCCGTTGACGGTTCGGCCGCCGTGGAAATGTACGCACAGCGCAGGGACGAGGTGGACTGCGTGATCCTGGACCTGACCATGCCGCACATGGACGGCGAGCAGGCCCTGCAGCTGCTGCGGTCGATGGATCCGGAGGTGCAGGTGATCCTCTCCAGCGGCTACAGTGAGCAGGAGATCACCGAGAGGTTCACCGGCAGGGGGCTGGCGGGGTTCATACAGAAGCCCTACCGTCTCGCGGACCTGGGGCAGAAGCTGCAGCGCGCCCAAACGAACCGGCGGCGGCAGTAAGCGGCGGTCCGCCAGCGCGGGGGAGGGCACCGCTCACCCCCGCCAGGGGGGCGGGCGCGACGGGGCTAACGGATCATTTCGGTGATGCTGGTGATGGGGAGGGTGTCCGCGTGGATGCTCTGCTGAAGCGAGTGGAACTCGTCGATATGCTGGAAGAACAGTTCGAGGAGCTGCGGGTCGAAGGCTTTGCCGGCTTCGTCGACCATGATCGCCACGCTCTCCTCGATAGTGAACGCCCTCTTGTAGACCCGCTCGGTCAGCAAGGCATCGAAGACGTCGACGATGGAAACCACGCGTGCGAAAATGTGTATCTCGTCATCCTTTAGTCCGTACGGGTAGCCGGTGCCGTCCCACTTTTCGTGGTGCTGCAGCGCGATGACCCTTCCCGCCTCGATTACCGGATAGTCCCTGGACCCGGACATGATCTTCCCGCCGATCACGGTATGCCCCTTCATGGTGGCGAACTCCTCCGGCGTGAGCTTGCCCGGCTTGAGCAGTATCGAGTCGGGGATGCCGATCTTGCCCACGTCGTGCAAAAGTGACGCAAAGTAGAGGATGTCGCACTGGTCGTCGGGGATGCCGGCCAGCTGCCCCAGCCGCTTGGAAAGCTGGCTGATGCACTTCAGGTGCGATCCCGTCTCCTTGTCCCGGAACTCCGCCGCACGCCCCAACCGCAGCGAAATCTCGTACTCCGTCTGCATGGCCTTGGCCAGCGCCTGTTGCAGCGCCGCGGTTCTTTTGGCGACTTCGACCTCGAGGACGGCGTTGGTATCCTTGGCGAAGTCCGCCAGCCTCTTGTTGCGGATCTGGTTCATGACCCGGTGGCGTAACTCACACAGGTTGAACGGCTTGCCGAGGAAGTCGTTCGCCCCCAGTTCCAGCACGCTGGCCACCTCCTGGCCGTCTGCGGTCACTACGACCACCGGTATGTCGTGCCAGTGCACGTCCTGCTTGATCCGGCGCAAGACCTCGTAGCCGTCCAGTACCGGCATTTTAAGGTCCATGACCACCAGGTCCACCTGGGGGTGGGCCGAGATGGCGTCGAGCACCTCCTGGCCGTTGCCGGCCCTGATCAGGGTGCACTCGAACTGCTGCAGCATCTTCTCGAGCATGTCGAGGTTGAGGGGATCGTCGTCTGCCAGGATCACCTTAACATCTTCGAACATCTTCTCTCCCTACCTGTCAGGATGTTGTGCGCGGGATAATGAAGCAAGTTTTCCCGTTCCTGCATCGTATCGGACGATTTTCATTTCACTTGAATAAGCATGGCGCACTAACGCCGGAGCGGAGCGCGCCGCGCTGGCCATGTCCGACGAGGAGAAGAGTCTGATGGAAGGGGAGTTTTAAGCGGCAGTCACAGCAGCACCCACACCGTGACGGGGAGGGTAAAGAAGGAGAGGCAGGTCTGCGCGGTGATGATGGAGGCCATGCTGTCGTGGTCGCCCCCCATCTGCCGGGAGAGGATGTAGGCGGTCGGCGCAGTGGGGACGCTGAACAGCAGCAGTACCACCCCTGCCGCCGCGCCGGTCAGGCCGGTTGCCGCGGCCAGCGACCAGGCTAGCACAGGTTTGCAGAGAAACTGTATGGCGCAGCTCACCACCGTCGGTCTCCAGTGCAGGGCCAGGTTGCCCGCCCGGTAGGCCGCCCCCACCGCCATGAGCCCCACCGGGAAGGCCGCTTTACCGGCCAGGGCCAGGGTGCCGTCGATGGCGAGGGGAAGCTGCCACCCTGACGCGTTGATGCCTATTCCCACCAGGCAACCAATGATGAGCGGGTTACGGGCGAGGTCGGTGCAAAGGCGCCTGAGGTCGAGCCCGCCGCCGCTGCCGACCGCCAAGGAGAAGGCGGACACGCAGAGTACGTTGATGAGCACGATCATGAAGCCTGCCCCCAAGGCGGCGAGGAAAAGGCCGTCCTTGCCGAAAAGGCTCTCGGCCAGAGCCAGCGCCACGAAGGTGTTGAAACGGACGCCACCTTGGAACAGGGAGGTGAAGACGCCGCCCCCCATGCGCCGGTTGGCCGCTCCCCACAGCAGGACCAGGAGCGCACTGGCTACGACCACCCCCTCGACGGTGAGGAGGATGCCGAACCAGGGGAGCGAGCCGATCTTCTTGCCGGCGAGACTGTGGATGAGGGCGGCGGGCATGAGCAGGAAGTAGGTGAGCCGCTCGGCACTGGGCCAGAAGGAAGGGGACAGGAACTCGCTGCGTCTGATCAGGAAGCCGGCCAGGATCAGCGACAGCACGGGGGTGAGGGCGTTCACGATGGTGATCAAGCTACTCTCCTTCTACCTGTTGGTGGAACGAGAGTAGCACGACATTACATGAGTAAAAAGTTCATAATACTTAGGCGATACTCAAGTATTTTTTAAGTAACCGCACTCGCAACGGAGCTCTTCCAGCACGAGTTGTGTCAACGCGAGACGCGGGTGACGGCGCCTCTGGTACATGCCGACCCGCCGCGTCAACTGGGGGGACCCGAACGGGGTGAGCGTGAAATCAGCTTGCGCCTCCTCGAGCCGACGCCGGTTCAGCGGCACTACCGCTATCCCCAGGCCCTCATGCACCAGCGTGATCGCCGCCTCCAGGGAATCGACCTCCATCACCTCGCGCGGGCGGATCCCCTGGGCCAGCAACTGTGCATCGACCAGAGCCCCTGCCCAGGCCGTCTTGTCAAAACGCACGAAAGGATAGGCCGTGAAAAGTTCGGCGACGGTGGCGGCTGCGCACCCCTTACGGGCGACCACGAAGCAGGGCTCCTCGTCATAGACCTGCCACTGGAACTGCGCCGGGACGGCGAAGGGGGGCTCGGTGGTCAGGGCTGCATCGAGGTCACCCTGCTCCACTTGCCGCACCAGTTCTGCCGACAGGCTGGACACCAGCCGCACCTGCATCTCCTGGTGGTCCCTGCGCAGACGTCCCAAGACGGGGGGGAGTGCACCGGTGATCACTGTGGGGACGGCGCCCAGGGTCAGTGCCCCGCGGATCACGCCGGATGGGGAGAGCTCGGCCCTGATGCCGTCGTAGAGATCCAGGATTTCGCGAGCCCGTTCCACGACCAGCTTGCCGTTGAGGTTCAGCTTGGTGCCGCGGCCGGTGCGTTCGAAAAGCGGCACGCCCAGTTCTTCTTCCAGGTTCTTCATCTGCAGGCTGATGGCGGATTGGGTGAGGCAGAGTTGTTCCGCCGCAGCGGCGAAACTTCCCTTGCTGGCTATGGCGGTTAAGATGCGCAGACTGCGTAGGGACATCAGGAACTCCGGAGCTATGCCGCGATTGATCTTGAGAGTGAGACGTGGATTTCAACGTCATCCCATGGAACGTAAACCTTGTCGTTGGCGTCTTTAGCGATCAAGCCAAGGCCGAGTAGCCCAACGACGGAACTGTGCACGTTACTGTAGTTCCTCCGCAATGTCTTGGCAAGGCGGTAGACGGATTGCGGACCAGTCCGTTTCAACGTGTCCAGAAGTTCAAGTCTTTTTGGAGTTATCTCAGTGAATAGCTGTGATGCCGTCGCAAAATTAAGTTGGTAATCTGCGTCGGGCAGGCGTTCTCCACTATCCAAGCGGGCTGCAATGTCCAACAGTTCATTCTGTGTGTCTTTAAAGTTCGCTATGCCGATTATTGCCTTGGTCATAGAAGATCTCCTGCCAGCTGTTCGATATCGTTGTAGAAGTCCCGAATGAGCTGCTGGACCGAAGAGAAGCGGTAATTCTTCTCACGCTTCCCGTAGTGCACATGGTCGCCTTTGCCAGTCTCGTTGTCGTAACGGACGATGCATTTGCCACTGTGGCCGCAGTATAGACGGTACTTCAAGCCACGAGGGCGCTCCGCCGTCGGTTGCGGAAGCTGCCAGATCACCACCTCCACGATGAGACCTGAACCGTAGACCTCTTTCTTGGCGTAGACCAGGGACGGACTCATACGCATTCTATATGGTGTATTGTTTGTATGCAATATATTCGTGCACGATCACGGTAAGGAAATCCGGTAAATGGTGCCGCTGCCGTAGTCGGCGAGGTAGAGTTCGCCGTCGTCGTCCTCGCCGAAGGTGGAGATGGCGTAGGGCGTATCGACCAGCAGTTTGCTCTGCCATTCGCCGCCGACCCTGCGTAGTCCCCAGATGCGGCCGCTGCAGAAGTCGCCGTACAGGTAGGTGCCGCGCAATGCCTCCGCCTTCCCGCGGTACACGTAACCGCCGGTGACCGAACAGTTCCCCTGTTCGTGACGGTAGACGGCAACGGGGAGGGTGAGGCCGGACTTCTTGCAGTCGGGCTTCTTGAAGCAGCGGTCGCCTTCCATGATGTTCCAGCCGTAGTTGGCACCGTTCCCGGCACCCGCGGGCTGGAAGTCGATCTCTTCCACCTCGTCCTGGCCGACGTCGGCAATGTAGAGGTCGCCGGTGCCGCGGTCGAAGGAAAAGCGCCACGGGTTGCGCAGACCGTAGGCCCAGATCTCGTTACCGAACGGATTCTTCGGCAGCCGGTAGCGAGATGGGTCCGTTGTCACATCGATGCGCAGGATCTTGCCGAGCAGCGTGTCGAGCCGCTGGCCGTTGCCGTGGGGGTCGCCGCTGCTGCCGCCGTCACCCATGCCGATGTAGAGCAATCCGTCCGGGCCGAAGGCGAGTTGGCCGCCATTGTGGTTGGCGTAGGGTTGGACGATGGTGAGCAGTTGTTTGCGGCTGGCCGGGTCGGCACGGTCCGGGTGGGCGCCGACCTTGAAACTGGCGATGACCGTGTTGCCGATGCCGGTCCTGTTGGTGTAGTCGATGAAGAAGGTCTTGCTGGAGGCGAAGTTCGGGGGGAAGGCGAGACCGAGCAGTCCCCGTTCGCCACCGGACTTCACCCGCGAGGTTATGTCGAGGAAGGGAACTGGATCAAGCACGCCGTTGCGGATAATCCTGACTTTCCCCATCTGCTCGAGCACGAAAAGCCGTTTGCTGCCGTCTCTGGCACTGACGATCGACGTTGGCTGCTTGAGCCCCTTGACTACCGGCGTCAGCGTGAGCTTGGTGGGGAAGCCGGTTTCGGCGGGGGGAGCGGCATGGGCGTTGCCGGCGCTGGTAACAAGGCTGAGGGAAACGGCAATGGCACAGAGTGCGGCAGAGGATTGAAGCAAGTTCCTGTTGCAGCTCATAGGCACCTCCCGGCAGTTCCGATTTGCTAGCAGATGAACGCGGCAAGTATATCCGGCACGGGGGGGATGTCCACGAGATAGGGGGCTCGGCTCAAATCTACCCTGTCCTCCCTTCATAAAAGGGGGGGGGACTCCAAGCGAAGTGTACAGACAACTGCCTGGATTCAACGCTGCCTGAAATTTACAGATGGACCTTTGCAAAGAGTGAACTCTGGTGCACGTGCAGCGCTTCGTGAGCAACGGACTCACTCCCCCCGGTGACGTCCCCGGCATTCCGATGGAGTGCCAAGGGGATGATTACGAGTAGGGGGAAATTCACACATTTACATTGATAGTAATTAACGCCACGTGGTATGCTGCGCCTGCCGTGGGCAGGGCGGCCCGTTGTCTGACAAGCGCTTGATAACAGGGGGGATTATGAAAAGGTGGATGCTCAACGTTATGATGGCGGTCATGCTCTCGCTCACCTTGTCTCCACCCGCGGGTGCGGTGACAGCGTGGTGGATGGAGCCGGGGATACTGGTTGAGGCGGACGAGGCGGTTACTCCTGCACGCACCAGCGGCCAGCGACTCACCGTTACCAGCGCCAACAACTCGCTCAGCACCGCCCGGGCCTTGACAGTCGGGGGCACGCCGGTGGATGGCGTCATCGTGACCGGCATGAAAAGCTGGTACGCTGTAGCGGCCGAAGACGGCCCCGGCTACATCCGCATCGGGGCGACCGGTCCGCTGCTGATCGAAGACGCCATCGAACTCCCGGGCCAGGTCCCGGCCGCTTTCGGCCCCTGGTCGCGCAAGAGCGTCGCGCCGCAGCGTGGAGCCGCGCTCATCGAGACCTCCATGATCTCGGTAACCGACCTCGCCCGGATCCGCAAGGCGCAGCGCGGGCTGATCCGGATCAGCACCGAGAGCACCACGCCGGTCGCCTACCGGATCTCCTTCGTTTCCGAACTCCCCGAAAGCCGGATCGGCTCCGCGTACGGGCCGGGGAGCGCCGCCAACCAGTACATCCTGGCGCTCGCCAACGGCGGCCCTTTGACCGACCTGTACCGCACCACCCGGATCCGTTACACCAGGGAGCGGGCAGTTGCACTTCGGGAACAGTTGTTCGGCAAGGGGGATGCCTCCTCCCAATTTTTCCGGGTGCACCAAAAGGATCTTTCCCTCGACCCCAACGTCAGCGACGGACTCCCTGCCCAGCACATCATCCTTTCGGACGACCAGTCCCGGCACTGGGCCTTTCTGATCACCTGCGAGCAGCGCGACGGTCTCTGGGTGGTCGTCGATGCCCGCAAGGACCCTGACCTGAGTGACGCAGAGGTGGCGGCAATTGTCCGCCGCGACCAGGAGGCCAGCGGTAATTTCCGGAGCGGCGAGGCCGGCCAGTCGACCGGCGCACTCCCGGTCAAGCCGCTGCCGGGCAGTAAGACAAAAGGCAAGTAACCAGGGGATGCTCTTTGGGGCCTCAGTAGACAAGTGCACAGGAGGAGTCATGGAACAGCATATGTCCCGTTTCAGCCGCTTCGCCACCTGGGCCTCCCATACTTCGGGACACCCGTCCTCCTTCATCTTCGCCCTGGCGATCATCGTGGTCTGGGCTGTCACCGGGCCGTTGTTCAAGTTCAGCGATACCTGGCAGTTGGTGATCAATACCGGCACCACCATCATCACCTTCTTGATGGTCTTCGTGATCCAGAACACTCAGAATCGCGACTCGGCGGCGATTCAGCTCAAGTTGGACGAGATCATCCGGTCGCTCGACGGGGCGAACAACGCACTCCTCAACATGGAAGAACTGGACGAGAAGGATCTCGAATCGATCAGGGAGAGCTACCTGAAACTGGCTGAGGAAGCGCGCGCCAACTTGCGCAAGGGGAGAAAACAAAAATACGCGAGTCCACCCGCCGTGTAACGGGTAGCAGGCACCGGCGGATGGATCATCATCTAGTTGTGAGGGAGGGACTTTATGTCGACACCGTTAATTGCCCTGGCGGCGATCCTGGCGTTTTTCGCCGTCGTCATCATTCCGTTCATGTTCATGAAAAGCGATCAGCAGCCGACCGTCGAACCGCAGCACGATCATGGCGACCAAGGGAAGAGGGCTGGCCGGAAGAAGAAAAAGAAGCGGTAGCCGGCTTGGGCTGTTTCAGCCCGTGCTTTATCTCGCGATGGCGTTGAATTCGACGCGGCTGCGGCTCGCGGTGTCTTTCTCGGGAGCCTTGTAGATGTTGTCGCTGGCCTGGAACAGCTTTTCCGGCGGCAGCCCACCCTTGGCAACCAGGTACTTGATCACGGTGGCGCTGCGCTCCCGCGCCAGCGACTGCAATTCGTTCTCCCCGACCACCGTGTTGGCGACGATCAGTTTCTTCATCTCGTTGTCAGGCAGGTCCTTCACCATCCCCAGGGCGTTGCGCGGCTTGGGGAACTTCTCCTTCTTGTAGACCGCCTTCAGGAATTTGGAATATTCCTCCGGCGAGAGCTGGACGTTCTCGCTGCTGTCGCCTTCCTTCGTCTGCTGCTCCTTGACCAGGTAGAGGAACTTTTCGTTCTTCACCTTGCGCAGCAAAAGTTCCTGCCGATACCCCTCCGGATCTTTCCCCTTGTCGACGAATCCCTTGATCTCCAGTTTAAGCCCCGGGCGATCGGCGATCACCTTGGCCAGTTGGGTCAGTTTCTTTTCCTCGTCTGCCGGCAGTTCGCTGGAACCGGGTTGGAAATTGATGACGCTGAAATCCTGACCGCTGCCGCCCAGCGAGGAGAGCAGGGCGAAGGGAGATGTCGCCGCCTTCACCAGCAGGTTCTTCAGCACCTGTCCGATCAGTCCCCAGATGCTGAACTGCGGATCGTCGGTGCGGCCGGTCACCGGGAGGTCGAGATGGATCTCCCCGTTGCGGTCCTTGAGCAGGGCGACGGCAAGGCGGACCGGGAGGCTGGTCGCCTGGCTGCTCTCCACTTTCTTGCCGAAGGTGAACTGGTCGATGAAGACCCTGTTTTCGGAGGTGAGCTGCTTCTTCTCGATGAGGTACTTGAGATCGAGGAATAGCTTCCCCTTGTCGATGGCATAGCCGAGGTAGGTGCCGGAATACGGTGTCACCGGGGATAACTCGATGTCGCGGAAGGAGATCTTCAGATCGACGAAGAGGTCATCCCGCAGCGGGTTGAGCTTGCCGGTGATCTGCATCGGCGAGTGGTTCTCCAGGTTGCCGCGCAGGTCGACGTCTGCGAACTTGGATTCCTCGGAGGTCAGCCCGCTGACCCGTCCCCCGAGGTTGTAGAAGGTGCTGTTGAAGGTCTGGGGCAGGTGGTTGTCAGTGAAGGCCAAGGTCCCGTTCTGGATGGTGACGCTGCCAACCGAGACCTGACGCTGTGCTGCGGGTGACGGGGCGGCGGTAACTGTGGCAACCGTCGCAACCGCAGCCGTGGTGGCGGATGCCGGCGCCGGTTTCGCCCCTGCTGGCGAGGAGGCTTCGACCGTTGCAGGCTCCTTCTTCACCAGGTCCTGGAGGTTGAGTGTGCCGTCCTTCCTGATGATGATGCGTGAGTAGACATCGTTGAGCGCGACCTCGCGGATAGTCAGAGCGAACGGGTCGAAGTTGCCCTGGAACTCGTCGAACTGCAGGCTTTCCCATTTCAGGAGGTCCTGGTCGCCAACGGCGTCGATGCTGTGGAAGTCGCGCACCCCGGCATTGCCATGAAAACTTCCCTTGGCCTTGCCGTCCTTCAGGGCGAGGTCTAGGTTCATGGTCGTGTCGAGCGAGCCTCCGATCACCGAGAAGTTGAAGGTTTCGGGGAAGTAGGGTTCGAAGTCGGAGATGGGGAGCCGGGATATGGCGACGTTCCCCCGGTAGCGGAAAGGGGTCGGGGTAATGGTCCCGTTTAGCTTCAGGGCTGCCCCTTTGCCATAGGTGGCGGAGAAGCGCAGCGGCGCCGGGGCGAACTTCGGGCCCTGCAAGTTGGTAAGGGTCAGGTTCGTGTTGCGCAGGGTGAACCGCGGCGGTTCTTCGAAGGTCTTGTCGGTGAAGGCGAAGTTCAGCTTTTCCAGCTGAAGCTGCTTCAGGTGATAGGTCATCCCCCTACGCGATGAAGCTGCTGCGGGGGACACGTCCCCGCTTCGCGATGAAGCTGCTGCTTTTCGCGATGAAGATGCTACCCCCCTGCGCGATGAGTCTGCTTCGGGGGGCAGGCTCCCCCTATGCACGTCCCTGCGCGGTGAAGCTGTGGAGGAACTCGGAGTACTCGATTGGTCCGGGAACAAGGAGAGCAGCGACAACTTGCCATCGGCTTCCTTTGACAGGGACAGGGAACCTTGGGACAGGCGGACGTCACCGATTTCGAGGTGGTTGTTGCTTTGGCGGAAGCCGGCGTCCTTGACCTGGAGCGAGGCGAGGTCGAAGCCTTCCTTGTGACCGTAGCGAGCGGCGAGGCCCGTGACGGAGAGGTTCCCTTTCTGGACCGTCACCCCGGCAGGCTCGCTGTAACCGACCTCACCGGCCAGCGCCACGGTGCCTTGCACCGGCGCGGTCAGGTACGGGGCCAGGTACGGCCAGGCGCGCTGGATATTCAGCCCTGCGAGTTGGATGGTGGAGGCGACGGTCAGCGGCGCTGCGGAGAATGTCCCTTCCGTTTTGAGCGTCACCCCCTGGTCCGGTTTGAAGGCGAGCTGGTAGGTCGCAGTCGTTCCCGGTGCGGTGCTGAAATTTCGTACCGTCGCTTCTATGTCGGCAACGGTGGTCTGGAAGCCTCCCTTGGGTTGGTCGTCCCGGAAATGCACCGTCCCCCCCTTGCAGGCGAAGTAGGGGAGTACAACGGTGGTCTTGGGGGCAGGCTCCGCTGACTTCTTGGGCTCCTCCTGTTTCTTTTGCGGGGCAACCAGTCGGGAGTACATCCACTCCCCGCGCTGGTTACGCTCAACGAAAAGTTCCAGCCCGTCGGCAGTGATGGAGTGGAACTGGAAGTCTCCGGCCAGCGCCTCCAGTTGGGCCGCTTTCACCTCCAGCGACCGGAGGCGCAGCAGCGGTTTGCCGCCGGGGAGATCCACCGCGACAGCATCGAGCCTGGTCAATCCTTTCAGGGCCAACTCCGGCTTTTTGTCGGCAGAGATGCGATAGGCGAGGTCGAGGTCGACGTCCAGCTTTCCGGAGGTAAGGTCGGCGGGCGGCTTGACCGGGTAGTAGGCGACGTATTGGGGCAGGCTCAACTGTTTCAGTCCGATGTGGACAGAGGTTTCCAGCGACTTGCTAAGCGGCTTCAGCTTCCCTGTGAAGCTGAAGGGGGCGCCGTTGACCACGGCGGAGATACGCGGGTCGATGTAGTTATCCGCCAGGTAGGGGCTGTTGCTGATGAACGGCAGCGCGATGTCGAGGCTGCGGATGCTGTGTTTCCTGCCCCCGCCAACGATGCGGTCGTCGAAATCGATGGACCCGTTCTTCAGGCGGATGTTGTTGACGGAAAAACGCAGCGGGGCCTTCTTCTCGTTCTCCTTTCCTTTGGGTTGCCGCTCGATGATGTCGCTGAAGTTGAAGCGGTTGGGGGCCATCCGGACCAGGTTGACCGTCGGGGTGTCGAGGGTGATCTCGGAGAGGATCAACGCCCTCTTGAAGATGGATGCCGGTGCGACCGACGCCTCTAGGGTGCGGAAGGCGATAAGCGGCGGACCCGTCTTCTCGGCTACTGCGAAGTCGGTGACGGCGACGTGCAGGGTGAGCGGATTGATGCTGACCGAACCGATGCGCGTGGTACGCCCTGTGGCATCCTCGATGGCCGCTATAGCCTTGTTTTTTACGATGATAGGCAGTACCGCGGCAGTAAAAAGAATGAGGGCGGCAAGTACTGCGATTGAAACGAGGATATATCTGCTGAGCTTTGGCACGGGAGACCTCGATTACCTGGCTTGTCGTTACATATACTATAATTTAACATGCCTGTGACAAAGCGCACGCGGGCTCAACGGACTGTGTTATCGTGCCATGAGGATTCGCTCAAAGCGATGCAGGCATAAATGACAGTATATTTCATAAACTTATTTTTGAAAAGGTGGTGTGATCAAAACAAAAGGACTGGCAATCTATATCTACTCAGCTAGAATCATATTCTGACTGTCTCAACGTTGAAGAACGTGTGGGTCTGTCTGATTGGAAGTTCTGCTTAGAGGTAGAATATGCCTTGGATAATCATTGCCGCGATAGCGACTGCCAGTTCGGTGACGATACTGGCGCTTGTTAATGTCTACCTCTACTCCCGCTACAAAGAGCCCTTCATGAAACTGTGGGCGGTGGCATGGAGCATCCTCATCAGCAGGTACATCTTCCTGATCCTTTCGGTCCTTTGGCCTGACTGCCTGGTCTGCAAGCAAATCAACTACCTCTGTATCATCGCCAGTGCCGTCATCCTCCTGGCCGGCACCAGGAATTTCATCGGCCGCCCCGTCGCGCACGGGTTCACCATCACCGGCGCCGCTATAGCCCTGTGGACAGTCGGCGTCCTGTCGTCGGGGTTGCCGGTAATTTACGCCATCGTTCCCATCTTCGCCTTCCTCGCCTTTACCTACATCCGCATCGGCATCGACGTGTTGAAGCAGGCTGAACCGGGGGAGATCGCCAGCCGCGTGGTGGGCTGGCTCTTCATCACCTGGGGTATTCACCAGGCCGATTACCCGCTGCTGCGCCCCATAGAGTGGTTCGCGCCTTGGGGCTTTCTCTTTGGCAGCATCGTGGCCACCAGCATCGCCATCGGGATGATCCTCATTTATTTCGAGAGAACGCAGCGGGGGCTGCAGGAAAAAGAGACCCGGCACCTGAACCTGATCGAGTCGTCGCACAACTGGATCTGGGAGGTCGATGCCAACGCCCGTTACACCTTTGTCAGCCCCCAAGTAAAGGAGCTGCTCGGCTATGCGCCGGAGGAGGTGATCGGGAAGACCCCTTTCGACCTGATGCCGGAGGGGGAGGCTGCCCGCATCGGGGCCATCTTCGCCGGGATCAGCGCGAAGCGGGAGCCCTTTCACCGGCTGGAGAACACCAATCGGCACAGGGACGGGCGCCTGGTGGTCCTGGAGACCAGCGGCGTCCCGTACTTCGACGGCCAAGGCAATTTTCTTGGGTACCGTGGCATGGACCAGGACATAACGGAACGCAAGCAGGCGGAGACGCGCCGGGAGGTGAGCAGGGAGGTGCTGCAGGTCCTGAACGAACCCGGAGACCTCAAGGAGTCAGTGCAAGGGATCATCGAGTTGCTTAGGGTGAAGCTGGATTTTGCCGCGGTGGGGATTCGTCTGCAGGAGGGGGAGGATTATCCGTACTGGGCCCAGTCGGGATTCCCGCAGGCGATGCTTGTGCAGGAAAATGCCCTTGTGGAGCGTTCCGCGGATGGCGGTGTCTGCAGGGACCAGGACGGCAAGGTTCGGCTGGAATGCACCTGCGGCCTGGTGATCTCCGGGCGGGTGCCTCTGGGGCATCCTAACGTCACCCCGGGGGGAAGCTTCTGGACCAACGACTCGTTTCAGCTGCTGGATCTCCCCCGCGATCAGGATCCGCGCCACAACCCGCGCAACGTCTGCATGCACCGCGACTACGCGTCCATTGCGCTGCTCCCGATCCGCTACAAGGATAAGATCGTGGGGCTGATCCAGTGCAACGATCATCGCAAGGAACGCTTCACCCCGGAGTCGCTGCAGCACCTGGAAGGGATCGCGGCCTACGTCGGCGCGGCGCTGATGCGCAAGTGGTCCGAGGAGGAGCGGGTCACCCTCGAGAACCAGCTGCAACAGGCCCAGCGGATGGAATCGATAGGGCGGCTGGCGGGGGGCGTAGCGCATGACTTCAACAACATGCTGGGGGTCATTATCGGCCATGCCGGCCTGGCGCTGATGGACACCACCCCCGCGGACCCGATCCAGGTTCATCTGCAGGAGATCAGCAAGGCGGCGGAGCGCTCAGCCGATCTCACTCGCCAGTTGCTGGCCTTTGCCCGCAAGCAGGCCATCAAGCCCCAGGTGCTGGACCTGAACGAGACCATCAGCGGCATGTTGAAGATGTTGCAGCGGTTGATCGGGGAGGAGATTCACCTCTGCTGGCAGCCGGGGAGCAGGATCTGGCCGGTAAAGATGGACCGCTCACAGATCGACCAGATCATGGCCAACCTCTGCGTAAATGCCCGCGATGCCATTGTCAACGTCGGCACCATCACCATAAAGACCGGCACCGTCACTATCGACGAGACCTACCGGTTGCCCCATCACCAGGCCGTCCCGGGGGAGTACGTCTGGATCTCGGTCAGCGACGACGGCGAGGGGATGGACGGGGAAACGCTGGGGCACATCTTTGAGCCCTTCTTCACCACTAAGGGGATCGGTGCCGGGACCGGACTTGGCCTGGCCACCATCTACGGCATCGTCACCCAGAACCACGGCTTCATCGAGGTCACCAGCGAGCCGGGACAGGGGGCGACCTTCACCATCCATATCCCGAGGTACGTAGGTGCCGACTGTGCCGGGGAACTGCAAGGACAGGCGTCGGAACCGCCGCGCGGCCAGGAAACGGTCCTGCTGGTGGAGGATGAACCGGCGATACTACAGATGACAACCATGCTCTTGAAGAACCTGGGGTACGCGGTCCTGACGGCGGGGTCACCGAACGAGGCGATCCGGATCGCGGAGCAGCGGCCGGGTGGCATTGACTTACTGATGACGGACGTGGTCATGCCCGAGATGAACGGCCGGGAACTGGCTAGCGTGCTGGGCGTTGGACAGCCGCATTTGAAGTGCCTGTTCATGTCCGGATATACCGCCGACATCATCGCCCACCACGGGGTCATCGACGACGGGTTGTACTTCATCCAGAAGCCTTTCTCACTCCCGGTGCTGGCAGTAAAACTGCGCGAGGTGCTGGAACAGGTTTGACTGGAACGTAGAGGGACCGCATCTGTGGGTGCATCGACGCGGTTGGGGTGAGATGGATTTCTTGATCGTACTGCCGGTTGCTTTTCTCGCTTCGCTGCTCAGCGCCATGAGTGGCGCGGGCTCGGCCATGCTCACCACGCCGGTATGGCTGGCGCTCGGGTTCCCGCTGCCGGTGGCGATCGCTTCTAACCAGCTGAACGGGGCGGCCTGGACGCTGCTCGCCGCCCGCAACTACCTCAAGGGGCGCCGGGTCGACTGGGTGCTGATAAGGGCGATGATCCTGTGCGGACTGGCCGGTGCCTACGCGGGGACCACGATTGTGCGGGGCGTCGACCCCCGCCTGCTGCAACGCGTCATCGGCGTCATCATCCTGTCCCTGGTGGTCGTGGTGGCGCTGAACCCTTCCCTGGGACGGGACGAGAGCGAGCCTGTGCTCTCGCGATTCGTCACGGCCTTGCTCGCCTTTCCCCTAGGCGTCTACGAATCCTTCTTCGGCTCCGGCAATGGACTCTTCACTTCGCTGCTCCTCGCCAAGGGGCGCGGTCAGACCCTGGTGGTCTCGCTGGGGTGCTACTACCAGATCGCCTTCTTTTGGAACTGTTTTGCTGTTGCCATCTACAGTGCTGCCGGACTGGCCGATGCCCGGCTCATGATACCTTCCACGGTCGGTTCGGTGGCGGGCGCCTACCTCGGATCAAGGATCGGTCGGCACAAGGGGCACGACTGGGTGCGCGGGCTGTTCGTGCTCCTGGGGGGCGTCCTGGGCCTCAAACTGGTGCTTGGGTTGTAGTCGGGGGGGGCTTGGCGGCTAGCCGACCCGGACCGCCAGCATGGAGATGGAGCCGCCGTCGATTCCCTGCACCGGGAAGGTGATCTGCTCCTCCCCCTGTCTGGTCGCCAGCACGTACAGAAGCGGCAGGTAATGGTCCGGCGTGGGGATCGAGAGCCGGGCATCCTCGCCCAGCGTCTCGTACGCCACTAGGGGAGCGTGATCCCCGGCCAGCATCAACTCCCTCGCCCTCGCTTCGAAGCGCACCGCCCACTGGTAGGGCTCGGCAAGGTGTTTCCCCCAAGCATAGCTGTGCAGGTTGTGCACGAGGTTGCCGCTGCCGACGATGAGGATCCCCTCCTCGCGCAGCGAGGCGAGCTTCCTGCCCAGGTCGTAGTGGAACTGCGCCGGTTGCGTCTCGTCGATGCTCAGCTGCAGCACCGGTATGTCTGCCTCGGGATAGAGGTGGCACAAAACGGCCCAGGTGCCGTGGTCGAGACCCCAGCTGTCATCCCCCTGCACCTCCAGCGGAGAGAGCAGGCGCTGCAGCCGGCGGGCAAGGTCCGGAGCGCCCGGAGCGGGATAGCTCATCCGGTACAGTTCCGGCGGGAATCCGCCGAAGTCGTGGATGGTGCGGGGGCTTTCGTTGACGGTAACCGCGGTGCCAGGGCGGTACCAGTGGGCGGAAACGCAGACGATCGCCTTCGGGCGCGGTATGGTTTGCCCTAAGCGGCGCCACCCTTCGGTGTAGTCGTTGTGGGCCAGCGCGTTCATCGGGTTGCCATGGCCCAGAAAGAGTGCAGGCATTGTTGAGGGCATGTCAGGCTCCTTTCCTCTAAAGAGATCCTATAGTTGTACCCGCTTCTGCGCCGTGGTGCAATAGCTGCGGCGTAGCCCCCGTCTTCGCAGCCCTCTCTTGCAAAACAGCTCAAAAAGGGGCGCCTGAACTGCGTACGCGTTGTGGAGATATATAGCGGCGAGGACACCATCAACGCCAAGGCCGGCTTTGTCGCAGCCGCCAGCTTCTCGGCCAACCTTGAGGGGCGGACTGCTAGTCACTGGCTGCCGCGGTGTTATCTGAAGCGGCACGCTTGCCGGCAATGATGGAGGTTGTGCAGCTAAAGTCCCGATTCACCGAAGTTTGTGACCTCGGTCACCCCTGAATGGTGCCTGTTAGGGTATGGTTACTCCACGTTTGCCATCCTATACTCAGGAGTCCGTATCTGCATGATGCACCGCCTCATAGCTGGCGCAGGGATCACCCTGCTCTTTCTGGTCTGCTCCGCCCCCCTGTTTGCTTCAGATACGGCTTCCTGCGAACTGAAGGTGAGAGAAGGTTACCGCTTTTATGACATAAGTGGGAAAACCCTCGACGATCTGGTACACGAGATCACTCTCAATGGAACCAAGTGGAACGATGGCAAAGTGTACTCCGCCATGACCAACTGGGATATTCACTACAAGTATGACGTCGCCTGCCAAAATGGCCGTTACTCTGTCAAATCCGCAGCCACCCGCGTGGACATCGTGTACAACATGCCCCGTCTCAATCTTGCCACCTGTGCCCCGGAACTGGTCGGTATCTGGAACAACTACCTGACCCACCTGCAGGGACACGAGTTCGGCCACAAGGACTTGGCGGTGAAGGCCGCCTCGGAGGTGAACGAGATGTTCGGCACGCTCCCCAGTTTCTCCAGCGAAGAGGAACTAGCCGCGGAGATCACCAGGCGCACCGAAGAGAAGTTCAAGCAGTTGAAGGAGATCCAGGTCGCGTATGACCACGATACCAGGCATGGCGAAACCCAGGGTGCCGTGCTGGTGGCGGGATCGCACTAAAAAGGGGCTACAGGCCCCGCCCGTAACCCCTTTCCTGCCTTACCTCTCTGCTGTTTCTGTCTTACCTGCCACTACCGCCGGTCCCCGTACCGGTGCCGCCAGTGCCGGTACCCGTGGTGCCACCCGTACCGGTGCCCATACCGCCAGTACCCATAGAGCCGGTACCCATAGAGCCGGTGCCGCCAGTCCCCGTAGTGCCTGTACCAGTGGTGCCGGTACCCATGTTACCTGTTCCCATGGAACCTGTGCCGGTAGTGCCGCCGGTCCCCTGGTTATAGTAGCTGCCGCCGGTTCCTTGGTTCATGGTGCCGCCGGTGCCGCGATCCATGGTGCCGCCGCTGCCCCTGGTTCCTTGGTCATAGTAGCTGCCGCCGGTTCCCTGGTTCAGGGAGCCACCCGTGCCGGTGCCGTAGTAGCTGCCGCCGGTGCCCTGGTTGTAACTGCCACCCTGGTTATAACCACTGCCACCCTGGTTGTAGGTGCCGGTACCCGGGTTCAGGGTGCCTCCCGCGCCAGTGCCGCTGGTCCCCTGGTTGTAGTAGCTACCGCCGGTGCCCTCGTTCACGTAACCGCCGGCTCCTGTGCCCGTGACACCCTGGTTATAGCCCCTGTCCAGGGTGCCACCCATACCGCTGCCGGTGCCGGTGCCGTAATAGCTGCCGCCACTGCCCTGGTTGTAGGAACCACCCTGGTAGGATCCGCCTTGGTTATAGGTGCCTGTGCCTCTTTGGTCTAAGCTGCTGCCGGTACTGCCGCCCACCGTTCCGCCTGCACCGGTGCCCATGCCGCTACCCGATTCCGGTCCCAACCGCTCGACGGTGAAGTCCGGCCGTACCGTGGTCCTGGCCCCTGTTCCGCTGGGGAGTGTGGTGCTGTAGCCCTGTATGCTGCCACCGCCGGAGGAACCGGAGACCGTGCCGCTCCTGTGGGAGGTTTTTTTATGGTGGGTCATTCCGGCTTTATGTGTTGCCCCGGATTTGTGCGTCATCTTGTTGCACTGGGACCTTGAACCGGCAGCATAGCTCGTGCCTGTGGTCATGCCCATCATGCCCATCACGGCGATTGTGGTGAATAGCAACCTTCTCACTGTTCTCATAATTGGACCTCCGTTCCCGGTCCGATGCGACCGGGAGCACCGCCTGCGTCATTTGCAGAAAGGCCTTTATGGTCCTTGCGGTGCCACGTCTGGGGTTGTATACAAACCGTTGCTGCTGATCTCAACTTACCATAAGGTATTAAAAAAAGCCAATCTTGTCTTGGCGGCGCGGCGGCTGTAATGCCCTGTATTAGCTGGATATTGGAAATAGCAGGATGCTTGGCGCCGGTGCGGCGGTTTGTTGCGCTGCACAAAAAACAGGCACGGCGGGCTCGTGAGGGAAATGGGGCCGGCAGGACATGCACCGGCGCGCTCAAGGGGGGATACCGATCAGAGTTCGACGAGGTAATCGGCCTCGCTGGTGGTCGAGTTGCTGCTGTTCAGGTAGGGGGGCTCAGGGAGTATGACGATGGGGGCGGGGCCGCTGCCGAGGCGCTGCAACTGGTCCGGTATGGGGTGTTGTTTGATTGGCGACGGCTAATTGTGTCGGGTGCCAGGCAGGCGACAACCGGTGAGGGCTGTTTTTGAGAGAAGGCCGGTGTAGTGGAAGGATGGACGCGAGAAGGGGCTACTACCCGCTGCCCGCGGCATCACGCAGCTTGCGGAGCATGAAACGCATCTGTTCCCTGTTGTAGGGCTTGGGGAGAAATGCCGCATTGGGATCACTGTCGATGAAAGGGGAAACTTCTTTTTTGCCGTAGCCGCTGCAGAAGAGGATGGGAAGTGAGGCGGCTTCCCGGCGCAGCTCCTGGTACGCTTCAACACCGTCCATCTCGGGCATGGTCAGGTCCATCAGGACAACGTCAATATCCCGGGAGTGCTCGCGATAGACCTCCAGCGCCTCACGACCATTGCAGGCCGTGATGACGCTCAGGCCCAGGCCGTTCAGGAGCACGGTGCCGACCTGGCGCAGTTCCGGTTCGTCGTCAACCAGCAGGACTGTCCCTTCCAGCCGTTCCGGCGATTGCATCGGCAGTTCGGCGGCTGGGGCAGCGCCCCGATGGGACGACGAGGCGGGGCACGTCGGGAAGAAGATTGTGAACGTGGAGCCTTCCCCAAGGGCGCTGGCAAGTTGCAGGGCTCCATTGTGGCTTCTGATAATGCCCATGGTGGCGGACATCCCAAGGCCGCGCCCGGTGAACTTGGTGCTGAAGAAAGGGTCAAAAACCCGCTGGCGGGTCTCCTCACTCATGCCACAACCGTCGTCGCTGACCTCGAGGCAGACGTAGGAGCCCGGGGCGATGGCATTGCCGAACGCGTCGCAGCTTCCATCATCCGCGGTAACGGTGTGCCCGGCAAGGGAGATGCCGACGGTCCCTTTGTGATCCCCGATGGCCTCCACTGCGTTGACCACCAGGTTCATGATGATCTGCTGTACCTGCCCTTGGTCGCCCTTGATCAGCGAGAGGTCCGGCTCCATCAGGTACTTGAAAGACACCTTCTTCTTGAAGGCGGGTTGGAGCATGCTCACCACCTCGCGCACCTGGGCGTTGAGGTCTATTTCCGTTTGCACTAGGGGGCTTTTGCCCGCGTAGTTGAGCATCTGGCGGCACAGGTCGGCGGCACGGTTCCCCGCCTGTTCGATCTGCTCCAGGTGCTTATGCACCTCGAAGGGAGAGGCCATGCGAGCCATGGCGCAGTGCCCGAGGATAATGGTCAGGATGTTGTTGAAGTCGTGGGCGATGCCGCCGGAGAGGACACCGAGGCTTTCCAGCCTCTGGGTTTGCTGCAGGTGCTGTTCCAGGGCGAGCCGGTATTCCTCGGCCTTCTTGCGTTCGGTGACGTCCCGGGCAACGTGCACGCAGGCAGTGATCTCGCCTAGTTCGTTGTATAAGGGAGAGACAGAGATCTCGAAGAAGCCGCCCAGGTGCCGTTCTTCCATTTCCACGTGAGGAGCTTCGCCGTCCTGAAGCAGTTTCAGAAAAGGACAGGTGCCGGGGACATCGCCGATCTCGTGGAACAGTTCATAGCACTTGCGGCCCGGGATCTCGGCGGGGCGCATGCCGAGGCGCTCGGCCATGGCGCGGTTGGCGCGGGTGATGGTGTGTTGGGTGTCGGTGATGAAAATGAGGTCGGGGACGGCGTCGAAGGTGAGTTCCCATTCCCTTTTGCCGCGGCTGAGTGCTTCGTAGAGAAACTGAGTGGTCAGATCGCCATCTACTGACATGCCATCACCCCCAAATTGGGAAGAAAGCGTTGCTGGAGCGGTCGGCCTTCCCGGGCCCTACACTGCAGGTGCATGCCGGGTTGCAAGGGAATGATAAGGCTGCCGCAGTCAAGCTCCGGTTTCATGAGGGCTCCCGTGATGTGACGCCTGCCGGAGAGCGGGGGGGATGCCGTGACGGAACCAAGGAGCAAGCGATGCATGGCCTATCTTTCCTCCGGGTTGCATTCCATCATCTGCACTGGACGCAAAAAAGCCGGGGCAGAATATCTGAATGATATTTCGGCAACCCGGCTGTCTCAGTGAGACCCAATAGGCTTTCCGCCCCATCCTCGCGGATGGTTGAGTATTATCGTGTATCTTGTTGATGTATTTAATTTTTGTCCATTATGCTCTTTGCCCCTCGCTAAGTCAATCTGCTGACAGCGGCGAACGACTCAATCCCGGTGAGTTGAATCACTAAAAGAGAGTTTTTTTGTCAAAAATAGTAGTTCCATAGCAAGTTGTGATCAGGAAAAGTATGACCTGAGACATCACCGAAGCTCATGCTAAGGGTCAGGCTCTGATGCTGTGCCAGTCGGAAATTCTGTGCCAGCGTAGCCTTGAGAGATATACGCTCGTCTCCAACGACGTACCAAAAGGCGGATGCTTCAAGGCTCACCTTCCACCACTCCCTTACCTGCTCAAGCCATCCCAGGCTGATCCCGGGCGCCACTGCCACGGTGCCGCGCAAGTGCCTACCGCCATCGACGTCAACCTCGGCGAAACCGTACACGATCCCTGACAGGGGGGACCTGCGGGCGACGCCCCCGCCGCTGTTCACCCTGAAGATGAGAGAGTCCCTGCCGTTCTCCATGACCTCGGTGTCCCAGCCGGCGGCAACCTTCCACGATAACGGCTTGAAGATGCGGTCGCGGGGGGCGGTGGAGAGGATGTCCAAGAGGTGCAGGGTATGCAGCCGCGGGCGTCCCGTTTCCGGCACGTAGTCGACTCGGGTATCGAAGAACTTGATCTGTGCCCCCCTGAGGTAGCTTTGATCCGGATCGAGCAGTCCGTGGAATTCAGGCTGCAGATGGATAGCCGCGTACCAGTCTCCCCGGCGCACGCCTCCACCCAGCCCGACCTTGGAGGTGTGATGCCCGGCATCAGGGGGCTCAGGGGGCGTGACGGCGTAGGCGGTTTCGTTCCCCGTCCCGAGTGCACTGCGCTGGGCCAGGATCTTCAGGTAGAGCCTGGAGTAATCATCCTGCTCCAACTCCTTGCGGGCAAGACGTAACTGCACCAGCTCCGCAGCGAGGTCCAGTACCTCTCTCTTGGCCTGATCCGTCATGGCCACCACATCGAGGCTTGCCGGGGCGCGCTTTCCCAGGGACAGTTCCAGGGCGGCCTGCTGTCCATGGTCGTCGAGCAGCGACGCGACCTTCACGATGCGTGCACCCTGAGACGGGCGATAGACCGCCGGTTCCAGGATGCCGCTCTCTTTGGCGATCTCGATAGTGTTGGTGGGGTGAACAATAAGCCCGGTGCGGTCGGAGAGGTGCAACGTGGGGCGGGCAGCCTCAATCAGAAACAGCAGGTTGTACGAGCAGTTCTCGTCCAGGAAATAGTAGTCGGAGGCGATCCGCTGCAGTTCCAGGGCGTGCTGCAGCAGCTTGTTCACCTCCTCCCGGGAAAGCTTCAGGCGGTACTCCCACATGTCCCGGTGTTCCAGGTCGCTGTACTCCTTAACCTTCTGGTAGTACGGCATCAGGGAGTAGTACCCCTTGTACAGCCCGGTGAGCCCCTTGAACGCATAGAGAAAGCCGTTGGCGTCGTTGGCGTCGGCCGCGTAATTCACGGCATAGGAGATGAGGTTACTCTTGCTGGAGCCGTCGATTCTGATCAGGGTGTGGCCGAACATGGAGGCGGGGCTGTTGATGTGCCCCACCGGGAACACCAGCACGGCCGAGCGCGCATCGATGGTCCTGATCTGTTCCTGCTGCTCCGAGCACATCGGTGTCGGGAGCCGGGCCGGGTCGATGGCGAGTTCCTCGCTGAGCCACGCCAGGCGCGCGGGAAAGCGGCAGATGGGATGTTCCCCGTCCGGCGCGTCTGGCTGGAAAAACGCGGACAGCGTAGCGGACAGCTCGGCGGCGGGGTCGGTCCTGCCGGTCGGAGCGAGGAAAAAGTTGGCGTCGGAGATACGGCTTACGGTGCCGCCGGTGAAGGTCGTCTTGTAGTGCAGCAGGATCTGCCAGGGGCGCTGCTCCCAGAGGCGCCTGGCTTGGGCTTCTCCGATCAGTTGGTCACGGTAGCGGAGGTCGGCCGCCGGGAGGGCGGCAACTGGGACAGTGAGGTCGGCAGCCGTCACGGGGAGGCTGGGGGAAATGAGCAGCAGCAGGAGGGGGAGGACGCGGCGCAGCAGGGTCATGTTCATTCCAGTGTTCATCACAGGGGTGGTGGAGGCATGCTCAAGAGACCAAAAAAGGGTGCACAGTGGTTGCTGTGCACCCCAGGTCACGTATGTGCCGGCAGGATCAGTTGTTGGTTACCGTCACGACGTTGTCGATGACTTCGGCCATCACGATCTTGTCGGATGTGAAGATCTTGCCGAAGTTGGCCTGCAGCTTCGCCTTGTAGGCGTCGCTCTGGGGGGAGGGAACCCCCATCATCTCGACGAAGGTGTCCAGGGTTTCGCCTTTGCCCATGGCGATGTCCTTGGCCAGGTTGTCCATGTTGGCACGGACGAACTGGTTCAGCTTCTCGTTCTGCACGATTTTACCGGGCTTGGTGCACTCGGAGGTACCCGAGGTGATGCCGAAGGTCTGGGTGCCCGAGGTGCCGTTGGTGGTCGATTGCAGGATCTCGAACAGGATCGAGCCATCGGCCTTGTTCTCCCACAGCATCGTGCCGAGGCCGCACCCGGTGTTGGTGTGTGCCTGGCCAGCAGCAAAGGCGGAACCGGTGATCAAAAGAGTCAGTGCGAATGCCAACATCAGCTTTTTCATGGGTGTTCTCCTTTTTTAGAAAATTTTAACCAAGTATATGGACCTCTGCGCAACTGTCAACTCGAGGTCTGAAAAAGATAAAGCCACTTTTTAAAAGCCGGTGCGATAAAGGCGGGAGTCACTTCCGCGGAAATGCCCAAAACAGCGCAAAATAATGCGAGCCTCCCCTGTAAAGAGAAGGCTCGCATGTCGTTTTTTACTGCAGGACGGTACCTGCAAGTAACGGGTATTTTACTTTCTCAAGCGCGATGCTGGTAGTGATGGTTCCCCCCTTCCCGTTGCTGGTGGCTATGCGAGTTTGAAGCGCCCCACGATCTGTTGCAGTTCGGCGGCGAGGCCTGACATGTGTGTTGCTGCCTTGGCCGTCTCGTGGGCGCCTCCTGCCGTCTCGGAAACGACGTCGGTTATGGTGCCGATGTTGGCCGTGATCTCGCCGGTCACGGCAGTCTGCTGTTCGGCCGCGGTGGCGATCTGGTGGATTTGTGAGGTGAGTTCGTTGATGGCGTTCATGATGTCGTCCAGCGCTGCACCGGAGCGACGCGAGCTTTCCATGCCGGATTCGACTTCCTGCACCCCGAGTTTCATGCTCCCCACGGCGCCGTTGGTGTCGCTCTGGATCGCTTTGATCATCGCGCCGATCTCCTTGGTCGCCCGCGTGGTCCGCTCGGCAAGGGCCCGGACCTCGTCTGCTACCACCGCGAAGCCCCGGCCCTGCTCGCCGGCCCGGGCCGCCTCTATCGCCGCGTTGAGGGCGAGGAGGTTAGTCTGGTCGGCGATGTCCTCGATGGTCCCCACGATAGCGCCGATCTCGTCCGAGCGGGTGCCCAGGTTCTGGACCGTCTGTGCCGATTCTTTCACCCGCTCGGCTATCTTCTGCATCCCGACCAAGGTCTGCTGCACCACCTGCGCGCCGCCGCGGGCGGTGTCGCTGGCACGGTTGGAGGACTCAGCGGCCTGGGAGCAATTGCTCGAGATGTCGTTGGATGTGGCACTCATCTCTTCGCTGGCAGTCGCCACCGTTCCGGACTGTGCCGCCACTTCTTCGGCAGCGGTCGCGATCTGCACAGCTGTGGCGCTCAGTTGCTGGCACGAGACTGAAAGCTGGCCGGTGTTTCGTGACAGCTGGGAGACGATGCCGTGCACGTTGTCGATGAAGCGGTTGAACCAGGTGCTTACCTCGCCCAACTCGTCCTTGCGGCCGACTTCGAGTCGCCTGGTCAGGTCTCCCTCGCCCTCGGCAATGTCCTTGAGCATGCCGAGCATCCGTTTAAGCGGCCGCGTGATGCCCAGGGAGATGAAGGCGCCGATCAGGCAGGTACCGAGGCTGGCTGCGCCCGCCAGGACCAGGCTGAGGATCAGGGTCAGCCGCGCGTCGTGGGCGAGCCCGCTGGCCGTTGACAGAATCTCCGTGGTTAGTACGTCCTCGACCTGCTTCATGGTGTCGATCTTTTCAGTGATCACCGGGAACCAGCTCTCCGCCGGGACCCCGAAGTGGCCGGAGAGTCCCTTGGAGAGCACAGTGCCCCTGATCTCCTCGACTTTGCCGAATACCGGAGCTTTCACTTTCTCCTCGTAGGCGGCTACCGCCTGCGGGGACGCAAACTTGCGGAACAGGTCCAGGTAGTCCTGCTGAGCCGCGAGGATAGTCATGGTGCGCTGCAGCTTCTCTTGGTCCAGTACGTCCGCTGCCAGCACCGCGTTCAGGGTGGCACGCTCCTTCCCGGTTTCTTCCTTGGCTTTTACGAAGCTGTAGTAGGCGGTGGCCTGGCGCATCACCTCACGCTTGCCGCTGGTGGTGGCCACAGCGGCCACGACATCGATGTACGAGTTGATCAGACCTGTGTAGAAGGTGTAGGCCTGGGCGCCGGTGACCTGGAGGGTGTCGATGCCGGCGCGGGTCTCCTTGAGCTTGCCGATGGCACTGCCTGCGGCCTGAAGGCTTTGCTTCACCACTGCCACCGACGCCTCGTTCTTCTCAAGGAAGGCTGCAACGGCATCGATCTCGTGGTCAACCTTGGCGCGCTGCCCTGCCAGCTCCTCGCGGAACTTGCTGCCCTTGGCGTTGAGGTAGCCGGAGGTGTAACCGCGCTCTTTCTGGATCTGGTGCGACAGCTCGCCCACCTGAACCGCGAGAGCGGTCAATTTCTGAGTCTGGACCAGCCCCTGCAGGGCCGCGTAGTCCTTCTTGGCGTTGTAAATAGAAAACAAGACCATCCCGAGCACCGGGACGGCGATCATCAGCAAGAGCTTGGTGCGGATTTTTAGATTCTGAAACATGATGGGCCCCTTCCTTTAGTTGCGCGGGTTAATCCAGCCTTCTATCCCGCGCCAGGGCGCGACTGGCGGCGCCTTATGATAGTACTGCTTCTGTCGTTGATTTTCGTTTTCATTTATCGGCGTGTTGAACGAAATACTTTAGGGAAAAATTTAGCGCTGGTGGCGATGGGGATGGAAGTGATCGTTGGTGGTTGGTGGGACGTGCAGGCTTAGGCGCTGTTGGCTCGCAGGTGTGGGGGCAAGTCTTAGGGGGCAAGTATGGGGGCAAGCACGGGTTCAGGCCGGGGAGCAGGCGCGGGACCGGGACATAAAAAAAGCCGCCGCTCCCCGTGGCGGGAGCGGCGGCTTGCCGTTTGACGGCCGGTTCGGCGAAGACTACTTGGCGCCGAACAGGAAGTAGGAGAGGGAGAGCAGCGCCAGAACCCACATGCCGCCCTTCATTTCCTTGATGCGGCCGGTGGCCCCCTTCATGAGCGGGTAGGCGATGAAGCCCGCGGTCATGCCGACGCCGATGTTGTAGGTGAAGATCATCAGCACCACGGTCAGGAACGCCGGTACCAGTTCGGTGAAGTCGTCGAAGTCGATCTTCGCCAGCGGGCTGATCATGTAGGAGCCGATCACGATCAGGGCGATGCCGTAAGCATGCGCCGGGACGATGGTGAACAGCGGAGCGAAGAAGAGCGCCAGCAGGAAGAACAGGGCGGTGACCAGGGCGGTGAAGCCGGTGCGACCACCTTCCTCGATGCCTGCCGCGGACTCGATGTAGGCGCCGGTGGTGGTGGTGCCCAGCAGCGGTGCCGCCACGGTAGCGAGAGCGTCCGCCAGCATCGGCTTCTCGATCTCGGGGAGGTTGCCGTTGTCATCCAAGAGGTCGGCGCGCATGGAGAGGCCTAGCAGGGTGCCGACGGTGTCGAGGAAGGCCATGATGAAAATGGTCAGGATGATCGGGAAGAAGCTCGGATTGAGCGCGCCCGCGAAGTCGAGCTTGAACAGGATCGGGGTGATGTCCGGCGGCATGCTGACGAAGGATTGCGGCAGCGGGGTCACCTTGAGGATGATGGAGGCGATGGTGGTGACCACGATGCCGATCATCATGGAGCCGAGCACCTTGCGGGAGATGAGCACCACGGTGAAGAGCAGGCCGAAGACGGCGAGGAGCACGGAAGGCTGGGACAGATCCCCCAGTTTTACCGGCGCGCCCGGGACACCCAGCACCACGATGCCGGTTTCGTTGAGGCCGATGAAGGTCAGGAACAGGCCGATGCCGGTGGCGAAGGCGCATTTAAGCGACAGCGGGATGGACTCTGCGAGCCAGCTCCGAACTTTGAACAGGGTGAGCAGGGTGAAGATGACGCCGGCGAAGAAGACGGCGGCCAGCGCGGTCTGCCAGGTGTAACCCATGACCTTGACCACGACGAAGGCGATGAACGCATTCTCGCTCATATACGGGGCGATGGCGAAGGGGCGGTTGGCGAAGAAGGCCATAAGCACGGTGCCGAACACGGCGGCAATGATGGTGGCGGTGGTAGAGGGCCCGCGCGGGATGCCGGCGTTCTCGAGGATGGCCGGGTTGACGATGATGATGTACGCCATGGTGAGGAAGGTTGTGAGACCGGCGATGATCTCGCGCTTCATACTGGTGCCGAAACGTTGGAACTGGAAGTAGGTGGCTATACGGGAGGTCATTGCTAGTTTTGCTCCTTCATTGCGTAGAGTGCGGGCAGATTGCGCCAGTATCCTGCTATGTCCATGCCGCATCCGAACAGGAAGCGGTCTTCAACCTCCAGCCCGACGAAGTCGGCCTTGGCACCGGGTGCCTTCCGGTCGTGGATCTTGTCAACCAGGACGGCGGTGTAGACCGCGGCGGCCCCCTCCTCCTGGCAAAACTTGGTGATCTCGGCAAGCGTCACCCCTTCGTCCAGGATGTCGTCGATCAAGAGCACCGTGCGCCCCTTCAGGGAGCGTTCCGGCTTGACCTTCCAAAGCAGGTTGCCACCGAACATCTCAGCGCCGTAACGGGTCGCGTGGAGGTAATCCAGCTCGAGGGCAAAGGGGAGCTTGTCCACCAGTTTGCCGGTCACGAACAGCCCGCCGTTCATGATGCAGAACGCTATCGGGTCGGTCCCCGCCAGGCGCTCCGCGATTTCCCGCGCCATACGTGACAGCGCCTCCTCGACTTCCTGCTCCGACCTCAGACAGTCAGCCTTCTGGCGAATGTCCTCCATGTCTTTGAGTACCATTTCCGCTCCTTCGGAACATTTGTTTAAAGCCGCCGAACCATAGCAGATTTGTCGTGTAAAAACAACTAATTGAACTTTCATTAGTTGAGGTTGCCCGTATACGGGCTTTAGGGCGGGGATGATGCGGGTGAAAGGGGGGTCAAGGGGTAAATTCTCGCTCCAAGGCCTTGCGGTCAATCTTGCTGTTGGAGGTGACCGGTAGGGCCGGCCGGCAGATAATTCGCTCTGGAATCATATACTTAGGTAGGTGCGCTCCACACAGTCCGATGAGGTCCGCCGTTTCCAGGATTGCGCCCTCGGCGTGGGAGACGTAGGCTACGATGCGGCTGCCGGTGAGCTCGTCGGGGATGGCGATCACCGCCGCCTGCCTGATTTCGGGATGGCTGTTCAGGACCACCTCGATTTCGTCAAGTTCCACACGGAAGCCCTTGCTCTTCACCATGTGGTCCTTGCGCCCAGAGAATACGAAGTTGCCGCCGTCGTCCAAGCGTACCAGATCGCCGGTCCGGTAGGCCCTGGCGTGGCTGGCGGGATTGCGGGGGTCCGGAGTGAAGTGGGCGGCGGTGCGGACGGGATCGTTCCAGTAACCAAGGGCAACCGTCGCGCCCAGGACGTACAATTCCCCCTCGCGCCCGGGTTCGGTCACCACCTCTCCTTCCTCGTCGATGGCGAAGACCTCGAAGTTGGGGAAGGGGGTTCCGATCGGTATCTTCCAGGCTTCCTGCGGAAGCTGTTCAGGGACCCGGAAAAAGAGCGAGGAGTTGGCCTCGGTCTGGCCGTAGATGTTGTAGAAGGCGGCGGCCGGCATGAAGCGCTTGAGGACCTTCAGGTACTTGACCGGCATCAGGTCGCCCGAGAAGT
The DNA here is from genome assembly GCF_020179605.1 of Geomonas agri. Lineage (NCBI taxonomy): Bacteria > Pseudomonadati > Thermodesulfobacteriota > Desulfuromonadia > Geobacterales > Geobacteraceae > Geomonas > Geomonas agri. The sequence continues at coordinate 1,472,654 of NZ_JAINZO010000002.1, forward strand.
GAACCAGGCGCAGCCGTGGCAGTGTGAGCCGCTCCAGGGCCCCCTGGTCGGCCAACTTAGTCAGCACCGACGCCACCGAGTTCCATACCGTGATCTCTTCGCGCTCAAGGAACTCGGCGAGCCGCACCGGGAATGCGGAGAGCGCCTCAGGCACCAGCACCACTGTCCCGCCGCCCTTGATGGCGCAGAAGATGTCGAAAATGGAGAGGTCGAAGTGCAGCGGCGCGTGGTTGGCGAGGCGGTCGCCTGCGCCTATGGCGAAGAACTCCGTCGCCATGTCAATGAAGGTGAGGGCGTTCAGGTGGGAGATGACCACGCCCTTGGGAGAGCCGGTAGAGCCGGAGGTGTGCAGGATGTAGGCGGGGGACACGCCGCATACCTGCGGAGATAGTGGTGGACGTGGTTGCGGCTCCAGACTGTCCCAGGCGATTAGCTCTACCGTGGGGAGTGCGCAGCAGGGTGTCGTTACCACCGCCTGCTCCAGTTTCAGCCCTTCGCCCCCCTCCAGGATGATCCGTTCCAAGTGCTCCGCCGAGGCGACGGCGAGCCGTATTCCGCAATGGTTGATGATGGAGCAGAGCCGCGGCGCGGGAGACGCGGGATCGAGCGGCACGTAGACCGCACCGGCCTTGAGGATGGCGAAGACCGCGACGATGCATTCGATGGACTTGTTGAGGAGGATGCCCACCCGGTCGCCGCGCCTGACACCGTGGCCGATCAAAAGGGCAGCCAGCCCGTTGCTTGTTTCATCCAGTTCCCGGTAGGAGAGCGCCCGGTCCTTGAACAGCACGGCCTGCCGTTCCGCGAACCTTGCCGCACTGTGGGTCAAAAGCTGTTGCAGCAGGTACATGGCGTTCTCTCTTTGCCCCTAGAGCCCCAGGAAGCTGGCGATGATGTTGCGCTGGATCTCTGATGTACCGGAATAGATCTTCCCGGCGATGGCGTCGCGCAGGTTGCGCTCGAAGTCGAATTCGGTGGAATAGCCGTAGGCGCCATGGATCTGAAGTGCGTCGGTGGCGTTTTGCACGTAGCTCTCGCTGATGAAGAGCTTGGCCATGGCTGATTCCAAGGGCGCCCGTCGCCCGGCGCTTTTCAGTCCGGCAACCCGGTGCAGCATGAGGCGGGAGAGTTCGACACGCAGCTTCATGTCTGCGATCTTGTGCGATACCGACTGGCACTTGCCGATTGCCTGGCCGAACTGGCGCCGCTGCCGGGCATACTCGACGCACTCCTCAAGGATCTTATCCATGGCCCCGAGGTGGGCGGCGAAGAGGCAACTCCGCTCCCATTCCATCTCGGAGTTGAAGATGGCGGCGCCGCTTCCCTCCGCTCCCAACCGGTTTTCCTCGGGGACCTCGCACTCCTCCAGGAAGACCTCACCCAAGGGGCAGGTCCTGAGCCCCATGGTCTCCAGGGGGCGTCCCACGGAAAAACCCGGGGTTCCCTTCTCCACGATGAAAGCAGAGACGCCGGCGAAACCCTTGCGTGGGTCGGTGACGGCAAAGACCAGCAGGAGGTCGGCTATCGGGGCGTTGGTGATAAAGGTCTTGGAGCCGTTAAGGAGGTAGTGATCACCGCGCTTCTCGGCCCGGCAGCGCATGCTGAAGGCGTCGGACCCAGCTTCCGGCTCGGTCATGGCGTGCCCCCCCTTGGCTTCCCCGGAGATGAGACGGGGTAGGTATCTTTCTCGTTGTTGGGGGGTGCCGAAGCGGTGGATAGGGGATTCGCAGGTCCAGATATGGGAGTTGAGCGAGAAGATGAGGCCGCTGTCGAGGCAGGCGTAGCCGAGCCCTTCCATGGTGGCGACGGCAGTCATGGTGTCCAGCCCGAGCCCGCCGTACTCCTCGGGCATGGTGATGCCGGGGATGCCGAACTCGGCGCATTTACGCCATCCCTCTTCGGAGAATTCGCAGCGCTTCTCGCGCTCCTTGGCCCCCTGGTTCAGGTTGCGCCGGGCGAACTCGATGGCCATCTGTTTGAAATTTTCCTGGTCGGTGGTGAAGCCGGTCGTGTCCATGTGCGCCTCGCGGGCCGGCTGCGGCCTTACAAGGTGAAGAAGATAGAGGCGAGGCCGTAGTGGGGAGGTCGCCCCGCCTCCTGCTTCAACACGTTGAAGGTGCCGATGGAAACTTGTTGCAGTTCTTTGATAGCTGCGATGTAGCGGTTGCGGGCCTGCTCGTCCAGGGAGCTTTTTAGCCCCTCGCAGGCGTAGATCAGGCATTTAAGCGGGCGTTCAACATGGGGGAGGAGGCACCCCCGTGGCCCCAGATGGGCGCAGCGTGCTGCGGGAGGACGTGCTGTCCGCTCGCTCGGGTGTCCTGGCTCCAAGCGCCGGCATGCCGCCCCCAGCCGCATGCGCAGGTACTCCGCCAAAGGCGGTGCAGGCTGGCTGGCGTACCCAGTGACACTGCAGCCAGTGTGCCGGCGCAGCCAGTAATCGATGGCGGTGAAATAGTTTTCGGCGGGTTCCCGGCAGCAGCCCCCTTGGCACCGGTCGCAGCGGGCATAGGAGGGGAGGTTCAGGGAGGCGATGGCGAGCTGGGTGGCAACCCGGTCCCGGTTCAGCTGCTCCAGGGCCTCGCGGGCCGGTGGCGACAGCTCGTGGTCCTGGTTCAGCAGGTCGTGGCTCAGACTGGCCACGCGCTGGAACATGCGGTATGGCCTGGAAAAGTGCCAGAAGTTCTGGAAGTCCCGGCGCATGTCACTCCCCCGCTGCCCGCTCAGCCTTGGTCACGCTTGCGCTGGGCCACTCCTGACAGCGCATAGATCATGGCCCAGGCAGCCAGGTGCGAGGAGTAGCCGTGCGGGTCCTGTCCCGGGTAGACCTCGACGAAGTCGAGCCCGTCGATGCCTGAGCGCCCGATGGTCTGGAGCGCAGGGAGCAGTTCCGTGGGCAAAAGCCCGTTGAAGTCGGCGGGGCCGCCCGGGTTGTAGCCGGCATCGATGCAGTCGCTGCAGATGGTGACGAAGACGTGCCGGGTCTTTTCATGGGCGATGGCGATTGCCTCCTGGGTCACCTCCACCATCCCCCGCTCACGGATCTCCTTGGTGGTGAAGATGTGCGCCCCCATGCTGCGGGCGTACTCATACTGCGCCGGTGAATTCCTCGGGCCCCTGATCCCCATGTGTACGATACTCTCCTTGCGCACGTGGGGGAGTTGCGCGATCCGGTGCAGCGGGCCGCAACGCGGGAAGAGGTCGGCTCCGAATGACTTGGCGTTGTCCAGGTGGGCGTCGAAGTGGATGATGCCGATCTCTCCCTGGCCAGCCTCGCCGAGCGCCCTAACGATCTCGGGGGTGAAGGAGTGGTCGCCGCCCAGCACGAAGGGAATGCTGTGACTGCGGTAGACACCCAGCATCGCCTTATGCACGTTAGCCATGGTCTCGACCGGGTCATTGGGGTTGACCGGGACGTCCCCCATGTCCCCCAACTGCAGATGGTCGAACAGGTCGATCTCGTACTCGGGCAGGAAACCGCCGTAGCGCGCCGATGCATGCCTGATGCTGCGCGGTGCGAGCTCGCAACTGCTGAAGGAACCCCAGGTCACGGTCCCCTCCCAGGGGACCCCCGCTACGATGACGTCGCAGCCGGCCGGGAGGTTGCGCGGGTCGAGCACCGGGACGCCGAGGAACGACGGGGTGTCCCCGTACACCCTTGGCAGGGATGCTTTTCGATTGGGAACCATGGGGATCTCTTTGCTGTTCATGGTGGCTCCTTTGCGGTCACGCCCCTAGCGTGTGCCGTGGACGGTTACGTACAGCTTTTTCGACAGCAGCAGGCGCGTCGCCCTGACGCGCCTGAGTTCGCGCCAGCGCAGGGTCCGATGCACCCAGAGCGCCGGTACGTTATCGGCCCAGAAGAACCCGTAGGCCTTGGTCACTCCCCTCTTTTTCAGTAAGTGCAGCATGCCGTTTTGCAGGGCCGCAGCGATATTCCCGCCACGGTGTGCCGGGTCCACGAACATGTCGAAGGTGTAGGCCTCCCCGGGGTGGCACCGTATCCCCAGCCATTGTTCGTCGGGGTGGCTGCCGGGGCCTGGACCCTGTTGACAGTCTGCGCACCAGACGTCTCCGACCACCGTGTTTCCCTTCACCAAGCCAAAGCCGCGGTACCCCTTGCCGAGGTAGCTGAGCGCCTTCAGGTACCTGCTCTGGAACCGGTACCTGAGGTGCCGTTCCCCGAGGAGTTCCCCGCTCAGTTCCATCACGGCTTCGTCGGCAGGGCGGGTGAAGTCGGTGACCGGGCGCAGTGCGTCGAGCGCTATCTCCACTGGCACCGCAACCCGGTTCAGGTAGAAGATTTCCCCCAGCAGGCTGCGCCAACCGGAGATGAGAACCTTCTCGTGGGCCTGCACCAGTCGCATCTTGCAGTACTGAAACATCAGTTCCCCCAACGCTCGAGTGCCGCTACTCCTTGGCCGTAAGTTTGACATTTATGAACTGCGCCACTGCCGATATGGTTTCGAAATGCTCGGGCACTATCTCGGTGTCCGAGATCTGTACTCCGAATTCCTTTTCCAGGTAGGCAATCAGTCTTTGCACCCCCAGGGAATCGACGATCCCCTTGTCTATGAGGGAGTCGGAAGGAGAGAGGGTGGCTTTGGGGCCGGGACCTGCCATCTCGTTTTCTATGAACGATCTGATGGTATCGGTGTAATCGGTCATCGCTTCCTCCTCACTCACGGGTGGGCCGGTGCGTGCTCTATCGGCGCTGCGGCACACCTGCTTCGTCCGGGGTCCGGGGTGACTCCGGTGTGGCGGTTTATGGTTGGTGTATTTTTATTACACAATTGTAATCTTTGGCACGCACCTTAGTGTACAGTTGCGCGATTGGCTGTCAAGGGTGGTCTTTTTTGTTCCACTGGGGTGGGCAAAGATGGTACCTTTGCGCAATGTCGTGGAAGATAATCGAAAGAAAGCGGACCCTGCTCGCCGGTGAAAGCGGCCCCGGGCGCGGCAAAAGCGGCGGGCGTCTCTCCTGCTGCCTGGTCTACCCCAACCGCTATCATTCCGCCATGAGCAACCTCGGCTTCCAGGCCGTCCATGCCATGGTGAACGCGCAGCCGGAGGTGAGCTGCGACCGCGCCTACCTGCCCGACCGGGACGAACTGGAGGAACTGCAAAGGACGCGGGGAACGCTCCTGTCGCTGGAGACGCAGCGCCCCCTTTCCTCGTTCGACTTGGTCGCCTTTTCCATCTCCTTCGAAAGCGACTACCTCAATCTCCCGGCCATCTTCCGGCTGGCCGGCATTGAACCCTACGCGGCCAAGCGGTCACCGTTGCAGCCGCTGGTCCTGGCTGGCGGAGCGGCCCTTTTCCTGAACCCCGAGCCGGTCGCCCCGTTCCTCGACCTGGTCTGCATTGGCGAGGCAGAACCAACGCTCCCCCCCCTGCTGGAGCTGATGAAGCGGGGGGCGCCGTCGCGCCAGGAGCTGCTGTTCGAGGCAGCGCAACTCCCGGGGATCTACGTCCCCTCGCTGTACCAGCCGCAGTATGACGGACCGCGACAGGTTGCCTGGCAACCCGCTCCCGGAGCTCCCGCCAAGGTGCGGCGCGTCTGGGACCCGGATCCGAACAGCCGGCCGACCGTCACCGAGATTCACACCGAGGCCACCGAGTTCTCCGGGATGCACCTGGTGGAGATCTCCCGCGGCTGCCCGCGCGCCTGTCGTTTCTGCGCCGCCGGCTTCATCTATCTCCCCTACCGGACCCGCTCGCCGGAACTGGTGCGCAGCGAGGTGCTCAAGGGGGTGGCCCAGGGCAGAAAGGTCGGGCTGGTGGCAGCGGCGGTCTCGGACTACGCCGGGATCGGAGACCTCTGCTGCGACATCGTCGCCGCCGGAGGAAAATTTTCGGTCTCATCCTTCCGCATCGATCACTTGGACGGTCGCATGATCGAGGCACTCAAAGCCAGCGGCCAGAAGTCAGTGGCGCTGGCGCCCGAGGGGGGCTCGCAGCGGTTGCGCGACCTGGTCAAGAAGGGGATCAACGAGGACCAGATTCTGGCGGCCTGCGACATGCTGGTGAGCCACGACATCCTGAATCTGAAGCTCTACTTCATCATCGGGCTGCCGACGGAAACCCAGGCCGACTTAGAGGAACTGGTGGCGCTGGTACAGAAGATTCGGGAACGGGTCGTCGCTGCCGCCAAGGAGAACCGGCGCCTGGGGGAGATACAGCTTTCAGTGAACCCCTTCATCCCCAAGCCCTTCACCCCCTTCCAGTGGTGCGCCATGGAACCGGTCAAATCGTTGGAAAAGAAGTGGAAGTTCCTGCAGAAGGAGCTAGGTCGCGTGTCCAACCTGAAGCTGCAGATGGAAAGCCCGCGCGAGGCGTTCCAGCAGGCGCTTTTGTCCCGTGGCGACCGCAGGCTGGCGGAGTTGTTGGTGGCCGCGGACCGGCTGGGGAACTGGAAGGAAGCGCTGCGGGAGCAGCAGCTCGATGCCGAGGCGTTGGTGAACCGGGAGATAGCGCTGGAGGAGATGCTCCCCTGGGATTTCATCGACGGAGGTGATACCGAGCGGTTGCAGCGGGAGTACCGGAAGGCGCTTGAGGGCTGACAAGTGGGAAAAGGAAACGGCGGCAGGGAGATCCCTGCCGCCGTTTTAGAATCTAACTGCGGAGCACTACTTGATCAGTTCCAGGGTAGCTTTGATGGCCTTCTCGATACCCTTGCCGGCTTCGGCGATGCCGCCGGCCAGCATGTAGGCAGGAGTAGAGACGATCAGGTTGTCGCGATCGATAACGCAGTCGGTGGCCGGGCACTCGATGTGGCTGCTGCCGGTGCCGTTGATGGCCTGGGCGGTGCCGGCATCGTTACCGATGGTGAGCTTGGGAGCGAGGTCCTTGCCCAAGGCAAGGGCGACCACGGCCGGGGCGATGCAGATGGCGCAGATCGGCTTCTTGGCCGCCGCCATGTCGCGTATCAGTTTGAGCACGTCCGGCTGCACGCTCCCCTTGGGCCCCTCGAAGGCGAAGCTGCACAGGTTCTTGGCCGCCCCGAAACCGCCGGGGAGGACGATGGCATCGAGCTCTTCCGCCTTGGCGGTCTTCACGTCGGCGATGTCGCCGCGCGCGATGCGTGCCGCCTCGACCAGCACCTTCCGCTTGGCGCCGGTGTCCTGCATGGTCAGGTGGTTTACTTCGTCCAGCTCGATGTCCGGGGCGAAGCAGACCGCCTTGGCGCCGCTGTTGTCGATGGCGAGCAGGGTCAGCACCGCCTCGTGAATTTCACTTCCGTCACGCACGCCGCAGCCGGAAAGTATTACGCCGATCTTCTTCATGCAGAGGCCTCCTGTCTTGTAGTTTGCAGTCCGATTGCGATATTCTATGCGGGATGTCGGCTCTGTGCAAGCGGTTTGAACGCCCGTTAATAGAGGGGCTGTGTCATAACGTCAAACTGGCGGCTGACGTGATCTCGACACTTCATGCCTGTGCCGCGGTGCCACACAAACTGTGATTAACCCAGCTATGACAAAAACGAGAGAACCTGACATTGACGCCACGCGCTGCACCGGTTGCGGCCGTTGTGTCGCAGCCTGCCCCGGCCGGCTGCTCACCCTGGAGGTCGTCGGTTACCGCAAGTACGCCTTGCTGGTGAGGCCGCGTTACTGCGACGGCTGCCTCGCCTGCGTTGCCGCCTGCCCGGTACGCGCCATCTCCTGAACCCAGCCTCACTCCCCCAGTTTGTCCACCTGCAGCAGCCTCGGAAAGAGCTTCATCCACAACAGAACAACCACCATGGTGCCGACCCCGCCGATCAGCACCGCCGGCACCGTGCCGAAGAGCGCCGCGGTGACCCCTGACTCGAACTCCCCCAACTGGTTCGAAGTGCCGATGAACATGGAGTTGACAGCGCTTACCCTGCCGCGCATCTCGTCCGGCGTCTCGATCTGCACCAGGGAGGCGCGGATCACCACGCTCACGATGTCCGCCGCGCCCAGCGCCATCAGGGCGGCCATGGAGAGCGGGAACGAGGTAGAGACGCCGAAGACCACGGTGGCAACGCCGAAGAGGAACACACTCAGGAACATGATGCGCCCCACCCGGTGCCGCAGCGGGTGGCGGGCGAGAAACAGCGAGACCCCCAGCGCCCCCAGGGCCGGGGAAGCGCGCAGAAGACCAAGGCCGAGCGGTCCGGTATGCAGGATGTCCCGGGCGAAGACGGGGAGGAGGGCCGTTGCGCCCCCGAGGAGCACCGCGAAGAGGTCGAGCGAGATGGCGCCCAGGATCTCCTGCCGGCTCTTGATGAAGGCGATGCCTGCGAAGACGGAGCGCACCGTGGCCGGTTCGCGGGGAACGGGGGCGCGGTCAAGGCGGATGCGGGACAAGAGGAGGCTCGCGGCGAAGAAAAGGAAGGCGGCACTGGCATAGACCGTGGTCGGCCCGAGGGCATAGAGGAGGCCCCCCAGTGCCGGCCCGGCGATGCTGGCGGTCTGGTTGGCGGAGGCGGACCAGGCCGAGGCGCGCGGGATGAGCTCCTGCGGCACCAGCCACGGCACAAGTGCCAGCATGGTTGGACCCTCGAAGGCGCGCAGCGCCCCGGCGACGAACACGATGGCGAGGATAGCATCCTTGCCCAGCCAGCCGCCATGGGAGCCCAAGGCAAGCAGTACCAGCGCGAGGCCTTCAAGGACTTGGCAGGCGCCGGCGATGCGCCTTCGGTCGTAGCGGTCGGCAACGTGGCCGACCGCCAGCGTCAGCAGGAACATGGGGAGAAACTGGGCCAGGCCAACCAATCCCAGGTAGAAGACGGAGCCGGTGAGTGCGTAGATCTGCCACCCCACGGCGACCGCCTGCATCTGCAGCGCGATGGACGAACAGACGCGCGCCAGCCAGAAAAGCCGGAACGGTCGGTGCCGCAACACTGATTGTTGGAAGTCTGCTGCCTCAACGGTGGATGTCATAGCAAGGGGATCCGGTTTGTTACTGGCAGTGCACCTGACGCGTGACAATATCTACCTTTTGCACCACTCTTGTAAATGACTTTCCCGCTGTTGACAACAGGGTTCTTTAACCTACTCTTCAAATGGTGGCACGGTCACCGGAAATTCTGGTGCAGGCAAAGGAGGAAGGTCATGCTTTACTTCATCAAGCACAATATCATCCACACCCATCCGGTAGCCAAGGGGTGCACAGCTGTCTATGAGCAGGAACAGCTGCGCGACACGGTGCCGTACGAGGTGCAGGAGTGTCCTTACTGTATGAAGGTCTGGCCGGGCAAGAAGGAAGAGTGAGACCGGGAAGAACTGAAGCAGACGGCAGGAATGAGAAAAGGCCGCATCCCGAGAGGGAAGCGGCCTTTTCCTTTGATGGTGATCCCAAGGGGACTTGAACCCCTGTTACCGACGTGAAAGGCCGGTGTCCTAACCACTAGACGATGGGACCAAATTGTTGCATCCCGTCCCATCAGGGTTGGGGGCTGTCGCAAGGCCCAGTCATGCGACAGTGGAAAAAGGGTGGTGAGCCGCGTTGGGATCGAACCAACGACCACCTGATTAAAAGTCAGGTGCTCTACCAACTGAGCTAGCGGCTCGCTTAAGCTTTGTGCCGAGGCACAAGCGCTGTTTGTTTGAGTGGCGTCCCCAGCCGGATTTGAACCGGCGTCGCCGCCGTGAAAGGGCGGTGTCCTGGGCCGGGCTAGACGATGGGGACGGGTGGTGAGCCGCGTTGGGATCGAACCAACGACCACCTGATTAAAAGTCAGGTGCTCTACCAACTGAGCTAGCGGCTCAAACAGTGCAGCGAAGCAAGAACAACCTTATAGCAAATCGGTTTCTGCCAGTCAACACTTTTTATTAAAAAATCAGGCGCGCTCGAACGGGTTCCTGAGCACGATTGTTTCGCTACGGCGCGGGCCGACGGAAACCAGCACCACCGGGGCGCCGGACAGCGCCTCGACGCGCTTAACGTAGTCCTGGGCGTTCTTGGGCAGTTCGGCGATGCTCTTCGCGCCGGTGATGTCCTCGGCCCAGCCGGGGAGTTCCTCGTAGACCGGGGTGCACTGCTCCATCACCTCGAGGCTGGCCGGGATCTCGTCCAGGATCTGGTTGTTGTACTTGTAGCCGGTGCAGACCTTGATGGTGTCAAGGCCGGTGAGGACATCAAGCTTGGTGATGGCGATGCCGGAGAGACCGTTGATGCGTACGGCGTAGCGGGCCACCAGCGCATCGAACCAGCCGCAGCGGCGCGGACGGCCGGTGGTGGAGCCGAACTCGCGGCCGGCCTGGCGCAGCGCCTCGCCGGTCTCGTCAAGAAGTTCGGTCGGGAACGGGCCGCTACCGACGCGGGTTGCGTAGGCCTTGGAGATGCCGATCACCTCGTGGATTTCCCTCGGGGACACGCCGGAACCAGTGCAGGCGCCGCCGGAGCAGGTGGAGGAGGAGGTGACGTACGGGTAGGTGCCGTGGTCGACGTCGAGCAGGGTTCCCTGTGCGCCTTCGAAGAGCAGGCTCTTGCCCGCCTTGATCTCCTTGTGCAGCAAGAGCGAAGTATCAGCAGCATACTTCCTCAGTACTTCAGCGTACCCCATGTACTCGTTGTAGATTTCTTCGAAGGTGAACGGCTCGTCACCGAGCAACTGGGTGAGGATAAGGTTCTTCTCGTCCAGCACCTCTTTCACCTTGCGGGTGAATGCCTTCTCGTCCAAAAGGTCCATGAGGCGGATGCCGCGGCGGCCGATCTTGTCCTCGTAGGCGGGCCCGATGCCGCGGCCTGTGGTGCCGATTTTCTTGGCGCCGGAGTTCCGCTCGCGGGCGATGTCGATGCGCTTGTGGTACGGCATGATGATGTGCAGCGCCTCGGAGAGAAGCAGCATGCTGTCATCCTTGAGGTACCCGTTGTTCTTGAGACGGGTGATCTCCATGATGAAGACTTCCGGGTCGAGCACGACGCCGTTGCCGATCACGCAGCGTTTGCCCTCGTGCAGGATGCCGGACGGGATCAGGTGCAGGATGACCTTCTCGTCCCCGACCACCAGCGTGTGGCCGGCGTTGTTGCCGCCCTGGTAACGTACTACGTCGTCGGCGTACTCCGTATAGATGTCGACGACCTTGCCTTTGCCCTCATCGCCCCACTGGGCACCAATTACAACGACGTTAGCCATGATTCTCCCCTTGCAGATCGAATTTCAAATCGAGACCTTTATCGAACAACTCCTGCTTGCTCACGGTTACGGCGCGACGGTCGGCGACCCTGACCAGGTAAAGCTGGTCGGCCGCGCATTCTTCGGCACCGATCACCAGGAGCATCCGGATGTCCATCTTCTTGGCGTACTCAAGCGAGCTCTCGAAGTCACGCTTGATGATGTCCCTGGCGCAGGTGAAGCCGAGGCTTCTCAGTTTCTGCGCCACTTCCAGCGCCTCGCGGCGCTCGTCCTTCTTGTTGAAGACAAGGAAGTCGCGGCTGCTGGATGCCTCGACCTCCGGCCGCTTGGCCATGCTGGCCAAAAGCGCCAGGATGTTGAAGGCGAACCCTGTTGCGTGCGCCGGATAGCCGTACTTCGCGGTCAGGTCGTCGTAGCGCCCGCCGCTGCAGACCGCCTCGCCGATGCCGGGGACGAATCCCTCGAAGGTGATGCCGGTGTGGTAGTCAAGGCCGCGGATCTCACCCAGGTCGATGGTGAGGTGGTCAGCGACGCCGTAGATGTCGAGGATCTCAACCACCTGGCTGATGTTCTCCAGCGCCTTGCGCGAGCGCTCGTTGCCGGCGATACGGGCGGCTTCCTTGAGAACCTCGCGGCCGCCGTAGAGTCGCGGTAGCAGAGCGATCTCTTCCTTGACCCGGTCGGGAGCGCCGGCCGCCTCGAGGATGGAGCGTGCCGCGGTGACTTCTTTCTTGCTGATAGCTTCCTGCAGTTGGCGTTGCACCTCGCGGGACAGCCCGGAAGCGTCCATGATGCCGCGGTAGAAATCCACCTGCCCGAGATCGATCTTGAAGCCGGTGAAGCCGAGGTTCTTAAGCACCTCGACAGCCATAGCCACCATCTCGGCGTCCGCCTCGGGCGAGTTCAGCCCAATCAGTTCCACGCCGGACTGGAAGATCTCGCGGCTTCTGCCGGACTGCATCTGCGCCTGCCTGAGCACGCGACCGGAATAATAGATACGGTGGGGCAGGGGGAGCGAGTGCATCCTGGTGGCGACGATGCGCGCCACCTGCGGCGTAATGTCCGGCGGGATGGCCAGGAGTCGGCCGGTTTGGCGGTCGTCGAAGCGGAAGGTCTTGCTGCGCAGTTCGTCACCCATGCCCAGGGCGAGCACGTCTTCGAACTCGAGCAGCGGGGTGATCATGCGCCGGAAGCCCCAGAGTTCGAAGACTCGGTGGATGCTGTCGGCGATGAAGGTGATCTTGTCGGCAGTTTCCGGGAGAAAATCGCTTACCCCTTTGGGGAGGGGTGCTTCAATGCATGCGGGGTTGGTCACGGGTCGTCCTAACGTCCGGGAGTACCGGCAGTCCGGCAAAAGGTGGCAAAAAACGAGGAATCGTAACAGTATGGCGGGGGGAAGTCAAGACATTCCCCCCGCCTAAAGGCTATTCGATACCCAGCACCCGCACCACACTGCCTCCCTTGCCGCCGAAGGTATCCTTCTGGGCCACTTCGAGGAGGACCAACTCCTTTGTGGCGGGGTTGTAGGAGTAGTCGGCGAGGTAGTTCTGGCTCTGCTTGGTACGCCACTTCTCTTCGAGGGAGGAGCCGTTCCAGGTGAAGTCGACCATGGAGTATTTCGAGTAGGAACGCAGGTTACCCATCACGAAGAAACCGGAGTTTTGCGGCACCAGGATTTCGCCCTTGTCGGTTACAGTGATTCGCTGCTCAAGGAAACGGGTGCGGAACGGATTCAAGTTGGCTCTTTCGTTTTCCCAATCCCTACGCTGAAAGTAGGTTTCGGAGCCGCCAAGCTTGTCGGAGCTTCTCCAGAGTTCCTCGCCGGTGTCCGAGTAGACCAGCAGGTATCCGCTTTCGCTGAACGCGGTCAGGTAGCTTTTGCCGGCCTGGTCGCGGAACAGGTTGAAGTTGAAGATGTTGGCGTAACGGGGCATCTTGATCGGGTTGCTGAGCTTCACGCCTTTGTCTACGATGCTCGCCTCGTACACGTCGCCGTAGAAGTCCTCGGTGCGTCCCATCTGCTGAGCGTAGAGTTTCTTGGGGCCACCATAGGCGGCCACAGCCCGGAACATGTAGGGGACCTCCTCCGCGACCAGCTTTAAGGTGTCGTTTTGCAGAGCGTAAATGCGGGAGGCGATGTTGTCGCGGTCCAGGATGGTGACAAAGATCAGTACCCGCCCGTTGGCTTCAGGGCCCATGGCGTCAATGGCGAGTATCTTCATATGGCCGGGGAGTGCCGCCTCGGCAACCAGCTGAAGCTTGGTCCCAGGGCGGTAGACGTGGATTCCGCTAGTGTCGGCGACTACGGCATCCTTGGTTCCCCAGGTGGCCACCCCGCTAAGGATGCCGGTGATGCGCTGGCTGATCCACCCCGGAGTCGTTTCGCTGTGCACGATTTCGGTGGAGGGCGCCTTGACTATCTCGTCGGAGGCGGCTTTTTTGATGATCTCTGCCTGGGGAGCCTTCACGGACACCTCGGGGACAGCGACTGCAGCAGCACCCTGCGGGTACTGTTTGGCGATGTCGCTTTTCAGTTTGCCCGAGACCTTCCCCACGGCGGGAATCAGCACATCCATGCTCTCGCCCTGCTCGAAAGCGGTGGAAAGCATTTTACCGCTGGAGCTTTTTGCTATGGCATCGAGACTGAACATCTTGCCGAAGGTGGCATAACTTCCGGAGACTATCACGTCCGCCTCCGCGGCCGTGTCGACGGTCACGATTCCGTCGCCTGCCAGGCGGGTAGCCAAAAGACGCTGCAGTGTGGCTTTCAGGTTGCCGCTGTCGGGGGATGAAACGGTGAACTCGGCGATATAGGCGCGGATGGTGCCGGCTGATGCAGCAACGGCCATGAGCAGCGTGCCCAGAAGAACCAGGGTGGCGAATATTGGTCTTTTCATTGATTGCTCCGCTTTTTGGGTGGTTTAAGTCGCGGAATTATCGCAGAGCATTCCTCATTAGTCAAACGGTTTCATGCCGTGATGGTGCTTGTAGTGCACGTTGAGAGGAAGCCGGAACTGGATGGACGGGCACGGTGGGTGCTGGTTAAGCGAAGCCTCGTTTTTTATTGTGCTAAAGGGGGCGGTGGCGTGGTTGAAGTGGAGGCGGAGACGAAAAAACCCCGCGTTGGGAAGCGGGGTTTTTTCGTATAGGTGGTGGGGGGATCTGCTTGTCACGGCGCTAACGCCCAGGCTTCTCCATATCATGCAACATTTGTTGAGTCTCGGTCAGTTTCTCCTGCAGCTGCTTAAGCTCTTGAGGGGTGTACACCCGCGTCCCTTTCTCGATTTCTTGGTTCAGTCGCTGTATCCGCTTGTAAATGTCGTCAACCTGGTCCACGCAATTTTTGGATGCCAGGAGGCACTCGTCTTTGGTCTCTGCAAAAGACGGTGCGGCAGCGGTAACAGTAGCGATACTTAGTGCGGCAAACATGAGGATAACTCTCATAGTCTTCCCTCCCCCTGGTTCAATCGCCTATTTGCCCCCATGAAGTTCGATACTTCTTAACAGATCCTGCGTCTCAGCAAGTTTGGTCTGCAACCTCTTCAGCTCGTCCTTGGTGTAGACCCTGTTCCCTTTTTTAATCTCGGCGTCCAGCTTGTTGACCCGTTTGTAAATGTCGTCAACCTGGGTGATGCAGTTTTTGGAGGCAAGTAGGCATTCGTCCCTGTCGCTTTGCGCCGTCTGGCCGATGGCCGGCACAACTGAACACCAGAGAAGTGCTGCTGACAACATAAAGGTCGCCTTGTTCATAGTGTTCTCCTTTTTTAGTGAAATATAATGAACCAGGGTATTAAAGCATCATTGGCCGAGTTGTCAAACTGGGGGGGACAGGTTTGTCGTGGTGCAGAAGTGGCTAGAAAGCGAAGACCTTGCAGGGGGGGACGCAAAAACGCCGGAGATTGCTCTCCGGCGTTTTTGTCATGACAACAGTTGGTACGTCAGCCGTGGGGCGACGATTAGAAGGTGTAGTTCAGCTGTACGGCGGTCAGGTACGGGTTGGTAGCGTCAGCTTTGCCGAACGGCAGCAGGGTACCGGTCTTCTTGTTAACACCATCACCCAGTACCAGGTAAGCGCCGGTGAGGCTCGCGGTCAGGTTGTCGTATACCTTGTAGCCGACAGTCGCGTTAACCTCGGTGCCGATGGAGGAGCTGTTAGCGGTGCCTTTCTTGGCAACCTGTGCATAGCCGACGTTGGCGTTGGCGAATACCTTGCCCGAAGCGATCTCGTAGCCGCCGAAGAAGCCGAGGAGGCCCCTGTCACCTTTGGTCAGGTCGGTGCCGCCGATCGCGGTCGAGGAGTTGATGGTCTGGCCGTTACGAATCAGCAGCCACATGTTGGACGGGTTGTAGTAGGAGACGGAGCCGTCGGTAGCAAGCTGGCGGAAGGACTTGAAGTCACCGGTGGTCTTGTCATTGCCGGAGAGGTAGAGTACCGCAGCGTTGACTTTACCCGGGCCGACGTTCACTTTGGCGATGGCAGAACCTGCCCATGCGCTCAGGTTGCGGCCAGCTGCGTAATCACCGAACTGGTATGCGGCGAACGCGGTCAGGTTGGCCGGGCCGACCTGGGCGTTGGCGTTCGCGCCGACCATGTGCAGCAGTTCGTAGGTAGCGGTGGGGTAAGCGATGTTGGCATTGGCGCTTTTGTCGTTCTGGACGTTGTAGTAGGAGGCGCCGACGGTGAGGTCCTTGTTTACTGCAAACTTGCCGTCAACCATGATCAGGTCGAGGGACTCTTTGCCGGGAAGAACTTCGCTGCCTGCAGAGCTGCCAGCTGCCTTGAAGTTGTTGTCGCCGAGGCGGAACCAAGCGAGGGTCGGGGTGAAAGCGCCAGCTTTGGCGGAAGCAACAACACCGGTGCCGTCCCAAGCGCCGAACACACCCTGGTAGGCGTCGCTCATCGGCTGGATACCTACCTTCATGTTCACCGGGGTCTCGGGAACGTTGAAGTCAAGGTAGACGTTCTTGGTTTCGAGGCTGATCCTGTCTGCGTCAAGAGCACCGGCGTCGCCGGCGGGATACTTGCCGGAGGCAGTCGTGGTGTTCTGGCCGCCAAAGCGGGCATCGAGCTCGAAGTGGGTAACCAGCTTGAGGTTGTCGTTCGCTTTCGCGATGTACATGATGCGAGCCCTTTGCTCGGCGTAGAACGTGGACTTGGCGTCCTTGTCGAGGTTGAAGGTACCCCCACCGGTCTCAGCGTTGGTCTGGAATGCGAAGACCCTGTACAACCCGTGGAACTCGTTCTCCAGCGCCATTGCCGGAACGGCGGTTGCTGCGCTCAGAGCGCTGACGGCTGCGAATGCAAGCAATTTCTTTTGAAAACTCATCGTCTACCTCCTGGTTTGTTTTGTTACAACGCGATTGAAGTTCCTGCTGTACTGTCAATTCGCCACATGGCGAAGGTGCAGTCTCACTATAAAGAAAGAGCTCTTAAGTCAACCGCTGCTAATGAGCAGGGTGGAGTCAAGAGCTCTTTTGTGTGATCCTCGGGCTGTTTTGAGTCAGCAATATTGTCTCCCCATCTTTTGCGTAGAGGGTCTCGCAGATCAGCCAGTACAGCCTATCCCAATGAGCAAACCGCTGTTATATAAAACTGAGGCCACTATATAATTTTTCAAACAAATGTCAACAGAAAAAAACTTCGCTCATTAGATATAAGAACACGCATATTTTAGTGAGTGTCCTCGGGCACCTCACACAGCTCAGTCAGCACGCCGTTACTGCTCTTGGGGTGCAGGAACGCGATGCGGGCCCCGTGCGCGCCGTTTCTGGGGGCGGCGTCAATCATCCTGGTGCCGCCGGCGATGAGTCTCGCGATTGTGGCTTCAATATCCTGCACTCCGTAGGCTACGTGGTGCACCCCGGGACCGTTCTTCTCGAGGAACTTGGCCACCGGGCTTTCCGAAGAGGTCGGTTCGAGAAGTTCTATCTTGGACTCTCCGATGGAGAGAAAGGCAACTTTTACTAGCTGGCTAGGTACCTCTTCGATACCGGAGAAGTTCATTCCGAGCGTGTCACGATAAAAAGGAAGCGCTTCTTCAATAGATGTAACGGCTACGCCAAGGTGGTTGATCTTCGTGAGCATGTCTTTTCCCCTGATGACTGCGTCAGAAAGTTCCTGACGGTGGCAGATAATATCGAATAAATTTAAAAATGCAAGTAACGGTAATGAAAAAGTTACTTTACAGATGGGTGGCAGTTCGTGAAAAACGCTATGAGTGAGTGGAATGGGATGTAACGCGGTGAGTCTATTGTTGTGAGAGAAACTGCATTGCGATGAAAAGAGCGATGCCTTGCAACGTGATGGTTCCTGCCGGAACGAACAGTGCCGTTCCGGCAGGAACTTGCCGCGCTTATTTTTAAAGCACCACTGTCTCCCTGTGCACGCCAAATACGCCGCGCATCACGTTGGCGATTTCGCCCAAGGTGGCGTAGCTTTTCACCGCGTCAAGGATGTACGGCATGAGGTTCTCGCTTCCCTTGGCCGCCTGCTCCAGCGCCTTCAGGGTGGTCTCCACCCGGGCGGCGTCGCGCTTGCCCTTCATGGCGGCGAGGGCCTGCTTCTGCTTGACTTCCACCTCGTCGGTGACCTTCAACAGCCCCTGCGGAGCGCCTTCCTCCACGGTGAACTTGTTGACGCCGACGATGATGGTTTCGTCCTTCTCGATGGAACGCTGGTAGGCGTACGCCGAATCCTGGATCTCCTTTTGCTGGAAGCCGCGAGATATCGCCTCGACCGCGCCCCCCAGTGTGTCGATCTTTTCGATGTAGGCCATGGCCTGCTGCTCGATCTGGTCGGTGAGTGACTCGACCAGGAAGGAGCCGGCCAGCGGGTCGATAGAATCGGCGACGCCGGACTCGTAGGCGATGACCTGCTGGGTCCTCAGCGCGATGCGCACCGACTCCTCGGTGGGGAGCGCCAGTGCTTCGTCGCGGGAGTTGGTGTGCAGCGACTGGGTGCCGCCCAGCACGGCGGCCAGCGCCTGCAGGGTAACGCGCATGATGTTGTTGTCGGGCTGCTGCGCGGTCAGGGTGCACCCAGCGGTCTGGGTGTGGAAGCGCAGCATCTGGGAGCGCGGGTCCTTGGCGCCGAAACGCTCGCGCATGATGCGGGACCACATGCGGCGGGCGGCGCGGAACTTGGCCACTTCCTCCAGCAGGTTGTTATGAGCGTTGAAGAAGAAGGCCAGGCGCGGAGCGAACTCGTCCACGTCGAGCCCCGCCTTGACCGCCGCCTCGACATAGGCGATGCCGTCGGCCAGGGTGAAGGCGACTTCCTGCACCGCGGAAGAGCCGGCCTCGCGGATGTGGTAGCCGGAGATGGAGATCGTGTTCCACTTGGGGACGTTGTCCTTGCAGTAGGCGAATATGTCGGTGATGATGCGCATCGACTCCTTGGGCGGGTAGATGTAGGTGCCGCGCGCCATGTACTCCTTGAGGATGTCGTTTTGGATGGTGCCGGAGATCTTGTCAGGGGTTACACCCTGCTTCTCGGCCACCGCGATGTACATGGCCAAAAGGATCGAGGCGGTGGAGTTGATGGTCATCGAGGTGGAGACCTTGTCCAGCGGGATGCCGTCGAAGAGAACTTCCATGTCCGCCAGGGAGTCGATGGCGACCCCGACCTTGCCCACCTCGCCGCGGCTCATGGACGCATCCGAATCGTAGCCCATCTGGGTGGGGAGGTCGAAGGCGATGGAGAGGCCGGTCTGGCCGGCGGAAAGCAGGTACTTGTAGCGCTCGTTGGACTCCGCGGCGTTACCGAAGCCGGCATACTGGCGCATGGTCCAGAACCTGCCGCGGTACATGGTCGGCTGCACCCCGCGGGTGAACGGGAACTGGCCCGGGAAGCCCAGGTTCTCCTCGTAGCCGGGGTAGTCGAACTGTGGGGCGTAGCAACGCTCCAGTTCGTTGTCGGAACTGGTCTTGAAGGAGTTCCTGCGCTCGGGCGCCTTGGCCATGCTCTTCTCTACGGTTGCCTGCCATGCCTGTTTCTTTTCAGAAATGCTCATGTTGCTCTCCTGGCGGTACGAAATGGTGATAACAGAATGAAGGTTTTGGAAGACGACTTTTGTTTACGCTAAATTTCCGGGAAATGGAATTATTTTTTCTTAACCGTCAACGCGTAGTGTTGCTGCAACCTGCCTTGGTGCTGTTTTATTTTTATAATACCGGTCTAAATCAGATCATACACCTAAAATCAGCAGTTTACGCGGGGATGGCTGCGGTGCGCCATCGATGGCTGTTTTATTTTGGACACAAAATTTAAAATCCTGATTTGTCATACAAAACAGGGTGAATTTTGTAACATAATGTTTTACCAGTGCTTTTGCCGTTTTTTCTCTTGTAAAACAACTGCGACGCTCATATATTTCTTGGCGACCAAAAAAAACATGAGCGCCCCGCAGTGGGCAAGAGGAGAACGCAGATGCAATGCCCGGTATGTAAGAACGACGAACAAAACGCCATGGACCTCCGCTCCGGTGCTTTCAACGAGGACCTCAAGGAATGCCCCACCTGCGGCACCACCTGGTCCGTCAACCACGGCATGATGGCCATAGTGAAGGACCCGCTGGCCGATTCCTTCCTGGAGGCGCTCTCCTCCGACAACATCTGCTTCGCGGCGGCGTAGCCACTACAAAAAAATAACTGACCCGGCTTTCAGGGCGGGGTCAGCGAATGATCAGAGGGCTCCGGATGTCACCATCCGGAGCCCTTTGTGCGTCTTGGCCTAGAGCACCGCCTTCAGGTACTCGGAGGTCAGGGAGCGCTTTTCCTTCTCCAGCGCATTCACGTCCACTTCGACGAATTTCTCGTCCGGGGTGACCTTGAACAGCGGCTGTCCCTTGGAGACGATGGTGCCGTCGCCGGAGGTGACCAGCATCTTGTCGATGGTGCCGGCAAAGGGAGCATACACCTTGTTGAACATCTTCATGACCTCGATGATGTACAGCGGCTGCCCCTTGTCGAAGTGCATCCCCTCGTAGACGAAGGGGGGCATGCCCGGTGCTTCCTGGCCGTAGTACATGCCGCCGCAGACGGCGACGATCTCGTCGGCCTTGGTTGCCGGCGGCGGGACCAGGATCTTCTTCATGCGCGCCTGCAGATCCGGATCGGTGAGGTACTCCGGAATGGTGATCTCGAGGTCCTCCTCCACGCGCAGGTCCCAGAACTTGGTGTTCTGACCCACCAGGAACAGCATGCCCAGAAGCTCCAGGCCGGCCTCGTAGCCGAAGTGGGCGGAACGGATCTGCTGCCAGGTGTCGGCGTCGAAGCCACCCTGCGGCTCCTCCTTGTTGACGATCTCGTTCAGGGTGAAGTACTCGTCGCGGGCCAGACCGAAATGCTCGCGCAGGGTCCTGGAGAAGCGCAGCGCCTGCTGCAGCAGTTCGTTGTCGTGGCTCCAGATGATCTCGGCCGCCGGCTTGTGCGGGCGGTGGTTCATGTGCAGGTACTCGTAGGTCTCGTTGAGGACCCCTACCGGATTCCTGAGCCACACCACCTTGCCGTTGTCGATGCGGAAGTTCTTGGTGTTGATGGAGAGCCAGCCGGAGAGCAGGTGCGGGTCACCCAGGAGTCGCTCGATGGGACGGATGATCAGGGTCCCCTTGCGATCCAGAAGCGATGACATGTTCTTGGCTTCCTTGGCCTGGACGTCGGCCTCGGCGTAGGCCTCGGAGACGCGCTTGGCGTAGTGCTTCTTCATCTGCAGGAAGGCGTAGACCGGGTCGAGCTTGTTCGCCTCTTCCTTCAGGGTCCCGACCAGGGTCAGGTAGGGGACCACGAAGCGGGTGGTCGGCTTGGCCATGACGTTTCTGCCCAGGAACCAGTTCACCAGGCCGTAGTGGAACTCGAGGTTGGTGGCGAGGTCGGAGCCGCGCAGGGTGGTGGCGCGCAGTACCTCGGACATCTTGTCGTAGCTGGTCTTCCTGTCCTCACCGGTGGTGAGCAGCAGGGCGATGTTGGAGTCGTAGGCGCCGGCCACCTTGTACTTCATGAAGATGCCGGTGTCGGGGTTCACCATGCTGATCCCCTGGTCGTCGCGGATCTCGCCTTCGATCGGCTTGGACCAGTAGCGGATCATCCCCCCCGCATGCGGGGAAAGGGAGGCGTCGGTGGCGTTCAGGCGCGCCTCGACGGCGGCGTTCATGCGCACCATGCGCTGCGGCTTGGGCACCCGCTTCTTGTGGCGGGCCAGGATGGCCATGGCTTCCACCAGGCTCTCTACCACGAAGAAGTCGTTGGCGTCCTCCGGGTTCACGAACTTGAGCGCGTAGCAGAGCTCGGTAACGCGGTGCTCCACCTGGATCCTGGTGTTGACCTCCATGAAATAGTGGCGGTCGCGGTCCACGATGCACTCGAAGGTGGAGGCGGAGTCAAGTCCCACCGCCTTGCCGAAGCGCTCGGATTCCTCTTCCATCCTCTTCAGGACCTTGAGGTCGCTCTCGAGGGCCTTCACCTCGGCCTTGCGGCCGGCGATCTTGGCTTCCTCGATGGCGGTCATCAACCCTTCCTGGGTCACGGACACCTCGAGGAGCTTCTGCTCGTGCATCTGCAGGGAGCAGTCGCGGCCGCCCAGTGCGATGCACCAGTCGCCGTTGCCCAGCAGCTGGATCTCGTTGTGCCGGGTCTGCTCGATATTGAGCTCGACCAGGACGTTCTTGTTGTCGCCCACGCCGTTAGCCTTGACCTCGTTCAGGATCTCGCGCACGAGGCCCGGGGCCTCGGAAGCCGCCTTGGCGATGTCTGCGTCGGAAGCGTTCTTCTTGGTGAGCAGATCGGCACCCAAAAGGCGCTGGCCCTTGCCGCCGCCGCCGCCGATGGCTTTGAGGCGGACGCGGGACTGCGGGTGCTTCTTCAGCATGGCGGCGCACTCGGCCTCGACCTGGGCGCAGAGCTCCTCGATGGAGAAGAGGTCGATCCCCTTGTTGTAGGAGGCGTAGAGGATGTGGTCGGCGAGGTCCTCCAAGGAGAGCTTCTCGTCGGCGAGCACCTTGGCGTCGCACTCGAGCCCGTCGGAGGCGACCAGGGCCAGGAGCTTCTCGCGGCTGCCGTGCTTTTTCACCAGGGTGCGGGCGGTGACGTTGTCGATACCGGGGGTGACGGAGACGTTGACCGAGAGTGCGGTCCTTTTCGCCTCGTCCTTCTTGCCGGCGCCGGTCTGGGTGGCGGCGCAGGGGCCGATGAAGTTGAGGCCGGCCTTCTCGATGGCGCCGACGAACTCGTCGTCCTCGGCCATGAAGCCGTAGCCGGCGAAGATGGAGTCATAGCCGTTGTCCTTGGCGATGCTTATGATCTGGTGGATGCGCTCGACGCGCTCCTCCTTGCTGGCGCCAGTGTAGTCGGGCACGCGGTGCACGCGGGTGGAGTCGGTCAGGGTGCGCAGCTCAGGGGCCAGGGCGTTCGGGTAGACGATGGAATCCTTCTCGGAGAGCAGGATGCCGTAGTGGGTAATCCCCATTTCCTGGTAGACGTCCATTGCCTCCTTACGGATCGGGCCGCGGCAGACGATGAGCGGCTTGAGATCTTCGCAGGCGAAGGAGCGGACCCACGCGGACGGGGACAGGGACAGCCTGCGGTCCCGGTGGATCATCGGGTTCTTGGTGTATATTTCAGACGTGTGTGCCATCGTTTTCATCTCCGTTACGTTATAAAGCGCGGACGAGGGGCGGGCGCCTTGGTTTGCCAGAGCACCCTGCCCGAACCCTGCCGTCTCGGAAGCGAGGCTCCCCCCCTGCGCAATTCCAATTCCCATATCAGTAGTCGCCATTAGTGGAACTCCCTTTGTACGGCCTGCATCGGGCCCGCTTTGTAGTGGCGGAGGAAGAAGTTCATGTTCTCGCCCAGGACCTTCCTCAGGTCGGTCGGCATGACCAGCGAGGAGATGGAGCCCAGAGAGAGCGCCTCTTTCGGATTCATCAGCTCTTTCTCGTAGCGGGTGTTGAGGAGTGCCTCCTCGGCCTTGAGCCAGTCTGCGGCTTCCTTCTCGGCGTCGGCCTTGGCGAGTTCCGGCTTGACCCCGGCGTCGACACGCTCCTGGGTACCGCGCTTGACGCGCTCGATGACGGCGTTCCTGATCTTTCTCAGCTCGTCCTTGTAGACGAATTCCTTGCCTGCCGGCCCCATGACCGCGAGACGAGTGGTGGGGAGGGCGAGCACCAGGTCGGCGCCGGTCGGGTAGTTGTTGTAGGAAGCGTAGGCGCCGCCGTAGGCGTTCCTGAGGATCAACAGGATGCGCGGGGTACGGATGTCGACGATGGAGTCGAGCATGGCGCGGCCGGCCTGGACGATGCCGCGGGCCTCCTGCTCGCGACCCGGCAGGAAGCCGGTGGTGTCTTCCATGAAGATCATCGGGATGTTGTAGATGTTGCAGAAGCGGTTGAAGCGCGCGATCTTGTAGGCCGCGTCGCAGTCGATCTGGCCGGAGTCGACGGCGGAGTTGTTGGCGACGAAGCCGACCACGTTGCCGCCCAAGCGGCCGAAGGCGGTGACGACGTTGCGGGCGCGGTCGCGCTGCATCTCGAAGTAGTCGCCGTGGTCACAGATCTGCTGGATGATGATGGAGACATCGAACGGCGTGTTGAAACCGGTCGGTGAGTTGAAGGCCTTCTTCAGGAGGGTATTGATCTCCCAGGTCTTACGGTCGAGGGGATCGCTGGTCTCCTGGTAGGGGGCCATCACCGAGTTGTTGTCGGGGATGTAGTTGAGGAGCATGATCGCGGTCCTCAGCGCACCGACCTCGTCCTCGACGGTCAGGTCGGCAACGCCGGACTGCCCGTGCACCTTGGGTCCGCCCAAGTCCTCCGGGGTGACATCCTCGCCGAGCACGCTTTTTACGACACCCGGGCCGGTGAGACCGAAGAAGGTGTCTTTGGGCTGGATCACGAAGCTGCCCTGGCGCGGCAGGTAGGAGCCGCCGCCGGCGTTGAAGCCGAACATGCACATGATGGAGGGGACCACACCGGAGATTTTCCTGAGCGCGGTAAAGGCCTCGGCGTAGCCGTCCAGGCCGCCCACGCCCGCCGGGACGAAGGCGCCGGCGGAGTCGTTCATGCCAATGACCGGGATCCCCTTCTCACCCGCCATGTAGAAGAGACGGGCCAGCTTGTTGCCGTTGGTTGCGTCCATGGAGCCGGCACGTACGGTGAAGTCGTGGCCGTACACTGCGACGTCGCGGCCGTGGATGTTCAGGATGCCGGTCACCAGCGAGGCGCCGTCCAGGTTCTTGCCCCAGTTCTGGAACAGGATGTTGGGCTCGCACTCGGTCAGGACGCGGATCCTCTCCCATACGGTCATGCGCTTTTTAAAGTGCTGTTTCTCGATCTGGTCGATGCTCACCGACTTGATGGGGCGCTGGATCAGGTCATAACCTTCCTTCATCGCCTCCTCATAGCCGCCCGTGGCGCGGGAAATCTCGCCGGGGATGTTGAACTCGACCTTCTCTGCTACGTCAAACGGATTCTTCAAAGAGGGCTTGATCATTTTATTCGACATTGTTGGCATCCTTCCGGGCTTTGGGATTTTGCATCTCGTTGCGGGGTGCTGCGCAGTTCATCTACTTCCTCCTGGCGTTGATATTAAAAAAGTGTTGCGAAAGTTGGTCAGTTAGCGAAAACGTCAACCTCCGGACGGTGAAAAACGCCGTTCCTCGTGGAGGACTTTTTTAGTCTCCCTGAATGCGGAGGGCAAGGAGACGGTGGCCGCCGGTAGCCAGGGGATGCAGGGTCCTGGGGCGCCGGAGGGCAGATGCTGCTCTATTGCAGGTATTTAGCGAATCTGAAGGGGGCGTGACGCTAAGAAAGGTACTTTGGGCCGGGCGGAAAGATCGTTCTTCGTGTATCGAACAGTTCCCGAAATTTCATTTTGACTAAATGTCGTTTCGGGCTGATTTAACCTGGCCTGGGTGCGCCGCAATGGCTAATGAGACCTAGTAAAACGAACTATTGTTTTACTTTTTAGGCGCGTACCCTTCATAAGGTTTTGCTTGGCTTTTGTCAATAAGAAAAAGAGTGTATACAGGCAAAGTACCGGAAATACGTAGGGTTCTAAAGCGGGGCTAAAAAGGAGGGGGGAGGCGGCTGACAGGGGTTACCTGTCAGCGCCTGATTTTGCGGGCCAGAAGCTCGACGGTATGCAATACCCTCGTTTTATCTCCTGCCTGTTTTAGGCCGTCGGACAACTGCATGATGCAGCCGGGGCAGCCGGTGACCACGGCGTCGGCGCCGGTATCGATGATGGCCTTGCTCTTGCCGGCGTTGATGTCCAGGGAGCTCTCGTAGTGGTAGACGTTGAAGGTGCCACCCAGGCCGCAGCAGCGGTCAGCGCCTTCCATCTCCACCAGGTCCAGCCCCGGGGTTTCCTTGAGCAGGGTGCGCGGCTGCTTGGCGATGCCGGCGGTCCTGTGGTGGCAGGGGTCGTGGTAGGTGACGCGCAGGCGCTGGCCGGTACCCGTTTCCTCGGGATGGAGCCCGAGTTTCTGCAGGAGCACCGCCGCATCCACTGTTTTATCCGCCACTGCCTGGAGCCGGGCCTTCAGCTCCGGGTTCCTCTTTCCTATTACGAGCGGGTAGAGCTTGTGCAGCGCACCGCCGCAGGTGGCGCAGGCGGTCATGACGTAGTCGGCCTGGTGCTTCTCTATGGCGGCCAGGTTCTGTTCCGCCAGTTCGCGCACCGTCTCCAGGTCGCCGCCGGACATGCCGGGAAGGCCGCAGCACTGCTGTCCCTGCGGGATGATCACGGTGCAGCCCAGGTGACGGAACAGCGCCAGCGTCGCCTCGCCGATCTCGGTATAGACGAAGTTGGTCATGCATCCGACGAAGAAGACAATGGTCGGCTTGCCCGGCTCGCCCTTGATGATTTCGGGATGCCGTTTCATAAACGGCTTCTTGGCGATCTGCGGGATGTGACGGCTACCGCCGATGAACGGCATCGGGAACCGGAGCCTGAGCCCCGAGGTGCTGGGGACCTTTCTGAAGAAGACGGGGCCAAAGATGGCGGCGGCGAGGGCGCCAAAGTTCATCAGCTTGCGGTTCTTGATCACCTGCCCCACGGCCTTGTGGAAGGTGGTGAGGCCGCGCCGCTGCGCCAGGGCCTCGCGGGCGGCGATAACGATCTCGTCGGTGGGGACCTGGTTCGGGCACTTGTCCACGCAGCTGCCGCACAAAAGGCACTTGGACATGGCCGAGTAGGTACCGTCGTCGAGGGTGATGTCACCCTTTACCAGGTGCTGGGCCAGGGCGACCTTGCCACGCGCCGTAGCCGGCTCGCGCTGGAAGGTGCCGAAGGCGGGGCAGTTGGCGCGGCAGGCGCCGCACTTCACACATTTCTTCATCTCTTGAGCTACCCGCTCGAGCGGGTCGGTGTGCTTCTTGGTCATGCCTTGATCTCGCTTGTCGTCACAATGGGAGTTATGGGAGCTATGGGAAACATGGAAGTCATGGGAACGCTAGCTCGTTGTCCATTGCCCATCTTAATTGTTAATTGCCGTTACGGCAGCATCTTGCCGGGGTTGAGGATGTTGTTCGGGTCCAGGGCGGCTTTGATGGACTTCATGGCCGTTATCTGGTCGGCGTTCAGCTCCAGGGGGATGTAGGGCTGCTTGGCAAGGCCCACGCCGTGCTCGCCGGACATGGTGCCACCCAGGTCCAGCGCGGCCTGGAACACTTCCTTGATTGCCTCGTGCGCCTTCTCCAGTTGCCCCGGCACGCTCTTGTCGATCATGATGTTGACGTGGATGTTGCCGTCGCCGGCATGACCGAAGTTGACGATGGGGATGTCGTAACGCTTCTGGATCAACTCGATGCGCCGGATCACGTCGGGCACCTTGCTTCTTGGCACCACGATATCCTCGTTAAACTTGTCCGGGTTCACGTCGCGCAAGGACGGGGACACCAGGCGGCGCACCCGCCACAGCTCCTCGCTCTCGGCCGCATCCTTGGCCACCCGGAACTGCACCAGCCCCAACGGCTCGATCAGCTTGTGGATCTGGCCGGCCTGCTTCTCGATCAGGTCGCGGTCGCCGTCCACCTCGATCAGCAACACCGCCCGGGCGCTCTCGGGCATGCCCAGGTTGAAGCGGCGCTCGACGCAGGTGAGGGTGGCGTGGTCCATGAACTCCAGCGTGGTCGGGATGATCTTGTTCTTGATGATGGTGGAAACCGCGCGCGCCGCGCCGTCGATGGAATCGAACACGGTGAGCATGGTCTTCTTCGAGTCGGGGTAGGGGAGGAGCTTGAAGATGATCTTGGTGATGATCCCGAGCGTCCCCTCTGAGCCGCACAGAAGCTTAGTCAGGTCGTAGCCAACCACGCCCTTCACGGTCTCCCCGCCGGTGCGGATGATGGCGCCGGTCGGCAGTACCACTTCGAGCCCCATGACGAAGTCCTTGGTGACGCCATATTTGACCGCGCGCGGACCGCCGGCGCACTCGGCGACGTTGCCACCCAGGGTGGAGAACTTAAGTGAGGCGGGATCGGGGGGATAGAAGAGTCCCAGTTTCTCGACCTCCATCTGGAAAGCCTCGGTCACCACACCCGGCTCGACCTCGGCCACCAGGTTGTCGGTGTCGATCCTGAGGATGCGGTTCATCCTGGTGGTCACCAGTACCACGCCGCCCCCCTTAGGGAGGGCTCCGCCGGTGAAGCCGCTGCCGGCGCCTCTCGGGAAAACGGGGAAGTTTTCCTTGTTGGCCAGCTGCAGGATTTTGGATACCTGCTCGGCGCTGTCCGGGTGCACTACGGCGTCGGGCAGGAACTCCATCTGGGTGGCGTCGTAGCCGTAGCAGATCAGGTCCTGTACACCGGTGGCGATGTTCTCGGCCCCGACGATATCGGTAAGTTGCTGAAGGGTGCGTGCGTCTAGCATCTAGTAGTCTTCCTTTCGTCCATGGCTCCTCCCCCTGGAGGGGGGAGGTCGGGTGGGGGGCATAAGAAAGTTATCCCCCTCCCTGTCCCTCCCCCTCCGGGGGCGGGGACATTTGGGTAGCTGTCTTTATGTCTGTAGCATCGGCAGTACCGTCCCCCCTTCAGGGATCAGGTACGCCTTGTAGTCATCCGGGAGCATCGGAGCTGCCAGCGCCAGCGCCTCGTCCAGCGTGGCGGCGGGGATCATCCCCATGGTGCGCACCTCTTCCGCCGGGAGCTTGGATACCAGCACGATCCTGAAACGCTCGGCTTTCTCCTTCACCGACCAAGCGGTCTGGCCGTTGATCTCGTAGCGCTTCCTCAAGGCCGATTCCAGCTCGGCGCAGGTCGCATAGCTGAACCAGTTGAAGAAGGTGGCGTTGCCGTAGCCGTCGCGGCACTCGGCGAGCAGGATCATGACCCCGCCCGGCTTGAGCGCCCGACTGGCGTACGCCATCGACTTGTGGGCCTGGATCAGGTTGATGTCCTTGGGGTAGCCCCCGCAGGAAACGATGACCAGGTCGCCCTGCTCGTCGATGGGAGCGGAAAACGTGTCGTTGTAGAAGCGGCACCCGGCCAAGTGCGCCTCCTGCCAATCGCCGGCGAAGGCGGCGATGATCTGCTTGTCCGGGCCGAGCACCGTGTTCAGGATAAAGTCTGGGGCAACCATGCCGCAGGCTTCCAGCATCGCTTCGTGGACCGGGTTCCCCTCCAGGTTACCGGCCACTGCCTTCGGGTGCCTGCCGCTCCCCTCGTCCGGGTTCAGCAGTGAAAAGTGGCTCGCCATGCAGCTCTTGCGACTGGAGACCCCGGGAAGGATGCTCTTGCGCCCGCCGCCGAATCCCGCGAAATAGTGAAAGGTGACGGCGCCGGTCAGGATGAGGCGGTCCGCCTCGGTCACCCTGCGGTTTACCTCCACCGGCACACCCCGCTGTGTGTCGCCCAGGTAAACCAGTTCTCCGGGGTCGTCGCAGTCGTGGTCGGTCACCTTGATCCTGCCGTACAACTCCCCAACGATCTTCTTGTGCTCGGCCGGGGTCTGCTTACGATGGATCCCCAGGGCGACGACGATCTCGATGTCCCGGTCCTTGATGCCGACGGAGTTGAGCCGTGAGACCAACAGGGGAAGGTAGACCTCGCTGCCGGTGGGACGGGTCACGTCGGAGGTGACGATGACGACGCGGTCGCCGGGGGCAAAGATCGCCAGGAAATCGGTGCAGCCGTCGAGTGCGCACTCGACCAGCTCGACCGGTGTTCCCTGCCGCTGGAAAGGGCGGGGGCTCAGCACGGAAAGGAGATGTTCCGGGGCAAGCTGCAGAGGATAGCTGTGATCGCCGCATTTAAGATCAAGCATCGCGTTATGATACATATTCGACCTCCGATACGCAACTGTTTACCAGATCAAAATGGCTGGATAAGGAATGGAAGTGACAGGCTTAGATAATGACACAAAGAGCGGCAGGGGAAAGAGAAGGCAGGAAGAATGATTATTCGCCCCCCAGGAGTGCCAGAGCGTGTTCTGCCTTGGCTCAGGTGCGGGCACACAGGTTCTGCGGGAGCAGACGTATGTGTCGCCGAGACGAAGTATACGAGTAAAAGTGAAAATATTTTAAGAAATTGCTGTTGCGGGGACGAATTAGATTGACAAAATGGGGCGTTTTCGATAACAATCACCCGTTTTTATGACTATGTTGGAAGGCAAGCCTTTTTTTGAGGCATATCCAAATAGGAGGAATTTTTTCAATGGAACAGTATGCAGTAGTCTTCGCCCTGGTCTGTGCCGCGGCGGCAGTCGCCTACGGCCTGATCTCGGCCCAGTGGATCCTGGGGCTTCCCCAGGGTAACGAGCGGATGAAGCAGATCGCCTCCGCGATCCAGGAAGGCGCGGGCGCCTACATGAAACGTCAGTACACCATCATCGCGGTGGTGGGCGTTGCCATGTTCGTGGCCCTCTTCGCCTCCCTCGGTTGGATGACCGCGGTCGGCTTCCTGGTCGGCGCCGTGTTCTCCGGTCTCACCGGCTTCATCGGGATGTTCGTTTCGGTGCGCGCCAACGTAAGGACCACCGAGGCTGCCAAGTCCGGCATCCACAAGGCCCTCAACGTTGCCTTCAAAGGCGGCGCCATCACTGGCATGCTGGTCGTCGGTCTGGGCCTTCTGGGCGTTGCTGGCTACTACATGTTCCTTCAGGCTGTCATGCCGGGCGCTCCGGTCAAGGAAGTGGTTGGCCAACTGGTCGGCCTCGGCTTCGGTGGTTCGCTGATCTCCATCTTCGCCCGTCTGGGCGGCGGTATCTTCACCAAGGGCGCTGACGTCGGCGCCGACCTGGTGGGCAAGGTCGAGGCAGGCATCCCCGAGGACGACCCGCGCAACCCGGCCGTCATCGCGGACAACGTGGGCGACAACGTCGGCGACTGCGCCGGTATGGCCGCCGACCTCTTCGAGACCTACGCCGTGACCCTGATCGCCGCCATGCTGCTGGGCGCCATCAGCTTCGCAAACGCAGGCGCGGTCAGCTACCCGCTGATCCTGGGCGGCATCTCCATCATCGCCTCCATCATCGGCACCTACTTCGTGAAACTGGGCGGCTCCGGCAAGATCATGGGCGCTCTCTACAAGGGTCTCATCGCTTCCGGCGTGATCGCCTGCATCGCCTTCTACTTCGTCACCGTCCAGATGTTCCCGCAGGGTCTTGCCGAGGCTAACGGCACGGTCATCTCCGCAACCAACATCTTCATCTCTGCCATCGTCGGTCTGGTCGTTACCGGTGCCATCTTCTGGATCACCGAGTACTATACCTCGACCGAGTTCGCCCCGGTCAAGCACATCGCCGAGGCCTCCAAGACCGGCCACGCCACCAACATCATCGCCGGTCTCGGCATCTCCATGAAGGCGACCGCACTGCCGGTCATCGTCATCTCGGCAGGCATCATCGTCGCGGCTAACTGCGCAGGCGTTTACGGCATCGCGATCGCCGCGGTTTCCATGCTCTCCCTGACCGGTATCGTCGTCGCCATGGACGCTTACGGCCCGATCACCGACAACGCCGGCGGCATCGCCGAGATGGCAGAACTCGATGACTCCGTCCGCGCCGTCACCGACCCGCTCGACGCAGTCGGCAACACCACCAAGGCTGTCACCAAAGGCTACGCCATCGGCTCCGCCGGTCTGGCTGCCATCATCCTGTTCACCTCCTACGTCCAGGAGCTGACCATCGCCGACAAGACCTTCTCCCTCTCCGATCCGAAGATCATCGTCGGTCTCTTCATCGGCGGCATGCTCCCCTACTACTTCGCCGCTATGTGCATGGAAGCGGTCGGTAAAGCGGGCGGCGCGGTCGTCGACGAAGTCCGTCGCCAGTTCCGCACCATCGCTGGGATCATGGAAGGCACCGGCAAGCCGGACTACGCTTCCTGCGTGGACATCGTGACCAAGACCGCTCTCAAGGAGATGGTCATCCCGGGTCTCATCCCGATCCTCGCCCCGATCGTCGTCGGCTTCACCCTCGGTCCCAAGGCACTGGGCGGCGTCATCGTCGGCTCCATCGTCACCGGTATCTTCGTGGCTATCTCTATGACCACCGGCGGCGGCGCTTGGGATAACGCGAAGAAGTACATCGAGGATGGCTACCACGGCGGCAAAGGCAGCGAAGCTCACAAGGCTGCCGTTACCGGCGACACCGTCGGCGACCCGTACAAGGACACCGCCGGCCCGGCGGTCAACCCGATGATCAAGATCATCAACATCGTGTCGCTGCTCATCGTTCCGCTGCTGAACAAGATGTAGCACCGGCTTTTAGCTGAAATGAAAAGGGCGTCCCGGAATTCCGGGGCGCCTTTTTTTATGCCGCTGGCTAAACGCGTCTCCCTTCCGGACGAGCAGAGAGGTGACTGGAGAGCAAACAGCTCATTCCCTCCCCCCCTGGGCAAGCCCTGTTCGGAAATAGTGCGATTTCTGTTGGAAATAGTGAGATCCCAATGAAATAGTGAAATCTCGGTCGGAATAGTGAAATTTCAAATGGAATAGTGCAATCTTGGTTCGGAATTTCACTATTTCGATTGGAATAGTGCAAACTTGGTTGGAAATTTCACTATTTCAATTGGAATAGTGCAAAGTTGGTTGGAATTTGCATTATTCCGTCGACAATAGTGCAATCTTCGTTCGGAATTTCACTATTCCATTTGAAATAGCGCAAACCGGGTTGTGAATTGCACTATTTTGCCGGCGATAGTGAAATCTCGTATGGAATAGTACAATCCCAGCCGGCTTAGGGAAGTTTTCCGCGGCAGGAGAAGCGGCGTGGGGCTCGCGATGCCTTGCTGTGCGGGCAGTTGCTGCGAATGGCTTCCAACATGGTGGGTTACCCGTGGCTGTTGCGCAATTCGGTGGGAGTACGTCGAAACCGTTTGGTCACCTCGCTAGGCCTGGGGCTGATATGCCTCGGTTTCCTTGCGGGGTCTTTTTTTGTTGGGGGGAGTCCTCTCTTCCATCACCTGCCTGAACCTCTCTTCGCCCAGTTTCCTTCTCATTCCCTCCAGGTAGAGCAGCTCGTACTTCTCGGCGGCATTCTCCCAGGTGAAACGCTTGGCCATGGCGTTTTTGCGCAGCGCCGCAATCGCCTCGGGATCGTGGTACCAGGTGTGCACTGCCCAGCCGACGGTGTCGAACAGGGCTCCGGCGTCGAGGTTCCAGAACTTGAAGCCGTCGCCGGTGCGCCGGGTGGCATCGAAGTTCTCCACGGAGTCGTCCAACCCGCCTGTCGCGCGCACGATGGGGAGGGTCCCGTAGCGCATGCTGTACATCTGGTTCAGGCCGCACGGCTCGAAGGCGGAAGGCATCAGGAAAAAATCGCAGCCGGCCTCGATGCGGTGGGCCAGGCTGTTGTCGTAACCGATGCGGCAGGCGAAGCGATCGGGGCGGTCCGCCGCGACACCGCCGAAATAGAAGTGGGCCCAAGGTTCGCCGGCGCCCAAAAGCACCAACTGGATGTCCAGCTCCAGAAGGCGGGGCAGCGCCTGCGCCAGGATATCGATCCCCTTCTGCTTCACCAGGCGCGAGACCATGCCGATCAGGGGCACATCCTCACGCTGCGGCAGACCCAGGGCGCGCTGCAACTCCTTCTTGCAGATTGCCTTTCCCGAGAGATCGTTGGCGCTGTAATTGGCGGGCAGGAGGCGGTCCTCTTCCGGGTTCCACTCATGATAGTCGACGCCGTTCAGGATGCCGGAGAGGACGCCGGAGCGCTCCCGGACCACACCTTCCAGCCCCCAGCCGTACTCCGGGGTCTGGATCTCCCGTGCATACCCTTCGCTGACGGTATTAAGCATCGTGGCGTGGTAGATCCCACCCTTGAGAAGATTCACTTGGTTGTCCATCTCAAGTTCCAGGAAGGTGAAGTGGTGCCACCCGATACCAAGGACGTCCATGGCCCCTTCGTAGAAGCTCCCCTGGTGCTGCATATTATGGATGGTAAGGAGCGATGCGGCCTGGGAGAGGTGGTAGTCGTGGCGGTACCAGGTGTTCATCAGCATCGGAACAGCGGCGGTATGCCAGTCGTGCGCGTGCACCACGTCCGGTGTGAACTGGAGCATCTTGCACAGTTCCAAGCTGGCCTTGGAGAGGAAGATGAAGCGGTTGTCGTTGTCGAGATACCCCTGGTTGTCCCTCTCGTAGAGCGAATCCCGCCCGTAGAAATCCTGGTGTTCTAGGAAATAGATGGAGACGCTGGAGCCGGGCATGGTGCCCTGGTACACGCCGCAGTACATGTTACCGATGATCCCCATGGGGACCACCAGCACGCCGGGGAGTTGGCGCAACTGGTAACGCTCGCGGTCAACCTTGTAGTAGCGGGGCATCACCACGCGGACGTCGTGCCCACGCGCCTGAAGATATTTGGGGAGGGCGCCGACGACGTCCGCGAGACCGCCTTCCTTAGCGAAGGGGACTGCTTCCGAGGCGGTTATCAGGATGTTCAGACGCATTTCGATCGGCTCCTGTTGCTGGTCTTGTGACTTGAGGCCTCAGCAAAAATACCAGAACAAGAGTAGAGGCGCAATGAGGTTGTGTTAATTATTCCGACGGTGCCTTCCCCTTCATGGCGCGCAGCGCCGCAACCCGGTCCACAACCGGAGGATGGCTGTAGTAGAAAGCCGCGTAGAGCGGGTGCGGGTGCAGGTTGGAGAGGTTCTCGGTGGATAGCTTCACCAGGGCGGAGGCGAGGGCTTCCGGAGCACCGGACAGGTCGGACGCGAAGCGGTCCGCCTCCCATTCGTTGCGACGCGACAGCCACGAGCCGATGGGCGTCAGCGGGAAGGAAATGATGGAGAAGATGAAGCTGACCATGAGGACCTGGGCCAGAAACGACGCTTGTGGGAGGCCGAACAGAAGCGGAAGCCCGCCCCAGACAATAACCTGGTGCACCAGGAAGAAGAGCGCGAGGGCGGCAGCCTCCATGAGCACCAACCGTTTCCAGATGTGCCCCTTCTTCCAGTGTCCTGTCTCGTGTGCCAGGATCGCCAGCAACTCCGGACGCTGCATCTGCTTCAGCAGTGTGTCGTAGAGGACGATGCGCTTGACCCGCCCGATGCCGGTGAAATAAGCGTTGGAGTGGAGGCTGCGCCGGGAAGCGTCCATCTGCTGGACATCCTTCACCCTAAGATCCGCCTTTGCTAGCATCATGCGGATCTCTTCCTCTAGTTCCGGGTCGCCCAGCGGTTCGAACTTCGAGAAGAGCGGTTCGATGACGTAGGGGGAGATGTAGATCATGACGATGGAGAAGAGGGCGAAGAAGGCCCAGACCCAGAGCCACCAAAGGCCAGGGGAGTGTTGGACTAGCAACAGCGCCGCGCTGATGACGATGGCGGTGAGGGCCGCCGAGATCAGGGCTGACTTGAGGAGATCCGAAAGCCACAGGCTCGGCGTCGTGGTGTTGAAGCCATAGCGCCGCTCCAGGCGGAAGGTGCTATAGAGCGAGAAGGGGATGTCGAGCACCTCCTGGATCAGGGTGAGGACCAGCATGAACAGCACACCCCGGAGCACGAACGAGTCAGTGAGCGAGGCGATCCACCGGTCGTAGAGCGGCAGCAGCGGGGTGAACATGAAGATGAGCAGCAGCGCACTGTCGTAAATGGAGTCGATCAGGGCCAGCCGACTCTGCGCCAGCGTGTAGCTCGCCGACTTGGCCAGCGCCTGCGCATCGACGGCATCTGCGAACCCCTCCGGGACGGTGCTGCCATAGCGCCGGAGGTGGCGCAGGTTCAGATAGCGCAGCAGGCAGGCTGCAGCGAAGCGCGCGAGGTAGAGGACGATCAAGAGTGAGGTGGTGGACATGGTAGTTCCCCTGTGCTGCGGCTGTCAAAAACGGGACGCTCGGACTTTTATCCCTCGTCCTCCGGGAGAGAGTGGCCGGAGGACGAGGGAGGGAGATGCCGGCGGTGTCATGCTTTCTTCGTGGCAACGCCCTCACCCCGACCCTCTCCCGGGGGGAGAGGGAGTGTTTGCGGCTGAAAGGTATTAAAAAAGGCCCTCCGTCTGGACGGAGGGCCTTTGCGTTGTTTACCCGCGGGACGTGTTACTTCTTCACGCTCCCCTTCTCGATGATGGCGGTGTATTTGTAGCCACCGCCGAAATCCTTGTCCTTTGCGAGGGTGCCGGAAACGGTGATGACATCGCCTTCTTCCGCGTTGTCGGTGGTGGTCACCACGAGGTCGTTGGTTTTCTTCTTGTCGTTGCCGGTGCCGTCCTGGAGGTGCAGCCAGTTCTTGTTCATGATGCCGGAGGCGACCTTGACCACCTGGCCACGCACCACGACCTGCTTGCCGTTCAGGGAGCCGCTTTTGGCAAAGATCTCCTCAACGGTGTAGGCGTTGGCGCCGGTTGCCTTTTCCACCTTGATCTTCTCGCCAGGAGTGGCCTTCTTGGCCTCCTTGGCGGCAGACTTTGCCGCAGCGCCTTTAACTTCCGGTGCGTTGCAGAACAGTATGCTGTCGAAGGTGCGGTTGAGGGTCTTGCTCTGGAACTTGCCCATCGGCATGCAGCCCTTAAAGGAAAGGGTATCTCCGACGCGGGTTTCGAGGACTGGGTATGCTACCCAGGTCTTGGTGCCATCGGCCACTTCCAGGTTGGCGTAGGTGTAACCGCCGCTTGCCATGGTCTCGATGACCTTGCCGACGGGGTTGGTGTCCCCTGCTGCAGCAGGGGCAGTGCCACCCATCATCATGGAATGGCCGCTTGTGGACATGCTCTTTTTGATGGCCTCGACTTTGGACTCGGCTTTTTCAGGTGCCTTGGCAGCAGCGTCGGCTTTGGCATCGGCAGCTTTCGGTGCGACTGCTTCGACCTTGGTGTCTGCCTTCTCGGGGGCTTTGGGTATGTCGGCACAGCTTCCGGCTACCGGCAGCGCCAGCGTGACGAGGACGGACATCATGGTGGAATAACGCTTCATCTAAGACTCTCCCCCACATCGAATTACCGCTTGGGCGGCGCAAAACCCTAGCTTTGCGCCGCGTACAATAGCAGCTTAAAGATGAAATATCAATTTGTTAATTTGGGTTCTTGTATTCGTTAACTTCGCTATTTTTGCCGATGGCCAGGGAAGTCCCATCGGCTGTCACGTCGACCTCGACCGTGTCTCCTGGGCCGAATTTTCCTTCCAGCAACATGAGCGCCAGCGGGTCCTGTATCTTGCGCTGCAGGGCGCGTTTCAAAGGCCGGGCTCCATAGGCGGGGTCGTAGCCTTCCCGCGCCAGGAACTCCCGTGCCTGGTCGGTGACCTCCAGCCCAATGCTCTTCTCTTCCAGTCGCTTGGTGAGTGACTGCAGCTGGATTGAGACGATCTCCTTGATCCGCTCCAAGGGGAGCGCGTGGTAGATGACGATCTCGTCAACGCGGTTCAGGAATTCCGGCTTGAACGCCTCCCTGAGCGTCTCCATGACCTCACCCTGCATCTTGGCGTAGTCGGTGGCGCCGTACTGTTGGATCCACTGTGAGCCAAGGTTGCTGGTCATGATGATCACGGAATTTTTGAAGTCCACCGTTCTCCCCTGCCCGTCGGTTAGCCTGCCGTCGTCGAGGATCTGCAAGAAGACGTTGAATACCTCAGGATGTGCCTTCTCTATCTCGTCAAAGAGCACGATGCAGTAGGGGCGGCGCCGCACCGCCTCGGTGAGTTGCCCTCCCTCCTCGTAACCGACGTATCCCGGCGGAGCCCCGATTAGGCGCGCCACTGTGTGTTTCTCCTGGTATTCGCTCATGTCGATGCGCACGATGGCTTGGTCGTCGTCGAACAAGAACGAGGCAAGGGCGCGGGCGGTTTCCGTCTTGCCGACCCCAGTGGGGCCCAGGAAGATGAAGGAACCGATGGGACGGTTCGGGTCGGAGAGACCGCTCCTTGCGCGGCGCACGGCGTTGGCAACAAGGGTGAGCGCCTCGTCCTGGCCAACCACCCGGCTCTTCAGTCGCTCTTCCATGCGCACTAGCTTCTCGCTCTCGGTCTCCAGCATCCGGTTCACCGGGATGCCGGTCCACTTGGCGACCACTTCGGCCACCATCTCGGCATCCACCTCCTCCGGGAGCATCTTCCCTTCTTTCTGGATCTGTTCCAGGGTGAGGCGCTTGTCCTCGATCTCCTTCTCGATGGCTGGGATTTCGCCGTAGCGGATCTCGGCTGTGCGGGCCAAAAGACCATCGCGCTCAGCGCGTTTGGCCTCCTCGGCCTTGTCCTCCTTGTGCTGTTTGAGTTCGCCCAGTTCTGCGAGGAGATTGGTCTCCCTTTTCCAGTGGCTGTTCAGTTCGTCCGACTGCGCCTTCAGCGTCGAAAGCTCCTCTTCCAGCTTTTTCAGTCTCTCAAGTGCTTTGGGGTCGTGTTCGCGCAGCATGGCCTCCCGCTCGATCTGGAGCTGGATGACGCGCCGGTCGATCTCGTCGATCTCGGTCGGCTTGGAATCCAGTTCGATCCTGAGCCGGGATGCCGCCTCGTCGATGAGGTCGATCGCCTTGTCGGGGAGGAAACGGTCGGTGATGTAGCGGTCCGAGAGCGTCGCCGCTGCGATGATGGCCGAATCCTTGATCTGGATCTTGTGGTAGTTCTCGTATTTTTCCTTGAGGCCGCGCAGGATCGATATGGTTTCCTCAACGCTCGGCTCGCCGGCGTACACCTGCTGGAAGCGCCGCTCGAGCGCCGCGTCCTTCTCGATGTGCTTTCTGTATTCGTTGAGCGTGGTGGCGCCGATGCAGTGCAGCTCGCCGCGGGCCAGGGCAGGCTTCAGCATGTTGGAGGCGTCCATGGCCCCCTCCGCCGCTCCCGCGCCCACCAGCGTGTGCATCTCGTCGATGAAGAGGATGATCTTCCCTTCCGAGCGCGCCACTTCCTTGATGACCGCCTTGAGTCGCTCCTCGAACTCGCCCCGGTACTTGGCGCCGGCGATGAGGGCTCCCATGTCGAGCGCCATGATCACCTTGTCCTTGAGCGTTTCGGGGACGTCGCCGGACACGATGCGCTGGGCGAGGCCCTCGGCGATGGCCGTCTTGCCCACGCCGGGCTCACCGATCAGCACCGGGTTGTTCTTGGTACGCCGGGACAGCACCTGGAGCACGCGGCGGATCTCGTCGTCGCGCCCGATGACCGGGTCCAGTTTTCCCTGGCGGGCAAGGTCGGTCAGGTCGCGGCAGTATTTGGCCAGCGCCTGGTATTTCTGTTCGGGGTCCTGCTCGTTGACCGCTTCGCCACCGCGCAACTCCTTCAGCGCCGCGAGGATGCCGTCGCGGGTCACGCCGTTCTGACTCAAGAGTCGACCGCTCGGGGTGTCCTTCGAAGCCACCAGCGCCAGCAGCAGGTGTTCCGTCGACACAAAGGTGTCGTGCATCGTGTCCGCTTCTTTCTGGGCCTGGTCCAGGACGCGGTTGAGAGCTGCCGAGAGCCCCACTTGGGCACCACCGGTCACTTTGGGCAGGCGTTTGAGCACCTCGTCCACGCTGTCACGCAGGCGCGGCAGGGGGGCGCCGATCTTCTTGATGAGGTCGGGCACGAAGCCGCCTTCCTGGTCGATAAGGGCGAGCAGCAGGTGTTCGGCTTCGATGGCGGGCGCTGACATGGCGAGGGCGTTTTCATGCGCCGTCGCTATGGCTTCCTGCGTCTTTACGGTCATTTTCTCTGGTCTGATCATGGGTTGCCTCCTAAGTCATAGAAGAAGATAGGGAGGGGGATGAGGCGTGTCAAGGTGGTGGGCTGTTTTTAGCTCAAAGGTGCGGCGGTCATCTGGATCAGTTCACTGTGGCAAGGCTTGTAGTGTGTGGCGAGATATGGCATTATCCGGCAGCGGGTTGCGGTGCCGAGGCGCACGATGGTCGGGATGCAAACCGCTAGCTGTTGGTACGCACGTGATGCTTGCAGGGGAGCTGAGTTGGCAAAGTTGAAATGCAACGATAACGGAGTCGGAGCCGAAGAGCATCCGGATGCCGAGGTCGACCTGGATCTGGCGGTCGAGGACGAGCTGGACGACGACCTTGACCTGGCGGCAGATGAAAATCTCTTCTACGGCGAGGATCCTGACGAAGCGCTCGATGAAGATGGCGATGAGGGCGAGGAACTGGTCTGGGACGCCGAGGAGTTGTCAAAGCCGGTCGTTGCCACGCCGGGGTGCGCTGTCAGTTTCTTCGTGGATAACAAGCGCCACCACGCCATCTGCCTCGCCGTCATCGGCGACGAGGTGCTCCTCGAGCACAAAGACGCGACCCGCTGCTTCCTGTTTATCGGCAAGATTACGGAGATCGTGCCGCGTATACGGCGCGGGGTGGTCTCCGCCACCATCACCGTTGGCTCCCTCAAACGGTGCCGTTACCGGTCGGTTCCCAAGAAGTGGCTCCAGGAGATGATCAAGGCCGGGCTGTCCTGGAAAGGGGTAGAAGGGCCGGGCAAGGTTGCTCCGGCTCCGGGCGAGCTGCTGAGCGGCCAGATGGAGTTGTTCTAAACTTTCATCTCCAGAACGAAATGAAAAGGGGACAGGCACTTTAAAAAGTAGCCTGTCCCCTTTTTCGTTACCTTGTCAGGTGATTGTATTACTTAACCTTCTTGATCCAACCGAACTTGTCTTCGATCTTGCCGGTCTGGATGCCGGTCAGGGTGTCGTACAGGGCCTGGGTGTGCTTGCCGACGCCGCCGGTACCGACCTGGACCGTTTCACCGGCATAGCAGAGGGTACCGACCGGGGTGACTACCGCCGCGGTGCCGCTGCCGAAGGCCTCGGTGATCTTGCCGCTCTTCAGATCCTGCATCAGGTCATTCACGTCGATCTTGCGCTCCTCGACCTTGAGCCCCATGGACTTAGCCAGGGTCAGTACGGAATCGCGGGTGATGCCGTGCAGGATGCTCCCCTCGAGCGGAGCGGTGACGATGGTGTCGCCGTAGGCGAAGAACATGTTCATCGAGCCGACTTCCTCGATGTAACGCTTGTGCACGCCGTCCAGCCACAGCACCTGGTCGTACCCCTTCTTCTTGGCCTCGAGCCCGGCCTTGAGGGAGCTGGCATAGTTGCCGCCGGTCTTGGCTTCGCCGGTGCCGCCGGGGGTGGCGCGGACGTACTTGTCCTCGACCATGATCTTGACCGGGTTGAAGCCGGCGGAGTAGTAGGCGCCCACCGGAGAAAGGATCACGTAGAAGTAGTAGTGGTCCGAGGGCTTGATGCCGACGTGCGGCTCGACGGCGATCATGGCGGGACGGATGTAGAGCGAGGTCCCTTCCGACCCCGGAACCCACGCGCTTTCAAGGGCGACCAGTTGCTCGATCCCTTTCACGAAAAGCTCTTCGGGAACCTCCGGCATGCAGAGGCGTTCCGCGGAGTGGTTGAAGCGACGGGCATTCATCTCCGGGCGGAACAGCGCGATAGTGCCGTCCTCCCATTTGTAGGCTTTCAGCCCCTCGAAGATTTCTTGAGCGTAGTGCAAAACGAGCGCCGCGGGGTCGATCTGGAACGGCTCGTACTTCTTGATGCGGCCGTCGACCCAACCCTGGCCGGCTTTCCATTCGACCAGCAGCATGTAATCGGTGAAAATCCTTCCGAAACCGAGCTGCGACTCGTCGGTGTACTTGGCCTTCTTCTCCCCCTCGCTAATCGGTATTACCCTGATCTCCATGTGGCAGAACCTCCGGTTTTTCGGCGCCAGGCGTCGCTTATTTCGATCTTTTCGTTTACCACATTCGCAGCGGCAGGCGCAAGTAATTTAACCCCCGTAAATTCACGGGCATCCCCTTGATTTTTTGCATGCGGCTTGTTATATTTATTAGCGCTCAAGAGTGGAGAGTGCTAACAGCAGAAGGCAAAACCAGCACTCACAAGGGAGAGATCGACATGACGCACGCAATGCCGGTACCTATAGACAGCCTTACCCTGTACCTCGCGGAGATCAACCGTTTCCCGCTTTTGTCGGCGGATGAGGAGATGGATCTGGCTTGCAGGTTCCGCGACGAGGGGGACCTGGAGGCGGCTCACAAGCTGATTACCTCGAACCTCAGGTTTGTCGTGAAGATTGCCGGGGAGTACCGTTCCTACGGGATGAAGATGCTGGACCTGATCCAGGAGGGGAACGTGGGACTGATGATGGCGGTCAGGAAGTTCGACCCCGCCAAGGGCGTCCGTCTCATCTCTTACGCCGTGTGGTGGATCAGGGCGTACATCCAAAACCACATCATCTCGGCTTGGAGCCTGTTGAAGATTGGCACCACCCAGGCGCAGAGAAAGCTGTTCTTCAAGCTGAACCAGGCCAAACAGGCCATCATCAACATGACCGGCGAAGGCGACCTGCACGCGGCGGCCATCTCGCTGGACGTTAAGGACACCGAGGCGCAGGAGATGGAACAGCGCCTGAGGGGCGAGCTGTCGCTGGACGTGGAGATGTTCGAAGGGGAGGGGGGGACCTTCC
Source organism: Geomonas agri (assembly GCF_020179605.1). Lineage (NCBI taxonomy): Bacteria > Pseudomonadati > Thermodesulfobacteriota > Desulfuromonadia > Geobacterales > Geobacteraceae > Geomonas > Geomonas agri. The sequence goes on from NZ_JAINZO010000002.1 coordinate 1,514,573, forward strand.
TGGAAAGCCTGCCCGACCTGCGCCAGAACCAGGAGGAAATGCTGGCCGAGCGCCAGGAGACCACCATCCTGGAGCAGACGGTAGCAAGCGCGCTCGAACAACTGAACGAGAAAGAGCGTTTCGTCATCGAGCACCGCGTCTCAGCGGACCAGCCGCTTACCCTGCAGGAGATCGCCGACCATTTCTCCATCTCCCGTGAGCGGGTACGCCAGATCGAGGAAGGGGCTCTCAAGAAGATGAAGCGTTTCCTGACCCCGCTGGTCTTGGAGCAAGCGGCTTAGAAACCATCGGCGCGAAGAAAATCTGAGAGATCTGAGAACGCAAAGAGCAATAATAAAGGGCGGCTTCCCTGAGAGGAACCGCCCTTTTTTTATTCCTGCTTGCCCGGTGTTCAGGCCTTGAACTTGTTTTCGGTGCCGGCCCGGAGTCTGGCGATGTTCTCGTGGTGCTTGAGGATCACGATCGCTGCAATCACCACCGCCATGATCATGGTTTCGCGAGGGGTGCAGGTGGCCCAGGCAAGTACGGGGATGCAGGCGGCGGCGCTGATGGAGGCCAGGGAGACGTAGCGCCACTTGTAGAGGACGGCGGCGAAAACGAGGATGCCGAACAGCACGGCCAGCGGCGCGGTACCCAGCAGCACGCCTAGCGCGGTGGCAACCCCTTTGCCGCCTTTGAAGCCGAGAAAGACGGTATAGACGTGGCCAAGGAAAGCGGCCAGGCCGATAGCAGCCACCCACATGGGGAGCAGCCCCATGGCCTGCGCGATCAGGACCGGGATCAGCCCCTTGAGGCAGTCCCCGATCAGGGTCATGACGCCGAGCTTCTTGCCGGCGGTGCGGTAGACGTTGGTGGCGCCGATGTTGCCGCTGCCACATTCCCTGATATTGATGCCCATACTCCGGGCCAGGAGCAGGCCGGTCGGTACCGAGCCGAGCAGGTACGCCCCGATTACGAGCAGAATTTCGGTGTTCAAAACATTCTCCCAGTGCTTAATGAAACAACGCGGCATCCTACAGTAATTCTGTCAAAACTGCAAGCTGCCGGGGGGCGTGGCGCTGGGGGGAGGGCAGGGGAAGGGCGGGGAAGAGCAGAGGCAGACCGCACCGGTCCCGGGGCTGCTACCGGATGCGCAGCCGCTCGTAGCGCAGCACTGCCGCGGTCATGGCGAGGAAAAAGGCGTCGCGCACGAGCGCAACCCAGGGGGCGGTCTTGGGGCCATCCTGGCGGAAACAGCCGCAATCGATGTCGAGTCCCCGGATCATGGCGGCGGCGAGTGCGGCCATGAAGACGACATTGAGCGCGCCGATGATCAAGGCGCCGCTTCTGACCCGCACTCCCAGGATGAGCAGCACCCCGCAGGTAAGCTCCAGAAAGGGAAGTACAGCGGCGGTGAGGTAGCTCCAGAAGTAGGGGAGAATCCGGTAGGCCGCAACGCTGCCGGCGAAGGCCACCGGGTCGGCGATCTTCGGGAGGGCGGCATAGATGAAGATGGCGCCGAGGGCGATGCGGAGCGCCAGGGAGATCATCGACGAAGACACACCTTTCATTGCTTTCCTCCCGAGGTTGGATAGCCGCCGTCGCGCCACTCGGGGAGCCCTCCCTCGAAGACATAGACCGAGCCGTAGCCGGCCTTGATCAGGAGCTTGCCCAACTCCATGCTGTCGTGGCAGGAAAAACCGTTGCAGTAGGCGATGATGACGGAGTCCTTAGCGACCCCTTTCAACTGTGGCGTCGCCTGGCGGCTCGCTTCCTCAAGCGGCAGGGAACGCGCTCCAGCGATGTGCTCCTTGGCGAAGCTCGTGGCGCTCCTGGCGTCCACCAACACCGCCTGCCCCGAGTCGTGCAGTTCCTTCACCTGCGCCAAGGCGATCGGCATGGGAAGCGCCTCCGCCTGCTGGGCCCCCTGAGCCACCTGCTGGGAAACCGGCGCCGCCTGTCCTGCGGGGGCGCCGCGCCAGGCATCGGCAAGGAGAGTCCTGTTCCAGGCGATGCCGAGCAGCGCCGAGATGAATACGATGACCGCCATCTCCAGGAAGGTTGTGAGCCAGCTTTTGTGTGTCATGTGGGAGCCCGGGTGCGAGGGAGGTGCGGCCGGCGCTGCCTGCGGCGGCACTTCCGGTTGTAATGATCAACACCAGTGAGATGTTACGCAAAAGCGGCGCCCGGGTCAATGGGCGCCGCTTCGGGGGATACTAGAACCGTTCGGGGGGGTAGATGTCGTGCTCCTCCAGCCAGTGGGCGGCGCGGTCGGTGAGGAAGGCTTCGCGGATCGCGTGAAAACGCTCCTGCTCCTCGGGGTAGAAGGCGAGGATCTCGTGCAGCCTGCCGTGGGACTGTTTGCCGCTGAAGGCCCGCGTCAGCATATCCTTGAGCCCTTCGTTGGTGAGCCGCTGGATGAAGGCGTGCACCAGTTGGCGCTCCTGCCCGTAGTCGAAGGGGGGGATCTCGAGGAAGCGCTCCTCCTGGGAGGCCACCTCCTCCCAAAAATTCTCGTCCTCGTACTCGGCGGGGACGGAGAATACCTCGCCGGTCTCGCGGTCCAAAAAGTAAACTAAATCCGGATCGCCGTTCTCGAAGGCCTCCATCAGGTCCTCCCAGACGATCTCCAGGTTGCGCAGTGCGTGCATCGATACCTCTTAGCAACAGGTTAAGGTCAAGGTTGAGGTCGAGTGGAGATGCACCCGTGCCTGTTTCCTTTACCAAGTCCGTATTTTTGTATATATTGCGCGAATGCGCAAGATTTTCATCGCCGACGCCCACCTGAGGAACCCGCAGGACCGGAACTACCGGGCCCTGGTCCGTTTTCTGGACACGCTTCCCGCCGACACCGACACCCTCTACCTTCTGGGGGACATCTTCGAGTTCTGGATTGGCAACCCGCGGCCCGTGTACGGTCACTACGGCGAGATCGTGGACTGTCTGAAGCGGGTGAGGGCGCGCGGGGTGCGCATCGTCTACTTCGAGGGGAACCACGACTTCCACCTGGGGGGCTTCTTCAGAAACGAGCTGCAGGCCGAGGTTTACGCCGGCGGCGCCGAACTGGAGATTGACGGCAAGAAGGTCTGCCTGTGCCACGGTGACCAGGTCAACCGCGCCGATCACCGCTACCGGGCCTGGCGCTTCCTGCTGCGCAGTCCCCTGGTCAAGGCGCTGGTACCGGTGTTCCCGCGCCGGCTGGCCGACCGGATCGCGGTCAGGTTGTCGCTGCGCTCCAGCCGCCAGCACGTCTCGCGCAAGAGCCGCTGGGATTACCGGAGCATCCTGTCACGCTTCGCTCGAGAGCGCTTCGTGGCCGGGTGCGACCTGATCGTCACCGGACACTTCCATCTCCCGATGGAAGTACGGGAAGGGGAGCGGGTCTTCATTGCCCTCGGCGACTGGATCACCGACTACTCCTACGCCCAGTGGACCGAACAGGGGATCACCCTGGAGCGCTTCGACTAGTCGGGGCGCAACCCGAACAGCCCGAGGTAGTTATCCACCCGTTCCGGTAACGTCGGTGCCGCGATGCGCGCGCAGATCTCGTCCGGACGGTAGCCGCGGCACACGGCCGGGCGCTCTTCGTAGATCAGGCAGCGCTGCTCACCGGAGAGGTGGCGGCACGGCTCTCCCACCTTCTTTCCCAAGGCGCTGATGTCCGGCGCGACGCAGCACGTCCCGCATCCTGAACAATCCATTTTCACCTGCCCGGAAAAACGGTTACCTGAAAAAGGCCTCTAACGCCTGTTCGCCCACCGAGGTCGCCTTGATGCGCCACTTGTTCTCGTTGATGACCAGCGCTGCCAGGGCGATCTGCGGATCCTCCATCGGCGCGTAGGCCGCGAACCAGCTGTAGTGCCCGGCGGGGTCGGAGCCATCGATGGAGCCGGTCTTGGCCGCGATGCGTACCGAGGCGAGCATCCGTCTCCCGCGGCGATCGTGGAAGGCGCGCCGCGAGGTGCCGCTCTCCACTGTGGTGGCGAGCATGTGCGCCAGGTTGCTGGCGGTCTGCGGTGTCATCACCGTGCGCAGCACCTGGGGCTTCAGGGAGAACACCACGTTCCCCTTGGCGTCCCTGATCTCGCTGGCAAGCGACGGGGCCATCATCACCCCGCCGTTGGCCACCGTGGCCATGATGGCGGCGGCGTGGAAGGGAGAGATTTTCACCTCGCGGTTCAAGCCGGCGCCCATGCGCATCAGCTCGTCGACGGTACCCGGGACGGGGGCCGTGCTGGCAAGGATCGGCGAACCGGGGACGATGGGCTGGTTGAAGCCGTACCTCCCCGCGTATAACAGCAGCGGATCGCGCCCGACCACCTCGCCGGCGAGCCGGCCGTACACCGGGTTGACCGATTTGCCCATGGCAAGCGACAGCGGCATCTGCTGGTTGCCGCGGCCGGGGCGCACGCGCCAGTACTTCGGGCTCTCCGAGGTGAGCTTGCCGTTAAAAGCGAACATGGTGTCCGGCCCCACCTTTTTCTCTTCCAGTGCCGCCGTGGCGGTGACTATCTTGAACAGCGACGCCATGGGGTAGAGGTGGTAGTTGGCGCCCTTTTCCCAGCCCGGCTGGGAGGCGGAATGCGAGACGGCGGCGAGGATACGACCGGTCTTGGGCTCGAGGGCGACGAAGAGGCCGTAGGGGACCTTGTAGTCGGTGAAGAGTTTCTCGATCTTCCTCTGCACCTCTTCATCGATACCGTAGGTCACCTGGCCGCCCTGCGGCAGGGGGGCGGTTAACTTGCCGCCCTGCACCTTGGCGTTCGAGTAGGCGTCGGCGGCGAGCTTGAAGGCGCTGCCCTGGTCCAGTTTGGAGAGGGAGACGGCGGCCTGTACTTCGGTTGCCGGCGCCGTTTTGGCGCGGGGAGACCCCAGGAGGGAGATCAGTGGGTAGGAGGCAAGTAAGAGCGCGATGGCGGGCAGGATGACCCTGAGCCGCTTCTTCTGGGGCTTGGTCTCCTCGATCTGCCGAAGGAATACGTTGCGCCCGTCATCGGCCTTTGCCTTGCGGAGTCGTCTGCTGCGTTTTTTTACTTTGTCGATGTCTTTTAAATCTTGCATATCCCGCTTCTGGCCGTCTGTTTAATCGGGCCACTATATGTCAACTGTGTCCCCTTTGTCAACGCCGGGGGGGCGCATTTCGGGGAAGGCAAGATCCTTCAGGGTGACCCCTCCCAGGGCGACCGTGACCGCCTGTTCCGACTGGGCCAAAAGCCCCTCGGCCAGCTCCTCACCGGAGATGGCGGCTGAGGCGCCGCGCCTTCTCAGCGAGAGCAGCACGTCCGCGATCGAAACCTGGTCCAGGTCGCGTGCCGGGTAGTAATTGCCGCGCCCCTCGCCGGCCATGACGACGAAGCCTTGGTCGCGCAAATGTTCCAGCGTGTTGCGCACGATGCGCAGGGGGACGCCGAGTTTTGCCGCCAGGTGGTTTTCGCCCCACGCGGGCTCGCCGCGATAGAAGGCGTCCGCTATGTGCCGCAGTGCTGCCAGCGCCACCAGTTCCTGCAGTTCGTGGCTGATGTCCCGGCCCCGGATGTCGCGCCGGAAGGTGCCCCGGCTCTGGTGTGCCGCGACTACCTCCATGCCGAACAGTACGATGATCCAGCTCACGTAGATCCAGACCATCAGGATGGGGAGCGCCGCCAGCGTGCCGTAGATGGCGTTGTAGTTGCCGGCACCTACCTGGAAGTGGATATAGCCCCACTGGGCGAACTGCCAGAGCGTGCCGGAGAGGACCGCGCCGATCAGCGCCGAGTCAAAGCGCACGCGCGTGTTGGGCATGAAAACGTAGAGCAGGAAGATGGCGATCCAGACCACGAGGTAGGGGGTGAGTCCCAGGGTGAACAGGAACAGGTCCCCCAGGTAGGTCCACTCCATGATCCAGGTGGTGAGCCATTTACTGGAGAGGGTGGTGGTGATACTAGTTGCGGCCAAAAGGAGCAGCGGCGCGCTGACCAGCACGCTCAGGTAGTCGCTGAACTTGCGGTAGAAGGTGCGTGTCTCCGGTACGCCCCAGATCACGTTGAAGGCGTCCTCGATGCTGCCGAGCATGCTGATGGCGGTGAACAAGAGCGCCGCAAGGCCGATGGCGCCCACCGAACTCATGTTGGTGTTGCCGATGTAGGAGATGACCCGGTCCACAACCTCCTCGTTCCCGGCGGTAACCTGCTTCAGGATCAGGGGCACCAGCCGGTTTTGCGCGCCCAGCCCCTTGAGCACCGAGAAGGCGAGGGCGAGTAGCGGCACCAGGGACAACAGCGTGGTGAAGGAGAGGGCCGTGGCGCGCAACAGGGCGTTGTTGGCCATGAAGTTGGAGAAGGCGAAGCTGGCGAACTGCAAAAGACTGAGCCCCTTCCCCTTCCAACCGCCGACGGCCGCCGGGTCGTACTGCCAGATGAGGCCGGCGGAGAATTTCTTGCTGCCGTTACTGTCGTTCATGCTGTAGCACCGCTGCTGCTGGCGGCACGTCCCCTGCCGGGACTGCGCCGGAAAAAGATCAGTTGGGAGCCTCCTCCAGTTGCGGGTGGGGGAGGATGAACAAAAAAGCCCACCTGGTGGTGGGCTTTTCGGAAGTGGGGGACATGGCGCTTAGACCTGGGTTTTCTTCTCCCGTTCCCGCTCCATCGCCTCCTTGCCGGCCTCTATGGCCGAGGAGATGATGTTCTTCTTCTCCAGCACCAGGTCCTTGCCATCCTCGTAGCTGGACCTGATCTTGTCCTGCGCCTCGCTGGCGTATTCCTTGATCTTGTCCACCGCGTCGTCGGCGAGATCCTTGATCTTGCCGCGCAGCTCTTCACCGGTGTTCGGCGCGAGCAGCAGGGCTGCCCCTATCCCGACGGCAGCACCGGCCAGGAAGGAAAGCAGCATGGTACCGGTCCCGATATCTTTATCTTTTGACATGGCGTCACCCCCTAATTTTGGATTTGATTATTCTATCAGCAATATACTTGCCCGCAACCTTGGCCCCCGTAATCCAGACCGGAGCGTTGGCCACAATCTCAGTGGCGATGCCTAATACCTTGTTGATCATGCGAATGTTGTGTCCGGCGTGACCGAGCTCGCTCAAAAGCATGTTCACGCCGTCGGCATTGGCGGCCGCGGCGCCGGTTACTACCTGCACGTCGGACACCGTGTCACGCAGTTCCTTGACCAGGGGCGTCACTTCCTTTTGCAGCAGGTCGGCAGCGCCTTGCAGGGCCAGTGCCGCCTTCTTTAGTTCAGTGAGGACCGGGATAAGACACAGCGCCAGTATCACGAGAGAAAGCGCCGTCACTGCCGAGGTTATCTGTAGAAAAAGCATGCGATCCTCCTGGTGCTACCCGAACTGGTTTGGCAAAGAGTTGAAAACAGGGAGGGGTAAAAAGGTCGGGGAGGCCGCACAGGGCCTCCCCGATTCGCTGCAGGAGTGTTACTTCTTTACCGGCTTGGCGGCCGGTTTGGCCGGAGCGGCCGGTTTGGCCGGAGCAGCCGGCTTGGCCGGGGCTGCTGCCGGGGCCGGAGCGGCTGCGTCACCCCAACGGTTCAGGTCGTGGGCGATGCTGTGGCACTCGCCGCATTTCGGGAACTTCGCCATAATGGCGGCAGGGTGCGGCTTGACGTGGCACTGGGTGCACTGCGGCACCATCTTGTGCTTGGCCTGGTGGCAGTAGACGCAGGCAAGCTTGCTGTGTTTAGCGGTGCTGGAGGTCAGCAGCTTGAACGCCTTGCTGTGGCAGGCGGCGCACATCTTCGACGGGGTGTCGGACTTGTAGGTCACGTCAGCCGGCTTGTGGGCCTGGTGGCAGACCTTGCAATCTTTGGCGGTCATGTCGTTGGCGTGCGGCTTATGGCACTGGGTGCAGTCCGGAATGCGGCCGTGGACGTTGTGGCAGAAGGAGCAGTTGAGGGCGGTGTGCTTGCTCTTGAAGGCGCGCAGCTGCTCGATCTGGCCGGTGTGGCAGGTCAGGCACGGATCGGTGACGTTGTTGCCGAACTTGATGACCTTCGGAGTATGGGGGTTGGAGTGGCAGCCGAGGCAGCCCTGGAGCTTGTAGTGCGGCTTGCCTTCGTGGCACTGGCTGCACTGCGGGATCGGCTTCTTAACCTTGGGCGGGTGCCCGACGTGACAGTCCTGGCAGGTCACCTCGGTCTTGTGCTTGCCGCCGGCCGCTGCGATGTCCTTGGGCGGCTGCTCATGGCACTTCACGCAGTCCGCGCTGGTCAGCACCGCCGTAGGTTGTGCAGGACCGGCAGCGGCAGCGGTTCCCACGAATGCGAACAGCGCCAGGGCCGATACAAGGTTGAAAAGTTTTGCTACTCTCATTGCCCCCTCCTTGGTATTAAAACAGAGTTAATTTTAAGCATGGATTTATATAACGTCTTGAGGTGAATTGTCAAGGGTTTAGGCACTAAAACAGCCCTCTTGATCAAGCATCGGCGCTGCACTAACTACAGTCCAACCTGATCGATTACGGCGCAGGTACTATCGGGGGAAGCGGCGACAAAGAGAGAGGTGTGGATAAAGAAGCAGTGTAGCGAGTTTTTTATATTGGTTGTTGAACTGGGGTGGTGATATTGCTGCAGCGTCTGAGACGTGCGGCCTCCCCGGGAAGGGGAGGCCGCAGGGGGAGGCTACTTGTCAGCGGTGATCTTAAAGGTGCGCCTGAGCGGGGTTGCGGTCTTGGGGCCGAACCACTTCTCGAAGATCTTCTTGGCTTCGCCGTTTTTCTCCATCTCGAGCAGGGTCTTGTTCACGAAGGCGACGAAGTTCTTGTCGTCCTTCCTCATCCCCAGGCCGTAGGGCTCCTCGGAGATCTGCAGGTTGGGGATCTCGAACTTGTTCTTGTTGGGAGCCTTGCCCAGGATGCCGGCGAGAATGGACTCGTCGGTGGTGACAGCCGCCACCTTACCCTGCTGCAGCGCGAGGAACGCCTGCGGGTAGTCGTCGAAGGAGAGGACGGTGGCAGTGGGGATCGCCTTGGCCACGTTCTGCTCCGAGGTGGAGCCTTTGGCGGTGCCGATCTTCTTCCCTTCCAAGTCCTTGAGACTCTTCACGGCGCCCTTCTTGGTGATGAACTTCTGGCCGGTCAGGAAGTAGGTGTGGCTGAAGTCGATCTGCTTGGCGCGCTCCGGGTTCTTGGTCATGGTGGCGGCGATGATGTCGATGTTGCCTTCCATGAGCTGCGGCATGCGGGAGGCCGAGGTGACCGGTTTGAGTTCCAGTTTCACGCCCAGTTTCTTCGCAATGTACTTGCAGAAGTCGATGTCGTAGCCCACGATCTCGCGGGTCTTCTCGTCGACGTAGCCAAACGGCGGCAGCGAATCCTTCACGCCGGCCACGAGGACCCCTTTCTTCTTGACCTCGGCCAGGGTGTCCCCGGCCGCAAGGGCGGCGTGAGCCATGATGCCTACCAGGGCGACAGCAGCAAACAGCGTCCACAGTTTCTTCATCAGTGTTCCTCCTTTTGAATGAATAAAACCCGTTCAACGTTCAAGGTTCAACGTTCGACGGAGCGAAAGCGTACGGGATTATACCAGAGTGACTTGTATCTGCATCCTTTCAGGCAAAAAAAGCAGGCAACACAAGTAAGCCTAACAGAGAACATGGATCTTCAGGTTGAGCTTGACCTCGAGCCATGAAGGTGGAACGGCCATTCTTGCCACTAGTGCATAGGAGAGAGCAGCTGTTTCAGGAACTGCTGCGCCCGTTCATGTTGCGGATTCTTGAAAAACTGCTCAGGAGCGGCCTGCTCCAGTATGGTCCCCTGGTCCATGAAGACCACGCGGTGGGAAACCTCGCGTGCGAACCCCATCTCATGAGTGACCACGACCATGGTCATCCCGCTTAGGGCGAGCTTCTGCATAACGTCGAGCACCTCGCCGATCATCTCGGGATCGAGGGCGGAGGTGGGCTCGTCGAAGAGCATGATGCGCGGCTTCATGGCCAGGGCGCGCGCGATGGCGACGCGCTGCTGCTGACCGCCGGAAAGCTGGGCCGGGTAGGCATCCCGCTTCTCGGCGAGACCGACCCGCTCCAAGAGCGCCATGGCCTGATCCTGGGCCTCTGCCTTGGGGGTCTTGCGGATCTTGATGGGGGCCAGGGTGATGTTGGCGAGCACGGAGAGGTGAGGGTAGAGGTTGAACTGCTGGAACACGAAGCCAACCTCGGCGCGCAGCTTGTTGATGTCGAGCTTCTTGTCGCTCAAGTCCTTGCCGTCGACGATCAGGGTGCCTTTGTCGATGGGCTCGAGCTGGTTGACGGTGCGGATCAGGGTGGACTTGCCGCTGCCGGAAGGACCGCAGACTACCATGACCTCGCCCGGCTTGACGTGAAGGTTGATGTTGTTCAGCACGTGCAGCTGCTTGAACCACTTGTGGACGTCTCGGAATTCGATCATGGCTTGCTCCCGCTCGGTTAAGACCTGCGCGACCGCGCTCTCATTACTCTCATCTTAAGTAACGAAGGGGACAAATGCAACCCAATTTTCGATTTCTTCAAACCACGTTTTGAGAAAGTTACATCGACGGGTGGGCCAGGGTGCCGGAGATGGGAATCTTGAAGGCCCCGGGGGACGTCTGGTACTTGGTGAGTAGTAAAAACACGAACTTCTGTCGCTCCAGGAAGGAGGGCTTGGGCATCATCTCCATGGTCAGGTGGAGGGGAGATGCCCCGACGGGATTGCCGAGCACGGTGTCGCCGGAGAGGCGCACGTAGATGCCGTCGCCATTTAAGGTAAAGCTTTTTAAAACGGCGCGGCCCTTCTCGACCTTCAGTGCACCGCGCACCTCGCGGTAGGCCGCGTCGGGAAGCGGCATGGAGCCGATCTTCACCCCGGCAACCTCGGCAGCGCTCACCTCTAGCTGCAGATCGCCGCTGCCACCGGTTTTGTTCGCTTCCATCTTGCCGGCCAGCTTCAGTTCGCCCCGGACCTTGGCCTCTGCGACGGTGGTGAAGAAGGGGATGTCCTCGAGCCGCACGCCGCGGCACTGCATGCTCCACCCTTTGCGTTTGCCAAGATCGATTTCTCCCTGCGCCTCCCCGGCACCGATGCCGGCGCGGTAGGCGACACGCACCTTGCCGGTGAGAAGTGGCAGGAGTTCCAGGCGCACTTTCACCCGACTGAGTTTCAAAAGCGCGCCCTTGTCGGAGCCAAGCTCGACCTGCTCCGCCTTGATACCAAGGGGGAAGCTCTTGCCGAAGCCGGTGCAATCAAGGGTGTAGCCTGCGTTCTCCGCCGCCCGGACGAGAACGCCTTTGATGGCGTGGTTCGGCGTAAAGAGCAGCGTCAGCAGCAGGAACAACATGAGCGCGGCGGGAACGCCGCAGGCAAAGTAAAGGGTGCGTCTGTTCATCTATTTCCCCGCCGGCGCCGGCTTGATCAGGGCGATGGTGAGAGTCACGTCGAGCTTGGAGGGGTCGTCGAACCTCTGCTTGATCAGGGCCTTCTTCACTGTCACCGGTCGCGCCCCTTTCTCCAGGCGGTAGATGAGGTTCACCGCCTCGTTGGCGGAAAGCCCCTCCATGCGCAGTTCGGCCGCATCCTCGACGTAGCCGGGGATGTCGTCCCCCTTGACCGACTTGATCTGGCTGGAGCGCCCCTTGATGCCGATCTCTTCCACGATTTTTGCCGGGGAGTCGTCGGGCTTGGTGGCCATGAGCCTGTTGGCGAGGCGCTGGGCGCTCTGGTTGGCCTCCTGGTAACGGAGCTTCAAGCGCATCATCTCGGCGATGTCGGCCTCGCGCGCGGTCCGCTTCTTTTCGAGGGCGGAGATCCTGCTGTTCACGGCGGAAAGGAGCACCACTATGGCCAGCACGATGGCGATGGCGATGCCGATACGCTGCCGGGTGCGCTGGTCCAGCCCCTGCAGGAGGGTGATCATCTCTGCGCGGTTCATCGGGTCACCCCCTTCATCTTGCCGCTCAGGGTGAAGGTCACGCTGCCGTCGGGGCGCGACTTGGTCTCACCCACTTCGGTCCCCTCCAGGATGGTGGCGGCACGGCTCTTCAGGTCCCCAACGGCCTGGACGCTCTTCGCGTCCCCCTTCAGGCGCACGTCCGAGCCGGTTACTTCGGTTTCGTAGATGCCGAAGACGTCGTCCCCCTTGACCATGGCCACGTCGTTCAGGAGCTTCAGCACGTTGCTCGATGTTTTGGCCCCTTCCAGGCGCTTGATCTCGGAGCGGAGTTCTGCCACCTCGTCGACCGCCTTTTTGCGGGTCGGGAACACTTCCTTGTAGATACCGGTGATGGTGCGGTCCAGCGAGGCGAGGTCGCGTTTCACCAGGTAGTAGCGCACGCTGCTCTCGGCAAAGATGAGTAGCACCAGGGCGGCGGCCAGCATCATGCTTACCTTGAGGCGCTGGTACAGCTTTTCCGTGGCCGCCGTGTAGGCGAGTGGGCCGCGGCGCAGGTTGACCGCGCTGTTGTCCGCCACGGCCGCCGCCAGCGCGTAGGCGCCGGCCAGGTCGTGCGCCGCGCGCGGGTCTTCGCCGAAAGCCTCGAAGAGCCCGCTGGTGGAGGGAGGGACGGTATCGTGCTGCTGCTGGCCCGGGTTGTGCGAGATGACCCGTTCCACGCGCAGGCTGCGCGACAGCTCCAGTGCGGCAACGGTGCGCTGCAGGTCGGCGTCGGTTGCGTTGGGCGGCAGGGCGCGGAAGTAGATGGGGGTGCCGTCGCTGTAGGCCGCCAGCGCCTCGCCGTCGCTCACCGCGACGGTACCGGCTGCGGGTGCCAGCTTGTCCCAGTGGAACAGGGACGCCGTCACCACTTCCGGTTCGAGCCCCGCTTCCTTAAGGAGGTCGATCTTCTCGGAGAGTTCCTGGACCCGGCCCCAAACCGCCAGCACCTTGCCGCCGGCCAGAGGTACGGCGTCGAAGGCCAACTGGTCGGTGTCGAGGGCGGTCTCGCCTTTCAACTCCAGCGGCAGCAGTTCGCGGACCTTGGCGCGGTCACTGATGGGGAGCTCCAGTTCCCTCATGAACAGCGTGGAGGGGGGCAGGGCGAGCACCACCCGGTGTTCTCCCGCGGCGAGCGAGCTCCCTCCCAGGATGCGGGAGAGTTCCCCCTCCTCACCCAAAAGCGGGTGCCGCTCGGCGGAGAGGAAGGCCGCTCCACCTTTCTTGGCCCTGAAACTGGCCAGGACCAGCTCGGTCCTTTTCAGTTGTACGATCAGCATGTCCATCAATATTCTCTCCAGTAAAGCAGTACCGGGGTTGCGGAGCCCCCCATGTTGCGTACCACGGCCTCGGCTACGGCGACGCTCTCACCCACCCGTCCCTCGGCGCGAATACGGTACACCGAGCCGATGAAGGTGATCTTGTCGGCGAAGGCGGCGGAGACGCTGTCGATCCCGGGGATCGAGTTGAAATCTGCCATTCCCTTGATGGGACGGGTTTTGCGGAAATCGATGATGCGTTGCACCAGGTCGTCGGTCAGCTTGTTGTCCAGCGAGGCCAGCAGCTCCTTGCTCGCGGTGTTGACGTTGATCAGGGACGTCGGCTCAAGGTCGCTGGCCCCGTAGACCGTGACGTGCGGCCGCAGCTTGCCGATTACCTCCGGGGTGAAACCCTTCAGGAGCGCCAGTTCCTCGACCGTGTCCAGCTTGGCGTTCTTGCTGGAGTACGGAGTCTTCAGGCTGTGGTAATAGCTCGATTCGGCGCCCCCGGGCAGCGGCGAGTCGTTCTTGTCGACCCAGTCCATGAGCGCGTCGGTGAGGTCGATGGGCAGCTTGAGCTTGGCGAGTAGCCGCTGCGCAAGGTCCGTGTTGGCGTTGGCTGTGCCGTTGTCCGAGGCGGCGGTGTTGAGGTTCAGCTTGCCGCTTTCCTCCTCGATGGTGATGCTGACCGTGCCGTTTTCCGCGTCGAAGGAGTGCGGTTGCGCCCATGGCTCCAGGAGAGAGCTGTATGCCGCACCACCGGTCCTTAGCATGCTGGAAACCTGCAACAACTTGATCCCCCCGGCGATGCCGGACTCGGCCAGCACCCCCGCCTGCTGCGAGGCGACGAAGTTGTGGCTGTGCGAGGTGTCGACGTAGACCTCGTTGACGAACTCGGCCAGGAGCGCCACGAGCAGCGTGGTCACGATGAGGGCTATGACCAGGGCGAATCCCTTTTCCCCCCTCATTGGTTCAGCCTCTGCACTGCGGCGATGGTGCTGAATACCTCGCCACCTTTCACGGTCACGGTAACCCGGACCTGCTTCGGCACGCTGCCGTTGAGCGCGGTATCCCAGCTCTTCACCCACTTGTTGCCGTCCCAGCATTCCACGAGGAACCCTTCCACGTTGTCGATGACCGTGTAGGGGACGGACTTGACGCTGGTATCGAAGTACAGGTCGCGGGCCTCGCGCACCAGGGTGAGCTGCTCCTTGCCGTTCTTCTCCAGTTCCTTGACCGCGTAGCGCACCACCATGACATCCGAAGCTGGCGCCGGGTCGATGCGGGGGGGCGTGAGGGCGGTGAACTGCAAGAGGGAAGCGGGTTTCCCGAAGCTGTCCCGGTCCTCGACCACGAAATGGAACCGCTGCGCCGTTGTCGTCGCGGCACCGGTGCTCGGTGCGGCGGACTTGTAAAATGTCGATGCCAGCTCGTTGTGCAATTTGCCCAGCGTCGTGGAGAGCTCGCGGCGCTCCTCCATCCGGACTCCACCCTTTTCGCGTGCCGCCACCACCGAGAAGTAGGTGCCGTAAAGGGCGCCAGCGAGGATCACCAAAAGCGCCAGGGCGATCAGGAGCTCTATGAGTGTGAAGCCCTCGTTATTACTAGTTTTGCGGTGCGTATTGCACAAGCGAGAGCCTCTTGCTGTCGTTGTTCCAGGTCACGGTGAGGCGGATCTTGTTCAGTCCCGGGATCTCGGTCTGGGTGATCTCGCGCGCCCACTTGTGGTCGGGATGATCGGGGGCGAAATCCCCCTTGGTGTCAGTTTTCTTTGCGAATTCCGGGTCGTCGAGCTTGGCCCTGGCCAAAAGGACCGCCCTGGTCTCCTCGGTGTCGTCGGAGATCGTGGCCAGGTGGTGGTTGACCGAGGAGATCACGGTCAGAAGCACCCCGGCAGTTATGGCGAGGGCTATCATCACCTCGAGCAGCGTAAAGCCTCTCACGAGGTCACCTCCTGGTAGCCTTCCTGCACCGTCACCTTGCCGCCGGAGGGGTTGGCGGTCACCGTATAGTGATTGTCCTTGCCTTTCAGGTGGATGGTCACCCCGTCCGCCACACCGCCCGGTCCGAAGGGGATGACTACCTCTCCCTCAGTCACTACGCCGAAATTCGGCAGGTTCACGTCCTCGATGTCGATCCCGTCCTCGATCAGGCGCCTCCCCATGAACTGGTCCCCAGGCTGCAGCTCCTCGCCCGATGGGGAAACCTCGGTGATGCGGGTGGTGTTCTCGCCCAGTTGCAGGTGCAGGCGGTAGACCTTCTTCGTTATGATGGCCTGGTCGTTGAGGAACCTGAGTCCGCTGGCCAGGTTGCGCGCCGAGCTCTTGAGTCGGGCGCTCTCGGGCTCGGGGAGCCGGGGCAGCACGATGCCGGCTGCCAAGGCAATGATGAAGATCACCACCATCAGTTCCAGCAGGGTGAAGCCGGCTGTGCCGCTCAGTTTTTTGCCTGGCCCCTTACCGCCCAAAGTTGGTCACTCCGTCAACTCCCTCTTCCCTACTTCATGTTCCAGCTTTCGATGTCGGCGTTCTTCCCTTCGCCGCCGCGCGCACCGTCCGCACCGTAGGAGGAGAGGTCGTAGTCGCCGTGTTCGCCGGGGGAGAGGTAGACGTAGTCGTTGCCCCAGGGATCCTTGGGTACGTTCTTGTTCTCCAGGTACCCTTCGGCCTTGTAGTTGTTGGGGATCTTGCCGGTGGTCGGCTTGGTGACCAGTGCCTGCAGCCCCTGCTCGGTAGTGGGGAAGCCGCCGGTATCCAGCTTGTAGAGCTTGAGTGCGGTCTCGATGTTGCGGATCTGGACCTTGGCGTCGGCGACCTTGGCGTCGTCGCTGCGGCCGATGATCTTCGGCCCGACCAGGACGGCCAGAAGGCTCAGGATGACGATAACCACCATCAGTTCGATCAGGGTGAAGCCGCGGCTGTCTTTCAATGTCTTCAGCATGGGAGACCTCGCAAAAAAATGAAATGGGATCATTACAGTTACTTGACCAGCTGGTTCAGTTGCATGATGGGGAGCAGGACGGCGATGACCATGAAGCCGATGGTAAGTCCCATGCCGAGGATCAGCATCGGCTCGAGCAGCGCCATTGAGCGGGTCACCTGCGCGTTGAACTCCTTCTGGAAGGCGTCGCCCGCCTTGATGAGCATGGCGTCGAGCTCGCCGCTTTTTTCGCCGACCGCCGTCATGTGGGTCAGCAGCGGCGGGAAGAGCGGGCTTGTCTTCAGCGAGGCGGAGAGGCTCCCCCCCTGGATCAGCGACTCGCGCGCCTCGGCCAGGAACGATTTGTACTCGCGGTTGACCACTGCCTCGCCGGTGATCTCCATGGCCTTGATGATGGGGACACCGCTTTGCAGCAACAGCCCGAGCACCTTGGCGAAACGCGACAGTACCAGGCGTCGCCAGAGCTGGCCGGCCATGGGGAGGCCCAGGATGAATCGGTCACGCTTGGACAGGAACGCCTCGTTCACCTTGGCACGCTTCCAGGCCGCGGCGGCGCCCAGGCCCAGCGCGCCCATGATCCACCAACCCTTTCTCACCGCGGTGCTCGCCTTGATCAGGAGCACCGTAACCAGCGGGAGCGTCGCCTTGTTGCTCTCGAAAACGGCGGAGATCTTGGGGACGACGAAGCCAAGGAGCACCATCATGACCCCGATGCCCACCACCACCATGATGGCGGGGTAGATGAGGGCGGTGATGACCCGGCTTCTCACCTCGGCCTGGTCCTCCTGGAACTCGGCCAGCCGCTCCAGCACCACCTCGAGCGCGCCGCTTGCCTCGCCGGCGGCGACCATGCCGATGTAGCTTTCCGAAAAGACCTGGGGTTCGGCGGCCAGCGCCTGTGCCAGCCCCTGACCCTCGGCGAGCCGGTCCCGCACCCGTCCGAGCACCCGCTTCAGCTCGCCCGGCGCCTCCTGCTCCCACAGGGTCGCCACCGCCTCGTAGACGGGGACGGCGCTGCCCAACAGGGTGGCCAGCCTCCTGGTGGCCAGTGAAAGGTCGGGGACGCTGACGCCGGACTTGAGCGCCCAGCGCGAGCCGGCTTCCGCTGCAGGGGCGATCTCCTTGGCGAAGAGCCCCTTCTGCTTCAAGTGCAGTCGCGCCTCACTCTCACTGGCGGCGTCCACCGTCCCGGTGACCTCGGTTCCCTTCTGGTTGAATGCGCTATAGCGAAAGGTCGGCATAGTCGTCCTGGGTCACCCTCAGGACCTCCTCGATGGTGGTCAGCCCCTGGGCCGCCTTCATCAGGCCGTCCTCGCGCAGGGTACGCATCCCCTTGGAGATGGCGTATTCCTTGATGGCGCCGGAGGAGGCCTGGCGGATGATCATGGAGCAGAGCTCGGCGTCGATGGGGAGCAGCTCGTAGATGCCCATCCGTCCCATGGTGCCGAGGTTAAAGCACTTGTCGCAGCCGCGGCCGCGATAGAGCACCGGCGGTAGTTCGACCCCCGGATAGCTGCGGTCGGGGGTGTAGGACTCCTTGCAGTGCGGGCAGATGACGCGCACCAGGCGCTGCGCCAGTACCGCGGAGAGCGACGAGGCGACCATGAACGGCTCGATCCCCATGTCGATCAGGCGCGTGACGGCGGTGGCGGCGTCGTTGGTGTGCAGGGTGGAGAGCACCAGGTGACCGGTGAGCGAGGCCTGCATGGCGATTTCGGCGGTCTCGGCATCGCGGATCTCGCCGATCATGACGATGTCCGGGTCCTGCCTGAGGATGGAGCGCAGGCCGTTGGCGAAGGTCAGGTCGATCTTCGGGTTGACCTGGATCTGGCCCACTCCCTTCAGCTGGTACTCGATCGGGTCCTCGACGGTGATGATGTTCTTCTCCGGGGAGTTGATCTGGGACAGCGCCGCGTAGAGCGTGGTGGTCTTGCCAGAGCCGGTGGGGCCGGTGACCAGGATGATGCCGCTGGTGCGGGACAGCAGCCGCTCCATGAGCAGGTCGTTCTTGTCGGAAAGTCCGATCTCCTTTAGGGAAAGGACTCCGCGCTGCTTGTCCAGGAGCCTCAAGACGACGCGCTCGCCGAAGAAGGTCGGGATCAGCGAGACGCGGATGTCCACGTCGCGGCCGGCCACCTTGACCCGGATGCGGCCGTCCTGCGGCAGCCTCTTCTCTGCGATGTTCAGGCCGGACATGATCTTGACGCGTGAGGTGAGCGCCTCCTGGATCACCTTCGGGGGGGAGAGCATCTTGTAGAGCAGGCCGTCGATCCTGAAGCGGACCTCGAGTTCGCGCTCGAACGGCTCGATGTGAATATCGCTGGCGCGCTCCTTGACCGCCTGGAACAGGATCGAGTTCAGAAGCCGGATCACCGGCGCCTCGTCGGTCAGCTCCATCAGGTCGCGCGGCTCGTTGAACGAGGTGGCCAGGGTGGATAGTTCCTCTCCCTCGAGTTCCTCGACCACCTCCTGCGCCGAACCGGAGAGGCGGGAGTAGAGGCGGTTCACCGCGTCAATCAGCACCCGCTGGGGCACCACCACGGTGGAGACCGGGAGATGGAACAGGCCCGCCATCTCGTCCACCGCCAGGAGGTTGGTCGGGTCGGCGCTGGCGGCGATCACCGTGCCACCTTCTTCGCGCAGCGGCAGCAGCAGGTTGTTGCGGGCAAAGTTGAGCGGCACCCGGTTCACCAGGGACCCGTCCACCTTGGAATCGTCGATCTCGGCCTGGAACGGGAGGCCGAGGCGTTCCGCTATGCTTTCTATGTCAAGCGTTTCTGCCATGGGAGTATGTCCGCCGTTACTGGTTGCGAATTTCGGGCTTGTCCGCGGTGACCGACTTGGGCTTTTCCTCGAGAGCTCGCTCCAGGTTGAAGGGAGCGTCGTTCTTGACGGCCTCGGAGAAGTTGTTTCTCTGGGTTGTCGAAACCTCGGCCAGGTCACGCGCGTCCTTGATGATGCGCGGGGTGAGCATGATCAGCAGGTTGGTTTTGTCCCTTTTGGTACTCTTGGTCTTGAAAAGCCAGCCGAGGCCAGGTATGTCGCCCAGCAGCGGGATCTTGCTTTCGGTCACCTGGTCGGTGTCCTGGATCAGGCCGCCGATGAGCACGGTGTCGGTGTTCTTCACCACCACGGAAGTCTTCGCGGAGCGCTTGGTGCTCCCCAGGCTCGGGTTGGTCGCGGTGCCGAAGTCCTTCACCGCGGAGATCTCTTGGTAGATGTCCAGCTTTACGTACTCCCCCTCGCTGATCTGGGGCTTGATCTTCAGGATGATACCGGTGTCCTTCCTCTCGATCGACTGCTGCGAGAGTCCAGTCGAGGTAAGGTTGGTCCCGGAGACGAAGGGGACGTTTTCGCCCACGAAGATCTCGGCTTCCTTGTTGTCGCTGGTCATGATGTTGGGCGTGGAGAGGACGTTTAGGGCGCCGTTGGACTGCAGGGCCTGCAGCACAACTGGAAAGTTTGCCGAACTGGCCAATAGAGTGCTGGCGCCGGTGGTCGAGCCGGTCAGCGTGCTAAAGGTCGAGGCCAGGCTGGTGACAGAGCCGAAGGGGTCAAAAAGACCGACGGTGGACACCGTTCCGTTCGAACCCGCCCCCAAAAATCCCCACTGCACGCCCAGTTGCTTGGCCTTGTTCACCGATACCTCAGCGATCATCGCCTGTACGAATACTTGGCGGCTTCTGCGGTCGAGCTTCTGGATCACCTGCAGCAGGTTCTGGTAATCAGTCGGGGAGGCCATGATGACCAGCGAGTTGGTGGCCTTGTCCGGGGTGATGGTGATCTTGCCCCCCTCGAAGACTGCCTGCTGCGGGGCCGCTGCGGTGCCCGGTGCCGCGGGAGCCGCGGTCGAAGTTCCTTTAACCAGTCCTTCCAATACCTTGGCTACCTCGGTCGCCTCGGCGTTCTCCAGGTAGTAGACGTTGACCTTGCTGCTGGTGGTGGGGGGGACGACATCGACCAGCGCGATCAACTTCTTGATGTCGGCCTTGTCCTTTTCGGAACCGAAGATGATCAGGGCGTTCAGCCTGGCGTCGGCGACCACGGGGACCGCGGCGGTGGAGGCACCGGGTGCGGTGCCTGCCTTGCCGCTTTGCTTGCCGGAGAGCCAGTCCTTGATCAGGCTAGCCACGCTGTCGGCGGCGGCGTTTTTCAAAAAGACCAGCTCGGCCCCCTCGCGCACCTGGTCGGTGTCGATATGTTTGAGGAGGCCCAGAATCTTCTGTATGTTGTAGGCGGAGTCCACTACGAGGATCAGGTTGGCCGCACCGAAGGCGGAGATCTGCCCGTCTTTGGAAATCAGCGGCTGCAGGAAGGTGACCGCGTCCTGGGGGGCAACGTGCTCGAGCTGGATCACCCGTGCCTGGTAGCTGTCGTTGACGGCCCCCTTCTCGCCGTCGCTCAAGACCTTCATCCCGGCCTGCCTGGCGGCCGCGGTCGGGACGATCTTCATCACCTTCCCCGCGGGGATAACGGTAAAGCCCTTGAGCTCAAGCACCGAGGTGAAGACGTTGTAGGCCTCCTCGTTGGAGAGCTTGGCTGGGGAGAACACCGAAATCTTCCCCTTGACCCGGTCGTCCATGATGAAGTTCTTGCCGGTCAGGTCGCTGATGAATTTCACCATGGTGGCGATGTCCACATCGGTGAAGTTGAGCACCACCCCTTTGGCGAAGACCAAGGTCGGTGCGGCGACCAGGAACATGAGCATGGCTGTGATGCGGGCGATTCTGATTTTCAAGGAAAACCCTCCGAGAGGCAGATTAAGATCGAACTGCTTCACCTTATGTCATACGTGAACGTCGTGGGTTGGCCGTCGCGGATCAGGTCGAGCTTGATCCGGCTCTGCCCTTTGAGCGAGGCAAAGGACTGGATCGCCTTCTCCGGCGAGTCGATCGGAAAGTCGTTCATCCGCAACAGGACGTCGCCGTTTCTGATGCCGACGGTGCCGAAGATCCCCTGCGGCTTCACCTCCGAGGCACGGAACCCCTCGACCTTACCGTCTTTCACGCTGGGCAAAAGGCGCGCGTCGGTCATGGCCTGACCGATGTTGTCCAGCGCCGAGTTCAAGGCGCGCTGGTCGATGACGTAGTTGCCTGCGCCGGCAGGGGCGGCCAGTCCGCCGCCGGCGACACCGGCGGGCGCTGCAGAGGGAGCCGCCGCTTCGGCCGCGGCTGCCATCGGGGTGAGGATCTTGACCCGCTTGCCACCTACCAGGATTTCGGCCACGTCCTTCTTGACCGACACCAAGGGGCCCGCCGAGAACACCGTGTCCCCCAGCTTGAAGACCCGCTCCTCGTGGCTGGAGTTCTTCAGTACCAGCGCGAAGGTCTCGCGGAAGGAGCCGACCGCGGTCCCCAAAAGGACCAGGTCGCCGACCGCCGCCGGTGGGGGCGCAGCCGCCGCGGGGCCCGCGGCCGCCTGCTGCTGCAGGGGGGTAAGTTTCCCCTGGGTCGCCCTGCCGAACAGGCCCCGCTCCAGGATGGGTGCGAAACTCAACAGGTCCTGGCTCCCGGCCGGCGTCGCCGCGGCCGGCATTGCGACCTGCTTCTGCGCGTTCCTCGGGTACAGGGCGGCGATCTTGACGCTCAGCAAATCCGCTGCGATGAGCGCCGCGACTGCCGTGATGGCGAGGCCAAGGGTAAGGTTCAAGGGGAGAATCCAGCGCGGCATGAAAGACCCTTCTTTGCGAGTATTTGGAACGGAGCGAATATATTAGATGCCTTTGACTTATGCAACAAAAAAGGGGGTCACGGCACCCCCGTTTGGGCATTCCGGCGGCTCCCATTTTCCCCACTCTGGCCATGACCTTGTCAGGTACCACCGTCACGACGGCTCACGAGGGGAGACAGGATAATGAGAGCCTACGGTACCCGTGCCTTAACGAAGCGCCATCATTATCAGCAAAAGCTGTGCCGCCGCTTCTGGCGCGACGATGCGGGGGAGATTGTAACAGATGGTGTTTGATTTGCCGTCTTTTTTTTCCAATGAAGATGTCCGAGCAGCGCAGCCGCACTGCGTGCCGGTACCACGAAGAGGACCCCGGGGGGGACCACTTTTTTGACAGTAGACAGTTATTTGACGCCGGGCGGCGCGACAGTCGTTGAAGTCGTCTTCTCTGCTGTGCTACACTCGCGCACCAAAAAAACGTGCAGGGAGCAGCGCATGAGCCGCATTATCGTCACCGCATCGACCCGGATGGAACTCTCCGAACTGCTGGCCGCGACCTCCGCCACCGCGCTGGCGGGCACCGGGCATGTGCCGCTGCATCGTGCCGCAATGGGGGGGGGCGAGGTGCTGTTCGCCCTGACCGGGATCGGCAAGGTAAACGCTGCCAGCGCCGCCACCCTCCTGTGCGAGCGCTACACCCCCGATCTCATCGTCAATACCGGCTGCGGCGGCGCCTTTGTCGGGGCCGGCCTGGCCGTGGGCGACCTCGCCGTGGCCGACAGCGAGTGCCTGGCCGACGAGGGGGTACGTACCCCCGACGGGTGGCGCGGACTCGACCTGATCGGCATCCCCGTGTACGAGGGGAGAGGGGAGCGGCTCTTCAACCGGATCCCTCTGGACCAGGAATGCGCCCGCCGCGCTCTCGACTGCGCGACCGCCGCCGGTTTCGCCACGATCATGGGGCCCTTCCTCACCGTTTCCACCTGTTCCGGTACCGCCAGACAAGGGGAGGAACTGTTGCGGCGCTTCCCCGGAGTCTGCGAGAACATGGAGGGGGCCGCCGTGGCGCAGGTGGCGCTGATGTACGGCGTTCCCTGCCTCGAGGTGCGTGGCATCAGCAACATGGTCGAGGACCGGGACCTGTCCCGCTGGGACTTGAAGCGCGCGGTGGGACAGGTGCAACGCTTCCTGGCCCTGTACCTGAAGCATGTGGCGGATAACCGCCTTGTCCCGCGCTGATCGAAGTTGCTGCTGCTCCCTTCCTTGCTACAGCCTAAGGAATCTTTCCGCTAGAACTTCTAATTGTACTATGATCGTTTCGTTAACCTTTTCTTGCACAACAGATGCACTGATTGTATATTGGTGAGTCTTAAATGTGTCGGTAACAGCTGCGCCTGCCGCTGTAACAGGGAGCATAGCAACAGATGAATTCAGCAATGCCAGTAAATCAGGATCAGCAATCGGCGTCGATACTTTCCTTGGGTTTCTCGCCCTGCCCCAACGACACCTTCATCTTTGACGCCTTGATCCACGGGCGCGTTGACTGCGGCTTCCGGTTCCGGGAGCAGTTGGAGGACGTGGAGACCCTGAACCGGATGGCGCTCGAGTCGGTGCTGGACGTCTCCAAGGTTTCCTACCACCTCTTGGGGCACATCCTGAAGGACTACCTGCTCTTGAGAAGCGGTGGAGCCCTGGGGCGCGGTTGCGGTCCGCTGGTGGTGGCACGCGACCAGGTCGATCCCGCCACCCTCGCCGGCAAGCGGATCGCGCTCCCCGGGCGCTACACCACCGCGGCGCTGCTGCTGCGGCTCTTCAACCCGACCCTGGTCGATTTCATCTACCTCCCCTTCCACGAGATCATGGCAGCGGTGGCCGACGGTTCGGTGGCGGCCGGGGTGATCATCCACGAGTCCCGGTTCACCTTCCAGGAGTACGGCCTGCACAAGGTGGTCGACCTTGGCGAGTGGTGGGAGCGGGAAACCGGCCACCCTATTCCGCTCGGGGGAATCGCTGCCAAGCGCTCCCTGGGCAGGAGCGCGCTGTTGCGGCTCGAGCAGGGGATCGCGGACAGCGTCGAGTACGCCTTCGGACATCCCGGCGAGGCCCGCCCCTACATCCGCGCCCACTCCCAGGAGATGAGCGACGAGGTGTGCGACGCCCACATCGGGCTCTACGTGAACGATTTTTCCCGCGGACTGGGGAACGATGGTGAAGCGGCGGTACGCCTGCTGTTGGGGCGGGCGGCCGCGGCGGGGATCATTCCCCCCTGGCAGCAGTCGCTGCTCATTTCCTGAACAGGAAACCTCAAGTTATTTTCTTTTGCGCCGAAAGGTGCAGAAGCTGTCATAGCATCGTGGAGGATTCCAGATGACCAAGCCGTTGAACTGGAAGCGGCACATAGGCGTGGCCCTCGGGGGTATCGCCGCTTTCTGGGTCGGGGACGCCCTGCTGGATGCCACCATCATGGGGCGGGAGCCCTTTCTGCAGCAGATCCATGCCCCCAACGCCTACGAGCTTTGGATGCGGATCTTCTACGCCTCCCTGCTCGGTGCCTTTTTCGCCTCCATGTCCGTCCTGGCCGAGCGGGGGCGCAGGGTGGAGACGGCGCTGCGCCATTCCGACGACCTGTCCCAGATCTTCCTGGAGTCTTCCCATGACGCCATCTGCGTCCTGAGCACCACCGACTACACCGTCGTCAACTGCAACGGCGTCTTTTTGTCCAACTACCAACTGACCGAAAACGACGCCACGGGGTGCAACTTCTCCCAGCTGGTGGCGCGGCAGGGGTTTGCCGACCAGATCATGAGCCTTATTTCCGACTGCGCCTGCAGCGGCACCGCGCTCAACAGCGAGATCTGCTACCTGGCGCAGGACGGCGACACCCGTTACGAGGACATCTCGGTGCACCCCATCGGGGACCTGGAGCAGGGAGTGCGCAGGGTGCTCTTCGTGGCGCGCGACATCACGGTGCGCCGCATGTCGCAGCAGCGGCTGGAAGAGTCCGAGGCAAGGTACCGCGCCATATTCGAAGACACCGGGACCGCCATGGCCATCATCCAGCCCGATGGGACGCTGCAGATGGTGAACCGCGGCTTCGCGGAGGTGACCGGGCTGTCCCGGGAGGAACTGGAGGGGAAGAGGCTTTGGACCGAGTTCATCGGCAGCTGCGACAGCGACGGGATATCTTCCCCGGGGGACGACGCACAGTCCGATTCCCCGCGCCGCAGCTTCGAGGTCCAGCTTTCCGGCAGAGACGGAACCCGGACCATGGCCGGCAACTGGGCGGCTATCGAGGGGACGGACCGGTCGGTGCTCTCCCTGGTGGACATCAGCGCCCATAAGGAAGTCGAGGAGGCGCTCCGGGAGAGCCGGGCGACCCTCGCTGTGGCGCAGCGCATCGCGCGCCTGGGCAACTGGGACTGGGACCTCGGCAGCGACACGCTCACCTGGTCCGACGAGATGTACCGCATCTACGACGTCGATCCCGCCTGCTTCGTGCCTACCCACGAGCTGGTGCTGCAGGCGGTGCATCCCCAGGACCGGGAGCAGGTGATCCGCTCGGTGAACGACGCCATCTACAACCGCAGGGCCTACCAGATGGACTACCGGATCGTGCTCCCCAATGGTTCGACGCGCACCCTCTCGGCGCGGGCCGAGGTGACCTACGACGCCCTGGGCAAGCCGCTGCACATGCTGGGCACCGCTCAGGACATCACCTGGCGCCTCGAGGCCGAGCAGGCGCTCAGGAACTCGGAGGAGAAATTCTCCAAGGCATTCCACGCCTCCCCGGACTCCATCGTCATCACCCGCGCCGAGGACGGCACCTACATCGACGTCAACGAGGCCTTCCAGGAGATCACCGGGTACAGCCGCGACGAGGTGATCGGCAGGACGTCGACAGAACTGACGCTCTGGGCTGACCCGGACGCGCGCATGGTGATGCTCAAGCTTTTGAACGAGCACGGCCACGTGCGCAATCTCGACGTTCGTTTCCGGGTCAAATCCGGCGAGGTCCGTGAACTTTTGTGGTCCGCCGACGTGATCGAGTACCAGGGGGAGGCGTGCCTGATCGCCATTTCCCGCGACGTTACCGACCAGCGCCAGATGGAGCGGGAGCTCTTGGAAAGCGACGCCCGCCTCTACATGAAACACGAGGAGTTGAAGAACGTCTTCCACCAGATGGAGGGGATCCGGCGCGAGTGGGAGGAGATCATGGACTGCATCTCCGATCTGTTCATCCTGGCCGACCAGTTCGGCAAGATCCGGCGCTTCAACCGCGCGGTGGAAACTTTCACCGGCATGGCGCACCGGGACATCGTCGGCAGGGATTGCCTCGCCTTCCTGGCGCAGCACGGCCTTAAGGAGCACCTGGAGTCCCCGGGGGTGGAACTGCTGCACAAGCCTACCGGCAAGTGGTTCGTCGCCAAGCGGCACGCCTTCCCGGCCGAGGTCGATGGCTCGGCGCGCGAAGTGGTGATCATTAACGACACGACCACCATCGGCCGGCGCCAGCGTGGCACGCAGCCCGCCGATGAGGCACCGGCGCAGGCTCAGACGGCAGGGTAGTAAAATGTCGGTAGATTAAAGGGTTATCGGGCGCGAGGTTCATTGGAACTTGACTCGCGGGTTAGAACGTGTTATACGAATGCCTCGCCCAACAAA
Source organism: Geomonas agri (assembly GCF_020179605.1). NCBI lineage: Bacteria > Pseudomonadati > Thermodesulfobacteriota > Desulfuromonadia > Geobacterales > Geobacteraceae > Geomonas > Geomonas agri. Next base: position 1,540,954 of record NZ_JAINZO010000002.1, read on the forward strand.
GGAGGTGCGCATGGCATCATCCGAGCGGAGCCGCAGGCTGGTGCGCATAGTCGCCCTGGCCCTGATGCTCCTCCCGATCCACACGCTTCCCCTGCTGGCTGCAGAACAAGTAGTAAAACCAGTAGCACCGGTAGTAGAAAAGGCAGAATCGCAAGAAAAGTCGGTGGTGAAAAAACTGGTTGGCATAGCCTCCTACTATGCCAAGAAGTTCCACGGAAGAGCGACTACCTCGGGAGAGCGGTACCATCCGGAAAAGATGACCGCTGCCCACCAGAGTCTTCCGCTGGGCACCAAGGTTCTGGTCAGGAACCTCGCCAACGACAAGGAAGTCACGGTTGTCGTCAACGACCGTTGCCGTAAGAAGGGGTTCCCCTTCATCGACCTGTCACGGGCCGCGGCAAGGAAACTGGGGTTCCTCGGGGAAGGCAAGGCCAAGGTGGCCATCATCCCGCTGACCGACGACGAATCCTAGCAACATCAAAATACAATCTGGGCGAACAGAGAAAAAGGCCGGGGGCATTCCCCCGGCCTTTTTTCTTTCCTGGGCTTGGGAGCTAGGGCTATCGGGGAGTAATGTGAAGGAGAGCCGGCAACGAAAAAGGCAGCCCGGTGGGGGCTGCCCTTTTTATGGTTTCGCTGCCGCATCGGGCGGCTAGTCTTCCTTGTGCTTCTTCTTGGAGGAGGCCTTCTTCTTTTTCGAAGACTTCTTGGAGGACTTCTCCTGCTTCTCCTTGGACTTCTTCCCTTTCTTGCCCTTCTTGGACTTGCTCGAGGACCCCTTGTGCTTGCGGAAGCTCCTCGGCTCCGGGTTGAATTCGTCCTTGATATTGCTTAACAGGACCTGGGCCTCTTCCAGTTCCGGGTCGGCCTTGCGGGCCGCCTCGAGGGATTCTTTGGCCTCGGCGATGTGGCCGTCCTTCATCTGCACGCGCCCCATGGCGTTCAGGGCCTTGGCGTGGTCGGGCTTAAGCTTCACCGCCTCCTTGTATTCGTCGGTGGCGGCCGGGTAGTTCTTCTGGAACTCGTACACCAGCCCCAGCTTGTAATGGGCGTTGGCGTCGTTGGGGGAGAGTTCCACCCCTTCCTTCAAGAGCTTGGCCAGGGAGTCGTAGTTCTTGTTCTTGACGTAGATGGCGGTGAGGGCGGTGCGCGCCTCCTGGTCGTCCTTCTTCAGGCGCAGCACTTCCTGGTACTCGTTGGCGGCCTGGTCCATCTCGTTGCGCTTGCGCAGCAGGTTGGCGAGCTCGCGGTGGGCCTCCAGCGACTCCGGGGCCAGCTTGATCGCGCCCTGGTAGGCGCTGATGGCGGAGTCGAGGTCCTTGGTGTTGACGAAGGCGCGGGCCAGCTTAAGCTGGGTCGCGGCGTCCCCGGGGTTGGCCTTGATCAGCGCCTGGTACTGCTCCAGGGCCTGCGGGAAGCTCCCCCGCAGCGTGTAGATCTCGGCCAGGCGTTGACGCGCCTGCTGGTTGTCCGGCGTGCTGGCGAGCACCTGGCGGTATTCCACCACGGCCTCGTCCAGGAGCGCCTTGCGCTCGTAGATGCCGGCCAGGTTCAGGTGCAGCTGCGGGTTTTCGCCCTTGCTCCTGATGGCGTCGCGGTAGTAGGACATCGCCTCGTCTTCGCGCCCCACCGCCAGCAGGCAGTCACCCAGGCGCTGCTGCGCCACGGCGTCGGCCGGCTCTTCGGCAATTCTCAGGCGATACTCGCTGATCGCCATCTCGTAGTCCTTGGCGTTCCTGTACTGGTCGGCGAGCGCCATGTGGTCGCTCTTGGGCGCCTCCTTCACCTTGGGGCCGATGCCAGCCAGCACCCGCTCATAGTCGGCGCTCTTCTGGTCGCCCTTGCGCACGTACCCCTCGGCGAGCAGGCGGTGCACTTCCTTGTTGCCCGGCTCGGCGATGGCGGCCTGTTTCAACTCGGTCACCGCTTTGTCGATTTCTCCGCGAGCCAGGAGTAGCGCTCCCAGTCCCAGGCGGGCCCGGGCGTTGCCGGGCTGGATGGCGAGCGCCTTTCTAAACTCGTCCTCTGCCTTTTGCTTTTGTCCCACGGCGTCGTACGAGGCGGCCAAGTCGGTATGCAGGGAGGCGTCTTCGGGGAAGGCGGCGAGCGCCTCGGTGTAGTGGAAGATGGCGAGCTGGTGCAGATCCTTCTGGGCCAGGATGCGGGCGAGGCCCCCGTGGTAGCGCGGGTCGCCGGCCTTGAGTCCCTGGGAGAGTTCGACCGCTGCCTCTTCGCTGGCCCCTTTCTGCAGGTGCAACAAGCCGAGGTTGCCGCTGGCAGGGTAGAAATCCGGGTCCAGCGCGAGGGTCTCGCGGTACTCCTGGATGGCTGCGTCTGCGTTGCCGCTGCGCTCGAAGGTAAGCGCCTTGAGGTAACGTCCGGGGGCGCCGGTGGGGCAGAGTTCCACGACGCGCTTTTCGGCGTCCTTTCTCTTTTGCTCGCTCGCCTGCGCAGGGAGTTCCAGGATGATCTTCTTAGCTTCCAGGCAGCTGTTGGTCGCCGGGAAGGGCCAACCGAAGCCGGTGCTGAATAGGGTCACCGCAAGAAGCGACGACAGTGCTGCGTATCTTTTCATGTAGGGCCCTTTTATTCGTGAGAACGTGTGGTGGGGGGGCGCACGGTGCAACGCCGGGGACTCGGCCCGGTGTTGCCGGACGCTGCCGGGCCATGGGGCCCGGTGAGGTTGCCGGATTATACACATCGGGACTAATAAATTCAATTCCAAAACGATAATCATTAAGGATCCCGAGCTCTTGAGCTCGCAAACCTGCGCCGGCGGAGGGGCGTCCCAAGGTTAAGGCGGATTACCTTGACTTTCATGATAAAGATGGTTAAATCATCTGCACCGGCCATGGGGCCGGTTTTTAATTAAAAGCTCGGCAACAGAGGGGCGTGATGGCGGTAATTCCCAAGGAACCTTTGGAATGGCTGAACCTGTTTCGCCAGCAGATGGACGAGATCTTCCGTTTTCTCTCCACGCTGGAGGGGCGGGAAGGTTTCACCGACAAAGAGCAGTCCCCGCTGGTAGACATCTACGAAACCGACTGCTCTTTCGTGGTCGAGGTGGAACTCCCCGGCTGCGACCGTAGCGATATCACCCTGAGCCTATGCTGCTCCACCCTGGTGGTGGAGGGGATGGCCCGGGACGAAACGGATCCCGGCGCTACCTATATTTGCCTTGAGCGCGGGACCGGCCGCTTCTGCAGGGCCATCGAGGTCCCTCCCGGCGTCGACCTGGAGGGTGTGCAGGCGCGCTACCGGCGCGGCCTGCTCACGATCGAGTTCCCCTGGTGCAAGGGGGAGACGCCGCACATTCGCGAGATCCCGATTCAGTAAGGAGAGGTACATGGAAAACAGGCAGGAAACCGAAGAACTTAACATACCGGATGTTCTGCCGCTGCTCCCGGTCCGGGACGTGGTCGTCTACCCCTACATGATTCTGCCGCTTTTCGTGGGGCGCGAGATCTCCATAGCGGCGGTCGACCACGCCCTTTCCAAGGACCGCATGATCTTTTTGGCCACGCAGAGGGACGTGGGGGACGAGGACCCGGCGCCCGAGGCGATCTACGAGGTCGGCACCGTCGCCATGATCATGCGCATGCTGAAGCTTCCCGACGGCAGGGTGAAAATCCTGGTGCAGGGGCTCACCAAGGGGCGCATCACCGAATACCTGGCCGAGAAGCCCTTCTACTCGGTGCGCATCGACCGCATCATCGAGCCGGCGGCCCCGGAGAACACGCTGGAGTCCGAGGCCCTGATCCGCACCGTTAAGGAAGAACTGGCCAAGATCGTGGCACTCGGCAAGGCCGTCTCCCCCGAGGTGATGGTCATCGTCGAGAACATGCAGGAGCCGGGGGCGCTCGCCGACCTGGTGGCCAGCAACATCGGCCTCAAGGTGGAGGAGGCGCAGGGGCTGCTCGAGGTGGTCGATCCGCTGGAGCGCCTGAAGAAGGTGAACGACCTCCTCAACAAGGAGAGCGAGCTCCTCAACATGCAGGCCCGCATCCAGTCCGCCGCCAAGGAGGAGATGGGCAAGAGCCAGCGCGAGTACTACCTGCGCGAGCAGTTGCGCGCCATCCAGCAGGAACTGGGTGAGACCGACGCCAGAAGCGAGGAAATGGCCGAGCTGAGAAAGGGGATCGAAAACGCCAAGATGCCCCAGAACGTCGAGAAGGAGGCCCTGAAGCAGCTCGGGCGCCTGGAGCAGATGCACCCGGATGCCGCCGAGGCGGGGATGCTACGCACCTTCCTGGACTGGATGGTGGACATCCCGTGGGGCAAGGCGACCAAGGACGCGCTGGAGATCAACCGCGCCTCCGAGATCCTCAACGAAGACCACTACTTCCTGGAGAAGGTGAAGGAGCGCATCCTCGAGTTCCTGGCGGTCAGAAAGCTCAAGAAGAAGATGAAGGGCCCCATCCTCTGCTTCGTTGGCCCTCCGGGGGTCGGCAAGACCAGCCTGGGCAAGTCCATCGCCCGCGCCATGGGAAGGAAGTTCGTGCGCATTTCGCTTGGCGGCGTGCGCGACGAGGCCGAGATCCGCGGTCACCGGCGCACCTACGTGGGCGCGCTGCCGGGCAGGATCATCCAGGGGCTCAAGCAGGCCGGCTCCAATAACCCGGTCTTCATGCTGGACGAGCTGGACAAGCTCGGTTCCGACTTCCGGGGTGACCCATCCTCCGCGCTTTTGGAGGTGCTCGACCCGGAGCAGAACAACAGCTTCTCGGACCACTACATCAACCTCCCCTTCAACCTGTCCAACGTGATGTTCATCGCGACGGCAAACCAGATGGACACCATCCCGGGGCCCTTGCGCGACAGGATGGAGGTGATCAACCTCTCCGGCTACACCGAGGAGGAGAAACTCGGCATCGCCAAGCGCTACCTGGTGCCGCGCCAGGTGAAGGAAAACGGCATCACCGAGGAGACCGTCCAGTTCTCCGAGGAGGCCCTCAGAACCGTGATCGCCAAGTACACCCGCGAGGCGGGCTTGAGGAACCTCGAGCGCGAGATCGGCTCCATCTGCCGCAAGGTGGCCAGGAAGGTCGCCGAAGGGAAGGGGGAGAAGTTCGTCATCAGCGCCGGCACCGTCGCAAAATACCTCGGGCCTCCCAAGTTCCTGCGCGAGGAGGAGATGGACAAAAACGAGGTGGGCGTGGTTACCGGTCTCGCCTGGACCCCGGTCGGCGGCGAAGTGCTCTTCGTCGAGGCGACGGTCATGAAAGGGAAGGGGGGGCTCACCCTCACCGGGCAGTTGGGCGACGTCATGAAGGAGTCGGTGCAGGCGGCCCTCTCCTACATCCGCTCCCGTACCGCCGAATTCCAGATCCCGGAGGACTTCAACTCCACCACCGACATCCATGTCCATGTCCCGGCCGGTGCCATCCCCAAAGACGGCCCCTCGGCCGGCGTCACCATGGCGACCGCGCTGGTCTCGGCACTGACGAAAATCCCGGTGCGCAAGGAAGTCGCCATGACCGGCGAGATCACGCTGCGCGGCAAGGTGCTCCCCATCGGCGGGTTGAAGGAGAAGATCCTCGCCGCAGCGCGCCTGGGCGTTACCACGGTGATCATCCCGATCCAGAACAAGAAGGATCTCGAGGACGTCCCCAAGACCATCCTCAAGAAGCTGAAGATCGTCACCGCCGCCAACATCGACGACGTGCTGGCGGTCGCCCTTGAGAAGTACCCGCCCCCGGCGCCCAAGCAGGCCAAGCCGGAGCCCCCGAAAAGCAAGGTCAGGACCCGCGTCCCGGTCCCGGCCCCGGTGAGGGGCAAGGCTTGAAACTAGCCGAACTGGGCGAATTCGGCCTGATAGACAGGATCAAGGCAAACGTCGCCGCGTCCCCCTCGGTGCTTCTCGGCATCGGGGATGACGCGGCGGCGCTGTCTCCCACCCCCGGACAGGTCACCCTGATCACCTCCGACATGCTGCTGGAAGGGGTCCACTTCGACCTCTCCTTCTGCGACCCGCGCACCCTGGGCAGAAAATCCCTTTCCGTCAACCTCTCCGATGTCGCCGCCATGGGCGCGCGCCCGCGCCACTTCCTGCTCGGCGTCGCGCTTCCCAAGGAGATCCCCCTCGAATTCATGGACGGCTTCATGGCCGGGATGCTGGAGCAGGCAGAACGCTACGGCGCGACCCTGGTGGGCGGGGATACCTGCGCCTCGAAGGGGGGGCTGGCCATCTCGGTGACCGCTTTGGGCGAGCAGCGCCCGGAACTCGTGCTGAAGCGAAGCGGTGCGAAACCGGGGGATCTGGTCTGCGTGACAGGGACGGTCGGGGACGCTGCGGCGGGGCTCAAGCTGTTGTTTGCAGGGGCGCGGGAAGGTTTCCTGGTGTCGCGACAGTTGGACCCGACCCCGCGGGTCGAGGCGGGGGTGGCCTTGGCCGAGGCAGGCGTGGTTACCGCCATGATCGACGTGAGTGACGGGGTACTGCAGGACCTGGGGCACATCTGCGAGATGTCGGGTGTGGGGGCGCGCCTGGAACTGGCCCGGCTGCCGCTTTCGGAGCACTACCTGGCCTACTGCGGGCTCAACAATCATGCCCCCCTCGCCCTCCGGGAGAGGGGCGGGGGTGAGGGCGCTGCTACCGGCAATGCGTCTCCCGGTCACGATCCCTTCGCGCTGGCACTGTCCGGCGGCGAGGACTACGAACTGCTCTTCTGCATACCAGCCGGCAAGGAGGCCGAGGTGGCGGCGCTGTGCGCTCAGCTCGACCTGCCGGTCGCCGTGATCGGCGAGATCACCGCAGTAGCCGGCATTGAACTTACCGCGCCGGACGGCTCACAGTACACGCCGCCGCGGCGCGGCTTCGACCACTTCGGCGCGGATTAATCCGCGCTTATCCTCACCGCCACCTTCCGTTCCCTCGGACCGTCGAACTCGCAGAAGTAGAGCGCCTGCCAGGTGCCCAGTAGGAGCTTGCCCCGGTCAATCAGGAGTCGCTGGCAGCTCCCTATCAGGGATGACTTGACGTGGGCTGCCGAGTTCCCCTCAGCATGGGTGAAGTAGTGCGCGTCCGGCACCAGCCGGTCCAGGCAGTTGGCGATATCCCGCTTCACCGCCGGGTCCGCCCCCTCGTTAACCGTGACCCCCGCCGTCGTGTGCAGTACGAAGACGTCGCAGCTGCCGCTCCCCACCATGCTGGCCGCGATCAACTCCTCGACCTTGGCGGTGATGTCGATCAGCTCCGTTCTCTCCCTGCTTTTCAATGTCAGGTACTGGATCATCCGACCCTCCCACGTCATAGGGGACTGGCTGCGCAGGTGCCTGTTCCCTTACCCTTTTAGCTCCCCCTACCTAGCCCTCCCCCTCCAGGGGAAGGGATATGCCACTATTTTTTGAAGAGGCTGCTTCGAATCTTACCTAGGTACTTGTTGAGGGGATTGCCGCGCGAAAGGAACGGGATCACCGGGGATTCGCGGTGTCCCAGCGTCTGCATCAGCTTCATGATGGCGGGGTTCTTGCCCACCCTGAGCCCGAGGTTGAGCGTCCTGATGGCCTCCTTCTTTCTGCCTGCCACAAGGTATATGGTGCCCAGACGCAGAAAATGGTCGGAGTTTCTCGGCTCCCGCTTGATCGCTTCCTGGCACAGGGCCACCGCAGTCTTCACGTTCCCGGTAGCCTGGGCCAGCGCCAGGGCGTATAGGGAAACGTGGTCCGGTGTACGCTGCTGCTCCAGCGCCGCCTGCAGGTAGCGCAGCGCGGAGGTGAAGCGGCGGGCCTCCAGCTCTTCCTGGCCAATATGCACCAGTTCGCTCGTTTCCATTTCGGCAAGTTCAGGATTCACACGGCTCTCCTGTCTGCTGCGTCTACATTAAGATGGGATACTATACCATTTAATTTGTGACATGGGAAACGGGCAAGTTGCCCCGAGGGGTGCTATCTCCGCGTTATCCTTGGCTCAGGCCGACTGCGCCGTCGCGGCGGGCAGGGTTGAAAAAAAAAGGGATTTGTGTTCTAATCTGCGGCTGTGGAACAGTGCGCATACATAGGGCTGGGGAGCAACATCGGCGACCGGGAGCTGAAGCTCCTGATGGCGGTAGCGGAGCTCGGCAAGCTGCCGCAAACAAGGGTCACTGCCGTTTCCCCCTTCTACGAGACCGAACCGGTCGGAGGGGTGCCCCAGGACAACTTCTACAATGCGGTGGTGCGCCTCAACACGGAACTGGCCCCGTTGGACCTCCTGGAGCGGCTGAAGAAGCTGGAAACCGGGGTCTTCCACCGGGTGCCATCGCAGCGCTGGGGCGCCCGCAGCATGGATCTCGACATCCTCCTCTTTGGCGAGTTGGTCTTTAGCAGCGAACAGCTCACCATCCCGCATCCGCGCCTGGCTGAACGTCGTTTCGTACTCCAGCCGCTGTCCGACATCGCACCGGACCTGGTGCACCCGATCCTGGGCAAACGCATCATCGAACTGTTAACCGAGCTGACCTCGCCCGAGCAGGTGGTCAGGATCTAGGGGGACCAGTGAAGTTTTTGATATGGGCCTTGTTGGCGTACCTCGTGTACCGGATGTTCGTCGGCAAGTCGACCCAGAAAATAACGAAGCAGGAACCCGCAGCCGCCGAGACCTTCCAGGACCCGGTCTGCGGCGTGTATATAGCCGAGGCCGACGCGGTTGTCGGCAGGCTGGAGGGGCAGCGCTACCACTTCTGCTCCATGGACTGTTTAAAAAAATTCGAAGAGATGCAGCAGCGGCAATAACAACACAACCGGAGGAAAGATGAAGTTTTTTATCGACACAGCGGACGTTAAAGAGATTCGGGAGGCCAACGAACTGGGACTGGTGGACGGCGTCACCACCAACCCCTCCCTGATCGCCAAGAGCGGCCGGCGTTTTGAGGAAGTGATCAAGGAGATCACCGAGATCGTGGACGGCCCGATCTCCGCGGAAGTCATCTCGCTCGAGCACGACGGCATGATCGCCGAGGCGACCGAGCTGGCCAAGATCCACCCTAACATCGTCATCAAGCTCCCGATGACCCCGGAAGGGCTCAAGGCAACCAAGACCTTGCACAAGCAGGGGATCAAGACCAACGTCACGCTGATCTTCACCCCGATGCAGGCCCTGCTCGCCGCCAAGGCCGGCGCCACCTACGTTTCCCCGTTCGTCGGTCGCCTGGACGATATCTCCCAGGACGGCATGGGGATCATTGAAGAGATCAGGACCATCTTTGACAACTACGGCATGGATGCCCAGATCATCGTGGCCAGCATCAGGAACCCGGTGCACGTGCTCAACTCGGCACTGATCGGCGCCGACGTCTGCACCATCCCGTTCTCGGTCATGCTGCAGCTTGCCAAGCACCCGCTCACCGATGCCGGCATCAAGAAGTTCCTGGAAGACTGGGAGAAGGTTCCCAAGTAGATCGCGACGCGGGAGGTTACTCCCGCAGATCGGGTAACAACGGCGTTACTGAGGGCGGGTCCTGGACCCGCCCTTGCTTTATGGTGGGGATTATTCGGCGGGGTCCGCGTTTTTGCCGCGCTGGAGGCGGACGTAGACGGCGATGATCACGACACTGGCAATGAGGACGCCGATGACCGCCTGGTGCGAGTAGCGCATGATCAGCTCCTGGTTGGAGCCGATGACGTAGCCGATGAAGGTGAGCACGGTGACCCAGATGCCGGCGCCGAGCAGGGTGTAGAGCGAGAACTTGACGTGGTTCATGCCGGCCAACCCGGCCGGGAGCGAGATCAGGTGGCGCACCACCGGCAGGAGTCTGCCAATGAAGGTCGAAATCTCGCCGTGGTCCTGGAAAAACCGCTCCACCTTGGCGAACTTCTCCTCGGTGATGAAGACGTACTTGCCGTACTTCAGAACGAGCGGGCGGCCGAGGTAGTGTGCCGCGAAGTAGTTGGCGTAGGCGCCGATGAGGCTCCCCACGGTGCCGCAGACTATGGCCACCATCATGTTCATCTGACCCTGCTGGGCCAGGTATCCGGCCGGCGGCATCACCAGTTCGCTGGGGATCGGGATGACGGAGCTCTCAAGGGCCATGAGGAGAAAGATCCCGGGGTAGCCCATCGCCCCTATGGTTTCGACCAGCCACTGTACTGCTGCATGCATGCTTTGCTCTCCTTTGTCGCTTTCTTTACCGGCGCCATTCTATACGGGCCGCGCCGAAAAAACGACTAATTTAATATTTTTCCCGTCCTGCGCAGGGGGGGGCTGGGGACGAGCTTCCCGCCGGTCCGCGCGCGACACACACGAAAGGAAACATGGACAAGCAGATTTTCGTTATCGGCCACAGAAATCCGGACACCGACTCGATCGCCTCGGCTATCGCCTACGCCCACCTGAAGCGGGCGCTGGGGGACGAGCGGGTCACCGCCGCCATGGCCGGCAACCTGAACCCCCAGACTACCTGGCTCCTGGGGCGGCTCGGCATGGATGCACCATTATACCTCGCTGACGTGCACCCCAAAGTGCGTGACGTGATCCAGCGCACTCCCATCACAGTCGCCGCGGATGCGCCGCTTTTGACTGCACTGGAGCAGTTCCACCATAACGCAATCAGGGTCCTTCCGGTGCTGGACGCCGCCGGTGTCCCTAAAGGGGTCATCCCGCTGAGAAGGATCGCCGAGCGCTCGCTGGTGACCGGCGCCGATTCGCTGCGCCTGGTCTCCGCTTCGCTCGCCTCGCTGGCCGCCTGCCTCACCGGGAGGTTTCTTGCCGGTAGCGCCGACGCAGCCGTCGAGAGCCTGCACCTCTTCGTCGGCGCCATGGCCGAAGAATCCTTTATCGACCGCATCTCCGGCTTCGATCCCGCGACCCTGGTGGTGGTGACCGGCGACCGCACCTCGATCCAGAAGGCCTCCATCGAGCGGGGCGTGCGCCTGCTGGTGGTGACCGGGGGACTGCCCGTGGCCGAGGACGTGGTGCGTTTGGCGCAGGCACGCGGGGTGGCGCTCCTCTCCACGCCGCTTGACACTGCGGCCACCGTTGCCCGGGCCCGGCTGGCGACCCCGGTGCTGGCGCTGGCCGTCCCCAACTTCGAGAGCGTGTCGGTGGGCGAGCCCCTGGGGCGGTTGCGGGATAAGCTGCTGCATTCGGGCGAGAGCGCGGTGCTGGCGCTCGAAGAGGACGGTACCCTGGCCGGCGTCGCCACCAAGTCCTCTCTGTTCGCGCCGCTCCCCTACGCCCTGATCCTGGTGGACCACAACGAACTGACCCAGTCGGTGCCGGGCGCCGAGGACCTGGAGATCCTCGAGGTGATCGACCACCACAAGCTGGGCAACCCGCCCACCAGCAATCCGATCCCGTTCATCACCGCTCCGGTAGGGAGCACCTGCACTATCGTCGCCTCATTGTATGAGGACCACGAGGTGGTGCCCCCCGCGCAGATCGCGGCGCTCCTTTTGGCCGGTATCCTCTCCGACACCGTGATTCTGAAGTCCCCGACTACCACGGCCAGGGACCGTGCCACCGTAGCGCGCCTCGCAGCCGTTGCCGGGCTGGACTGGGAGGCCTTCGGCGCCGAGATCTTCGCCGCTTCCGGGGCTCTCTCCGGCTATGGCAGTCCTGATCGAGTGGTCGGCTCCGACTTCAAGCTCTTCAGCCAGGGCGAGCTAACCTTCGGCGTGGGCCAGGTCGAGGTGTTCGGCTTCGCCGAGTTCAACGAAATGAAGGCGGAACTGCGCCAAGCCCTCGCGGCACGGCGCGAGAAGGAGGGGCTGGAGCTCGCCGGCCTCATGGTTACCGACATCTCCAGCGAGAGCACCATGTTCATGATGGAGGGGGGGCAGGCCTTCACCCGTTTCATGGGGTACCCGCAGCCCGAACCGCACGTCTTCGAGATGAAGGGCGTCATGTCGCGCAAGAAGCAGCTGGTGCCGCACATGATCAAGGTCTTGGGAGGTCGCTAGATGAAGAAGTTCCTGGACAGGGTCGCGCAAGGGGTGTTGATCGGCGATGGCGCCATCGGCACCATGCTCTACGCCAAGGGGGTGGCGCCGGAGGCGAACTTCGAGCACCTCAACCTGGTGCGCCCGGAGCTGGTGCTGGAACTGCACCGTGAGTACCTCGCTGCCGGCGCGCAGGTCATCGAGACCAACACCTTCGGCGCCAACTGCGCCAAGCTCTCCGCCATCGGCCTGGGGGGCAAGGTCGCCGAGATCAACCGCAGGGGCGCGCAACTCGCAAGAAGCGCGGCGAACGGGCAGGACGTGTTCGTGGCCGGCTCCATCGGTCCACTGGGGCGCGGCAAGAGCGAACTGTCGCCGGAGCAAATCGCCGACAGCTTCCGCGTTCAATCGGCGGCGCTTGCCGAGGGTGGGGTGGATCTCGTGATCCTTGAGACCTTCTCTGAGCTGGACGAACTGTTGGTTGCCCTGGCGGCAGCCAAGGAGACCGGTCTTCCCGTGGTGGCGAATCTGGCCTTTGGTGAGGGGGGGCGGCTACCGGGCGGGACGTCCGCCGAGGGCGCCGCGCGTGCACTTGCCGCGGCCGGTGCCGATGTCGTAGGCGCCAACTGCGGCGCAGGGCCCCTTGAACTGCTGGCCACGGTGAAACGCATCGCCGCCGCCTGCTCGCTGCCGGTGGCCGCTTATCCCAACAGCGGCTTTCCCGAGTACATCGAGGGGCGCTATATCTACCGGACCACCCCCGGATACTTCGCCGATCGCGCCGAGGAGCTGGTTACCGTCGGCGCCTCTTTGGTTGGCGGCTGCTGCGGCACCACCCCTGAACACATCCGCGCCATGGCCGTGCGGCTGCAAGGTAGCCTGAATCTTACCCTCGCCCCGCGGGAGAGGGTGCCCGAAGGGCGGGTGAGGGTCGTGCCACGAAGTGAGGACGTTGCCACTGCCGACGCCCTCACCCCCGGCCCCTCTCCCGGAGGGCGAGGGGAGCCTTCAGCCACATTCCTGGATCGTTGGGGCACCGAGCCGGTGATTACGGTTGAACTCGATCCCCCTAAGGGGCTCGACTGCGCCAAGGTGCTGGCGGGGAGCCGGGCTCTTAAGGAGGCGGGAGCGCACGCCATCAACCTGGCCGAGAACCCGCTGGCCCGCGTGCGCATGGGCAACCTTGCGCTCGCCTCGCTGATCCGCCGCGAAGTCGGCATCGAGGTGATCGCGCACGTCACCTGCCGCGACCGTAACCTGATTGGGATGCAGTCCGAGTTGATGGGGGCGAGCCTGCTGGGTGTAACGTCCATCCTAGCCGTCACCGGCGACCCGGCAAGTTTAGGCGATGAGGCGGGAGCGTCATCCGTGTTTGACCTCAACTCCTTCACGCTGATCAAACTCCTGAATGACCTGAATAGTGGCGTCAATGCGCTTGGCAACCCGATCGGGTCCGGTACCGGTTTCGCCATCGGTGCTGCCTTCAACCCCAACACTCAGAGCATGGAGGTGCAGGTCCGGCGCTTGGCGAAGAAGGTGGCCAACGGCGCCCGTTTCGCCCAGACCCAGCCCATCTACGACATCGCCCGTTTCCACGACATGATGGAGCAGACCTCGCACCTGGGCATCCCGGTTCTACCCGGCGTGCTGCCGCTCGTTTCCGGGAGGAATGCCGAATTCCTGCACAACGAGGTCCCCGGCATCGTGATACCCGATGACATCCGCAAGCGCATGGCCGGCAAGAGCGGCGACGAAGGTGTGGCCGAAGGTCTCGCCATCGCCAAGGAGTTCATCGAAGCCGCCAGTGCCAGGGCCGGTGGTTTCTACATCATGCCGCCCTTCGGCAAGTACGAGATCGCGGTGGAGTTGGTTAAGTTTATAAAAAGCAATGCGGAACACAGAGGACACTAAGGTCCACAGAGGAAGTAACTATGGAAAACCTGCAGCTCTCGTAGTGTTTTCTCTGTGCCCTCTGTGAACCTCTGAGACCTCTGTGTTCCGAGGTTGCTTTTCAGCTATTTTGACCTGCATCAATTTCAATGGAGACAAAGGAGCAGATGATGAACACCAAGGACATCCTGGAAAAAGGCGCCATCCTGCAGCGTGACCGCGAGACCTACGCCATCGCCCCGCACATCCCTGGCGGCTTCACGGACACCGCCACCCTGAGAAAGATCTGCGACGTGGCCGATAAGTACAACCTGGAAGTGAAGCTGACCTCGGCTCAGCGCATCGCCATGTTCGGCGTTAAGGAAGAGGACATCGACGCGATCTGGGCCGACCTCGCCCAGACGCCGGGGGCCGCCATCGGCCTGTGCGTCAGGAGCATCAAGATCTGCCCGGGCACCCAGTGGTGCAAGAGGGCGGTGCTCGACTCCGCCTCGCTCGGGCTCAAGCTGGACAAGATCTACCACGCCATGGAGCTTCCCAACAAGATGAAGATGGGAGTTTCCGGTTGCCTGCTGGCCTGCTCCGAGTCCGGCGTCAAGGACATCGGCATCGTCGGTCACAACAAGGGATGGCGTATCCTGGTCGGTGGTAACTCCGGCCCCAGACCGCGCCTGGCGGAACTGTTGGTGGACAACATCCAGACTGAGGAAGAGGTGCTGGATATCGTCGCCAAGGTGGTGGAAGTCTACAAGAACGATCCGCAGCAGGGACGTCTGGGCAGGCTGATCGAGGAAAAGGGGATCGAGGCATTCAGGGCGGCCGTGCTCGGCAGCCAGGACGCCGCGGTTGGGAAGTGATATGAGAGCGGCAATTATGACTGAAACAGGACTGCGCGCGGGAGGTATCCGTGGCGCTTATTGAGGACGCGCTCTTCACGCGCATCAAGAACCGGGTAGGCAAGGCCATCCACGACTTCGACCTGATCTCCGAGGGAGACCGCATCGCCGTCGCGGTGTCGGGCGGCAAGGACTCCTACGCCATGCTGCACATGCTGGACACGCTGCGCCGGCGAGCCCCGATCCGCTACGAGTTGGTCGCGATCAACATCGACTCCGGCTACCGCGGCTATCGTGCCGACATCATCGAGGAGCACCTGAAGGAGCACGGCTTCACCTACCACATGGAGAAGACCGAGCACTACGACATCATCTCGGAGAAGCGCCGCCCCAACTCGTCCTACTGCTCCATCTGCGCGCGGCTCAAGCGCGGCACGCTCTACACCCTGGCGCAGCAGATGGGGTGCAACAAGCTGGCCCTTGGCCACCACATGGACGACTTCATCGAGACGCTGCTTTTAAACCAATTCTTCGTGGGCTCGCTCAAGGCGATGGCCCCGAGCATGCTGGCCGACAACGGCGTCACCACGGTGATCAGGCCGCTGGTCTACGTCCCGGAAAAGGAGATCATCCCGTTCTCCCGCAACAACCGCTTCCCGGTAGTCTGCTGCTGTTGCCCGGTCTGCGGCACCGCGGACTTGCAGCGCAAGAAGATGAAGGAGTTGTTGGAGACCTTGGAGCGGGACAACCCCTTGGTGAAAAAGAGCCTTTTGAAGGCCTTGTCCAATGTCCACCCGCGCCACTTGCTGGACAAGGGTTTGACCAGGATGCCTTCCTGACGCAGGTCGGCGATGATGTCCTTCACCGTCAGGTGTCCGCAGTAGACGACGATTCCCACAGCTCCTATGACCATCGGTTCCATATGCTACCTCCGCTTTCCTTGATGATACGACGGTAGCATGTGGTAGCGACAAAATAAGTCGCAACATATACGCAAGGTGAAACAAGGTGAGGTTCATGGCAGAAAAAAAAGTGCAACAGGTCAGGATCGCAGTACAGTGGGGCTTCCTTCTCTTCTCCCTCTACCTGGGGGTAACCTTCTACCGTTTCGTGCTCCATTTCAGAAGCGGCGGCGCCACCCCATTCGTGGCGCGTCCCGACGGTGTCGAGGCGTTTCTCCCCATCTCCGGCCTGGTGAGCCTCAAGGGGTGGATGACGCTCGGGAGCATCAACGACGTGCACCCGGCGGCACTGGTCGTACTGCTCACTGTGATTGCCGTGTCGCTATTGTTGAAGCGTTCCTTCTGCTCCTGGGTCTGCCCGGTGTCCACCATCACCGAGGTATGCTGGAAAGTGGGGACCAAGCTGTTCGGCAAGAACTTCAAGGTCTGGCTCTGGCTGGACTGGCTGTTGCGTCCCATCAAGTACCTGCTGCTCGCTTTCTTCCTGTTCTCCATCCTGGTGATCATGGCGCCCGACAGCGTCGCCTCCTTCATCACCGGCGACTATAACAAGATGGCTGACGTGAAGATGCTCGACTTCTTCGTGAACCTCTCCGGTACGCCGCTGGTGGTGATTGGCGTGCTGCTGGCGCTGTCATTCCTGTTCAAGAACCCGTTCTGCCGTTTCCTCTGCCCGTACGGCGCGCTGCTCGGCCTGGTGTCGCGTCTGTCGCCGGTCAAGGTGCAGCGCAACCAGAGCGCCTGCATCAACTGTGGCGGCTGCACTAAAGCCTGCCCGTCCTACATCGACGTTATGCACCAGGAAAGGGTCTGCTCTGAGGAGTGCGTCGGCTGCCTGCGCTGCGTGAGCGCCTGCCCGAAGCCCGAGGCGTTGCAGATGAAGGCGAAGAACGGGAAGGTGATCCCCGGAATGGTCTATGCCGCCCTGGTCGTGGTGGTCTTTGTTGGCGGCACCCTGATCGGTCGCGCCACCGGTCACTGGCACAGCTCCATGACGAAAGCTGACTACCAGCGGCTCATCGCCGCCCCCCCGGTGGACCACCCATAGCAAGTACCCTCCCCTGGAGGGGGAGGGATAGGGAGGGGGAAATAGCGGCTCTTGCAAGCTTCCCCCCTCCCAACCTCCCCCCTCCGGGGGGAGGGGCTCAGACAAAACAAAAGAGGGGACGGTATCTCTACCGTCCCCTCTGGTATTTCTAGCACCGGCCGGGTGAAAAAGGATAATGCCCGTCCCCCCGCCGCTGTGGCCTGTTTATGCCTGTTACCCTTCCTCTTCTTCGCCCAGCGCGATCTCGCGGTAGGCGCGGTCCTCTTCGAAACGCTTGGTCTGTGCCTGCTGCTTCTCCAGGTCCGCCTTGCACTTGACGCAGTGGCGGGCGAAGGGGACGATCTTCAGCCTCCCGATGGGGATTTCTTCCTCGCACTCCTCGCAGATGCCGTACTCGCCTTCTTCCAGACGCAGTAAAGCCTCGTCGATATTACGCAATTT
The DNA here is from genome assembly GCF_020179605.1 of Geomonas agri. NCBI lineage: Bacteria > Pseudomonadati > Thermodesulfobacteriota > Desulfuromonadia > Geobacterales > Geobacteraceae > Geomonas > Geomonas agri. Next base: position 1,557,987 of record NZ_JAINZO010000002.1, read on the forward strand.
CTCGCGCTCCCGGTCGCCCAGCAGCAGGCCGAGTTCACGGTCGCGCTCGCTGGAGGCCTGGTCATAGATGTCGCCGCTCGGCTCGTTGATCGGTGCATCGGAGCCGGACTTGACAGTCTTATTAATCTCTTTAAGCGTCTCCTCTTTCATTTTGAGGAGCATCGCTTTCATTTCTTCGGGTTTTTCGGTCATGTATAAACTATCTCCGTTTGAGTCATTGTCCCGCAAAGCGACGCAATAATACAGCAATAGCGGTCGGTGTCAAGACTAAAAGCCTACTGGATGATCTCCCCAATCAGGTCGTAATCAGAGGAATCAGTAATCTTCAATCTCACTATGTCACCGACGTTGGCGTTGCCCGCGGTGATGTACACTTGCCCGTCCACATCGGGTGCCTGGCGCGAAGAACGACCCTTGAGCAGGAGCTCGGTTTCCTCGCTGTACCCCTCGACCAGCACGTCCTCCTCGCTGTCGACCAGGGTGCGGTTGTGCTTGAAGGAGACCCGGGCCTGGGTGCGCATCAGCTTCTTGTGGCGCTCGCGCTTGATACGCTCGGAAACCTGGTCCGACATATCCGCCGCCGGGGTTCCCTCCTCACGGGAGTAGCAGAAGACGCCGAGGCGGTCGAAGCGGGTCTCCTCGACGAACTGCAACAGCTTCTTGAAGTCGTCGTTGGTCTCGCCGGGGAAGCCGACGATGAGCGATGTGCGGATGGCAATGTCCGGGATCTCGCGGCGCAGCTTGGTGATCAAGGTGCGGATGTCCGCCTCGCCGCTTCTCCTCTTCATGTTCTTCAGCACCGGGTCGGAGATGTGCTGGATCGGGAGGTCCAGGTACTTGCACACCTTGGGCTCGTTCTTGATCAGATCGATCAGCGAGTCCCTGACCCCGTCCGGGTAGGCGTAGAGGAGCCTGATCCACTTGAGCCCCTCTAACTTGGCCAGTTCCTGCACCAAGAGTTCAAGGCTCGGCTGCTCCGGAAGATCGCGGCCGTAGGCGGTAATGTCCTGGGCGATCAGGTTCAGCTCTTTCACCCCCGCCGCGACCAGCGACTTGGCCTCGGCCATCAGCGTCGCAAAGGGGCGGGAGCGGTGCGCGCCGCGCAGGGCCGGGATGACGCAGTAGGAGCAGTTGTTGGAGCACCCTTCGGCGATCTTCAGGTAGGCCGTGTAGTGCGGCGAGGACTGCAGGCGCGGCAACTCGTCGTTGTAGACGAAGTTGGGATCGCCGGTGTAGCAGAGCTGGGAGTCGGTCCCTTTCTTCTCGGCGATGATCTCCGCGATGCGCGGATAGTCGCCGGTGCCGATGAAGATGTCCACCTCGGGGAGTTCCTTGGCGAGCTCCTCCTGGTAGCGCTGCGGCAGGCACCCGGTCACGATGAGCAGCTTGCAGCGCGCGTCGTGTTTTCTATCGGCCAGGTCGAGGATGGTGTCGATGCTCTCCTGCTTGGCCTCCTTGATGAAGGAGCAGGTGTTCACCACGATGATGTCCGCCTGCATCTCATCGGTGGTAACCTCGTACTCGTCCTTGGAGAGGTAGCCCAGCATTACCTCGGCGTCCACCAGGTTCTTCGGGCAGCCCAGGCTCACCAGGCTCACTTTTTCCTTAATCTTCTGGTTCAAAAAAAATCCCCTCTTGATCAGCTTCTGAAGTTGACGAACTGCATGTCGATGTCGAGGTCCTTCCCTTTCAGGACCCGGATCACCTCCTGGAGGTCGTCGATGTTCTTGCCGGTAACCCGGACCTGGTCGTCCTGGATCTGGCTTTGTACCTTGAGTTTGGTTTCTTTGATGACGGCGCCGATCTCCTTGGCCTTCTCCTTGGAGATACCCATCTGCAGGGTGATGATCTGGCGCACCATGCTGCCGGAGGCCTGCTCCACCTTGCCGTACTGCAGCGCCTTGGGCGAGATGTTGCGCTTGACGAACTTGGACTGCAGGATGTCGATGACCGCTTTGAGCTTGAAGTCGTCTTCGGAAAGGACCTTGATGCTTTCCTTCTCCAGGGTCACCTCGCTCTTGGACCCCTTGAAGTCGTAGCGCTGCCCGATCTCCTTCACGGTCTGGTTGATGGCGTTGTCGACCTCCTGCAGGTCAACCTTGGAAACGATGTCGAATGACGGCATAAAACCCCCTAAAAATGCAGGTTGATGTTGAGATTGAGGAAACGCAGAAGCCTTTTTTAACCTCAACCTTAACCTTGACCTGCTTTATCTCTTAATGACCTGCACCCCCGAGGGGATCTTGAAACTGAACTTGCCGCTGGAGATGCCGCGGTTGGTCTTCACGTTGCTGAAGTCCATCCTGGTGGTGTTGCCGGTCTGGTCGACCACCGTGGAGGAGAGCACGGGGAACGGCGTACCGGGGTGCCCCTTGGCGACAAAGCTCTCCACCGCGTCGCCGGATATGGTCAGGAGAAGCTTGGCCATGGCTGGGCTCTTCTTGTGCGGGGTGAGCTCCAGCTGGTAGTTGCCGTTCTTGTCCTTTTGCTCGGCGGCGAAGGCGATGCTGAAGTCCTTGGAAACCTGCCCCAGGCCGGAGAGGTAGTTCATGGCGATGCCGTTACTCGCCTCCAAAAGCTGCGCCAGGTCCATCACCATGACCTGCTTCTGGTCCGGGATGTAGTACCACACCGTTTTGCCGTTGGAGACGATCTGCTGCTTGGGCTTGGTGTAGTTGAAGCGGAACATCGACTCCTTGCCGCCACCCTTTTTCAGCAGCAGTTCGCCGGCACCCTTCTCCTCGCGCTTCATAACCTTGATACTGCTTCTCTGGCTGAAGTCGGCCTGCAGGTCGTTCAGCGAGCCGTATCCCTGCTCGATGGTGCGCACTACCTGGGGGAGCTCGGCGCAAAAGGATACGCCGGCGTTGAGGGCGATCAGGGTGAGACACAGGACGACGCTTCTGGCGATTTTCATATCTTCGACCTCTGAAAGTAGTGAAGGTCTCGGGCTGAAGCTCGGGACCCTCAAAGTGCCTAAGTGGCGACAGTTTGACCGCGCATTCTGACATACAACCGGGTAACGTGCAACCTTTTCATTGCTCCAGCGCGCCCAACAGGGCCCCTAGCGAGGCGGGCGCGGGAATGAGGAAGATGCTGCCGCCACAGAGCGAATCGGAGACCGAGAACATGGCGTCGATCATCACCACCGCCTCGTCGCTGTCACCCCGCTCCAGGGCGCGGGACAGGATATCGCTTCCCAGGCCGGTGCTCAAGGCCGGGACCGAGGGTAGCAGGGTCATCTTGAGCGAGTTGCCCAAGGCGTTGAGGCAGGCCGAGGCGAGGATGTTGCCAACTTCCATCAGTGTGGCCCGCTCCATCTCGGAGAGCGGTTCTCCTTCCGCGGGCCCGTGACCCAGCAGCAGCTCCAGGATGCGCTGCGCGTTCTCACGGATGAGCAGGATCAGGATGCTGCCGCGCACGTTGCCCAGAATCTGCAGTTGCAGCGCAGTTACCTCCTGCGACCCGAGCAGGTGCGACACGCCCGAGCCATCCAGCACCTGGAGCCGGGGCACCTGGATACTCACTCCTTTGCCCATCAACTGGGACAGGGCGACGGCGGCATGCTGCATGCCGGTGTTGCACACGTGGGTGAGGGCGTTCAGTTCGCCATCGTGCAGGTCATGGTTGGCCATACAAGCCTCCGCAGGTGAGCCGGCCCCGGTGGGAACGGCTGGTAAGGAACGGGAAACGGTTGGCAGGCTTTACAGCAGCCCGGCCAAGTCGAGTATGGCGACGATCTCGCCGTCGCCCAGGGTTGCGCCGCCGGCCACGCCGGCCAACTTGGAAAGTGGTCGCCCCAGTTGCTTAACAAATAGCTCGTGCTGGCCCAGGAGTCGGTCCACCACGATGCCGACCCGGCGCCCGCGCGCCTCGGTCACGAACAGGGGGAGGATGCCGTCCGGGAAGCGCCCCAGCGGCAACCCCAGCACCCGGTTCAGCGACAACAGCGGGATCGCCTCACCGTCGAGCTGGAAAATCTGCCGCTTGCCCATGGTCTCGATCTGGCGCCGGGACAGCTCTACGGTGCGCTGCACCGCGTTCACGGGGATGGCGGCCTTCACCTGGCCCACCTGCACCACGAGGGCGTGAATGATGGCGATGGTGAGCGGGAGCCTGAGCGTGATGGTGGTGCCAACGCCCGGCTCAGACTCGATGCCCAGGGTACCGCCAAGCTTTTGGATGGCGGCGTTGACCGCGTCCATCCCGACCCCGCGTCCGGAGAGGTCGGTCACTTCCTTGGCCGTGGAGAAGCCGGGGATGCAGGAGAGCATGAGCGCCTGGCGCGGCGAGAGGAGCTCTCCCTCTTCGGGTGTCAGGATACCCTTTGCGACGGCTGCGGCGATCATGGTCGCGGGCTCCATGCCCCTGCCGTCATCGCGTACCGTGATCTGGATGCGGTCCCGGTCCCGGGTCACCGCGAGGCACACCGTCCCCCGCGCCGGCTTGCCGGCCCGTTCCCGCTCGCCGCTCTCCTCGATGCCGTGGTCCACGGCGTTTCTCAGGATGTGGTTCAGGGGATCGACGAGTTGCTCCAGCATCCCGCGGTCGAGGCCGATTTCACGGCCGGTCAGCTCGAAGAGGATCTCTTTGCCGCTTTTCTTGGCCACCGAGCGCACCGATCGCTGGAAACGGTCGCTGATCGCCTCGAACGGCATCAGGCGCACCTTCATCACCTCGTCGTGCAGGGAGCGTAACAGCTTCGCCGTTTCCGAGATGGCGTCGTTCAGTGGCGGGGAGGCGAGTTCGCCGGCGATGGTCAAGAGGCGCTGCTTGTTGGTTACCAGTTCGCCGGTGAGGTTGATCAGGTGGTCGAGCAACTCGGTCTTGACCCGCACCGTGCCCCCCGCCTCGCCGGCCGGTTCCTTGGCTTTTTCCGCCTCGGCGGCGGCAGGGGGGGCAGCGTCCGCAGCCGCGCTGGATGTAGCGGAGTGGGGTGCGGGTACTGCGTTGGTGGCCGCAGGTCCCTGCGGCTCCGCGTGGTCGGCCGAGCCCGCTTTGGGCACCGCCGGGGGCGCCTTGGGGGGCGCCGGGGTGTAGATCGCCAGCCGCTGTGCATAGTCGCCGGTGGGGAGGGTGGACGGACGCTCCTGCTCCACGTCCTGGAGCAGCACGTCGATCAGGTCCACCCCCTCCAGCAGCAGATCGGCTACGTCGGCGATGAACGGGACCGCCCCGTCGCGCACGCGCGCCATCAGGTCTTCCATGCTGTGGGCCACCACCACCACGTCGCCGTACTCCATGGAGGCAGCCATCCCCTTGAGCGAGTGGGCACCGCGAAACAAGGCGTCCACGGCGCTGCGCTCCCCGGGTGACTGCTCGAGGGCCACTACCTGCTCCGCGATGGTGCGCAGGTACTCCCGGGATTCCGAGAGGAAGAGGGCCTTGTACTGCGACATGTCCATTCGGTTACCCCTGGGCCACTTCCCTGAGCACCCGGGTTACCAGCTCGGGATTGAACGGCTTCAGTATGAAAGCCTTGGCGCCGGCGTTGGTCGCGGCGGTGGTGAGCGCCTCCTGGCCGATGGCGGAGCACATCACCACCCGGGCACCGGCGTCGTAGGCCATGATCTCCTGCAGCGCTTCGATGCCGGTCTTGTTGGGCATCACGATGTCCAGGGTGACCAGGTCGGGGAGGCACTCCTTGTATTTCTGCACGGCTTCCACGCCGTCGCTTGCCTCGTCGGCTATCTCGTAACCCTCTTCCACGAGGATGTCGCGCAGCATCTTCCTCATGAACAGGGAGTCGTCAACTATCATGACCTTCAAGGCCATCAGCTACCTCCTGGTTTGGCATTGTTGGGGGCGCATTCCTGCAGCTCCTCCTCCAGGCCATTTAAAAGCGCCTCCAGGCGGAGCAGCCGAACGCTCCCCTGCGGCGTCTCGAGCAGCGCCTCGGTGAGCGGGTCCTCGTGGGAGCTCGCGCCGGTGATGCTGCTGGCATCAAGGATAGATCCTACCGCCTCCACCTTGAGGGCGAGGTGGGCGAGCCTGGTGTCGATCACCAGGATCTTACCGGGTACCGGGCGCCCCTGCAGGCGAAGGTAGCCGGCCAGGTCCACCAGCGCCGTGAGATTGCCGTGGAAATTGATCAGACCCTGGTAGTGCGGCGGCGCTCCTGCAAAGGGATAGCACTGTTGCGGCTCCATCACCTCGCAGACCTCCTGCAGGTTCAGGGCGAACAGCTGCCGCGCCGCGCTGAACAGGAGCAGGCGTTCGGCGGTCACGCCTCGGGCTCCGGTGCGGTCTCAGGCTCGACCTGGAAGCGCTCCACGGAGCGCAGCAGCTCGTCGGCGAGCTTCGCGAGCTCCTGGGTCTGGTACACCATCTCCTGCATGGCCGAGTGCTGCTCTTCGGTGGCGGCGGAAACCTCCTCGGTGGAGGCCGCGTTGTCCTCGGCCACTTTGGCAATCTCGTCTACCATGCTCACCATCTTGGCTGCGCCGGTGGTCTGCATCTGGGACAGGTCGGCGATGGAGTTGGCCTTCCTCTCGGTCTCGACGACGGTGGCCAAGATCTCCTTGAAGGCGTCCGCGGTGGTGTCGAGGTTCTTCTTTCCCACGATGATGCCGCGCGAGCTGTCAGTGATGGTTTCCTGCACCCTGCGGCTTTCTACCTTGACCAGGTCGATCAGTTCCACGATCTCGGTGGCGCTCTTGGCGCTGCCGTCGGCGAGCTTTCTCACCTCCTCGGCCACCACGCCGAACCCCTTGCCGTACTCACCGGCGCGGGCCGCCTCGATGGAGGCGTTCAGGGCGAGCAGGTTGGTCTGCCGCGACATCTCCACGATGAAGTCGGCGATCTTGCCCACCTGCTGCAGCTTACCGTTTAGATCCATGAACTGCATGCTGATCAGTTCCACGGAGTCGAAGAAGCTCTTCAGCCGCTCCACCGAGTCGGTGGCCAGCTCGCCCCCCTTTTGCGCGGTGAGGCTGGTCTCCCGGGCCGCCTTGGCCGTCTCCTTGGCTCGCCGTGCCACCAGGTCCACCGAGATCGCCATCTCGTGGATCACCTTGGCGCTTTTGGCCAGCATCTCGGCCTGGTTCTCGGCGCCGCCCGAGATGCTCTCGATAGCCTGCGCCACCTCCTCGGTAGAGGCGTTGATCTCCAGGGCACTGGATGAGAGGGTGCGCGAGGACTCGGAGACCTGTTCCGAGGTCTGCCTGATCTGGCGCACCAGGGTGCGTAGGTTCTCCTGCATGGTGTTGATTGAGACCGCCATGGAGTGGGTCTCGTCGGGGAAGCGGGTGGCCGGAAACTCCAGGTCCCGGGAGAGGTCCCCCTGGCTGATGGCCTCGGTGGCGCCGGTCAGAAGGGAGATGTTTTTGGTGAAGCTCCGGGAGAAGAAGGAACCCAGGATGAGACCCACGGTAAGCGCCACCGTGTAGGAGAGGACGCTGGTAAGCTCCGGTGAGTACTGCAGGTGCTGCACGGCGGAAGGAACGAAGACGACAGCGGCGACCACGGCCAGAAAGCCGAGGATGAACTTGTAGCCGATCTGGATGTACATAGTGGGCGTGCTCCTTTTCCTGCTCGAAAATCGGTGGGGCTACAGGGCCCGGTAAATCCTCTCCACCGGGCAAATGGTCCGGAAGCGCTTGCGGGCGGTGCCGAAAAGGGTCTCGGCCTTGCCCAGCACCAGGTAGCCTCCGGGGGAAAGGGCGTCGGCGAAACCGTTCAGGATGGTCTCCTGCCGCTCCCTCTCGAAATAGATCAGCACGTTGCGACAGAGGATCAGGTCGCAGGGGTCCCACCCCTGCCGGTGGTTCAGGTCCGCGTGCTCGAAAAGGACGTGGCTGCGAATCTCGCTCCTCAGGCGGTAGCGTCCCCCCTCGGGGGAGAAGTGGCGCTCCAAAAGCTCGGGTGAGACCTCCGCCAGCCGGTCCGGATGGTACACCCCTTCCCGCGCCTGCTCCAGGATGCCGCTGTCCACGTCCACCCCGAGTATGGTGACCCGTCCCGCGTCGGCCGCCTCGGGGAAACGCTCCTTTATGAGCAGCGCCAGTGTATAGGGCTCCTCCCCGCCGGCACAACCGACGCTGATGGCTCGCACCTGATCGCACCGCTCGAGCAGCTCAGGTAGGATCTCGCTGCCCAGCTTTTCGAAGACGGTGGGATTTCTGAAGAAGTGGGAAACGTGAATGGTAAGCACCCGGAGCAGGTGGTCCTGTTCCGCCGTGCTCTGGGTAAGGAGTTCGCCGTACGCCTCGGGGGAGGGGGAGTGGGTGGCGCGGACGCGGATGTGGATGCGCCGCTTGACGCATTTGTCCTTGTAGCCGTCCAGGGTGAACCCCGAGCGGGCTTTCAGGATGCGCCCGATGACCTCGAAGGTGTCAGGGGCGATATCCGGTTCGACGCTGCCAGTTATGCCGCTAAGCATGTGCCACGCCGCGGGCGTTTGCCGCCGACCGCTTTCTTTCCGGTGCAACCGAGGCCATCTGAACCCCTAAGGTGATGAGGATGTTGCCCAAATGGAGAATGGATAGCATAACTGCAGCTCAATAGTCAATGTGGACGTCCACTTGCGGTAAAAAAGGGGTGCCGCAGGGGAGAGGAGCGCAGAGGTCTCCCCTGTGGCAGCACACGAGGGAAGGCGGGAGGTCCGAAGGGAGGGCGCTGGGGAGACGGTCGAGGAGGTTCCCTCCCCCCGGAGGGGGAGGGACAGAGAGGGGGGAAGCCGCTCCCTCGCTAGGAGGCGAGGTAGGCGGCGATGTTGTCGGTCAGGGTGCGGTAGATCTTGCGGCACTCCTCCTCGTCGCGCTCCAGCAGCGTGACGCGGAAGCCGAGCAGTTCGGTGTTGAAGGAGGAGAGCGGCACCACGCAGATCCCGGTGTGGGCCAGGATGTAGTAGACGAAGCGCTTGTCCGGCGCAACACCCGGCTGGTTCACGATCCCTTCCACCAGCGCGCGGATGTCCGGGTTCTGGATCGGCAGGCTCTGCGTGTTGTTCAGGACGCCGGGCTTGAAAGGGACCGCCATGTAGAAGGCGCCGTTGGTGCGGTTCACCGACAGTTCCGGGATCTTGGACAGCGCGTCGTACATGATGTTGCTCATCTTCTCGTAGCGGCCGATGCGCTCGTTCAGGTAGTTATGGTACTCCGGGTGCTTCATCACGGCCGGCAGGCAGCGCTGCGGCAGCGTGGTGGAGCAGACCTCGTTCATCTTCGAGGAGAGGATGGAGTTGACGAACTTCTTGAAGCGCGAGTCGCGCTCGCCGTTGTAGACCTCGATCCAGCCGCAGCGCGAGCCGGGCCAGGGGAGTTCCTTGGAGATCCCCTTCATGGCGATGGCCGGCACCTCGCCGATCACGTCGGAGATGGGAACGGTGTGCTCGCCGTTATAGACGATGTTGCTGTAGACCTCGTCGGCGATCAGGAACAGGTCGTACTTCTTGGCGATAGCCACGATCTGCTTGAGCACCTCGGGGGGGTAGACCATGCCGGTCGGGTTGTCCGGGTTGATGAGCATGATGCCCGAGATCTGCGGGTTGTACTTGACGTGGCACTCCAGGTCTTCCATGTCCGGGTACCAGTTGTCCTCGGGCTTCAGTCGGTAGCAGACCGGGACCGCGTTGGCGTGGGCGGCTTCGCCGATGGAGTGGGTGGTGTAGGTCGGCGACGGCATCAGCACGCGGCTTTCGGCCCTGAGGTTCCCGTAGACCTTGGCGATAGCGTCGCCCAGGCCGTTGAAGAAGATGATGTCATCCGGGGTGATCTGCGCGCCGCCCCGCTTGTTGGTGATGCTGCAGATGAACTCGCGGGTCTCCAGCACACCGCGGGTGGGGCAGTAGGCGTAGCTCTCGTCGTGCATCGCTTCGGCCGCTACGATCTCCTTCATCCAGAGCGGGATGGTCTCACCCTTGACGATAGGGTCTCCAATGTTTTCCCAGTTGATCTTCACCCCGAGGCGCTGCACTTTTTCGGCTACGGTGACGATGTTTCGGATTTCGTAGGTCAGTTCTCCCGCGCCGGGAGTGACTATTTCGTTGCGCATTCTTTTCCCCCTGATGTGTATGTATCTGCCGGACTAAAGCGAATTTTGTATAAAAAAAGGCCGTGGGGGTCCCCCACGGCCTTCAGTAGAAATCTAATTTTCTAATCAGCAGTGGCGGCTCTAAAAGGGTCTGGCCGCTGCTGCCGCGTGGACGGAGCCACGTGATGTAACGTTGTTAGTATACATGACGCCTCAAATAACATGCAGGGATATCAATGTCAATGGTTTTTCTGTTTTGTGTCGTACTTAAGTGAGACGGTGAGCCGGCCGTCGGGGTCGCGCCAGCGCAGCCACCCGGCCGGTGTCTCGATCCTGGCCCACTCCTTTTCCACTTCGAGCACCCTGACCTCCCGGTCCCGGGACAGCGGCGGGGCGGCGCTCGCGTCGCCGCCGGGTGCCAGCCGCAGCTGGTACCACTCTTTTTTCAGGCCCGGGAGCAGGCGCACCGTGCGCCCGGGGAGGAAATCTCGCCACTCGCGGTACTCCCAGCCGCGCGCCTTTGCCAGCCACCCCTGACGCCCTGCCTCGTCCAGCGCCACCCTGACCCAGTCGCCGCGCCGCTCGCTCGCCGCCAAAAGCGGCTCCGCGTCATCTCCGGACAGGCGCGGCAGCGCCTGGGGCCTCGTCTCGGCGACCCGCTGCACGCCGGGTTCCTGGTACAGCGCGATGCTCTCCAGTGGCCATCCCGTCCCCTCTTTGAGGATCAGGACGCCGCACCCGCTGTAGGGGCGCGGCGTGGGGAGGGCGGCCAGGGCCGCCGAGCCGGCGCCCAAAAGGAGCAGGGCGGCGGTCAGAACCTTTTTCACATTTCCACCAGGGCGAATTCGTTGCCGTCCGGATCGGCGACAACCGCCATTTTGCCCCACGGGCTTTTCTCCAGCGGCTCGGTGAAGCGGACCCCCTCGCGGGTGAGCTTTGCGTAGAGCTCCTCGAGCCCCTTGACCGTGAAGGTGATGCCGGTGTGGCGACCGACCAGCTTCTGCGCCGCCTCGTGCATGGCGAGCGACACACCCAGGCCGGTTCCCTCGGCGGGGAGAAACTCCATCATGTACTCGGTCTCCTGCCCGGCCGCAAGGCCCAGCTGCTCACGATAAAAACGGCGCGCGGCTTTGATGTCCTTGACAAATACAACAATATTCTTAATTTTCTCTACCATGAAAACCACCTTGAGTGATATGTTGTGACAGCGTTCTAATACATAGCAGAGTGGGCGGGCGCTGGCAAGGCTATTCCGCCGCCGCACGGCGGCGGGACGCCCGTTGCAGGAGGGATCCGTGACGCAGCAATTCAAACCCAGGGAGGTGTACGTCGCCTCCTCGTATGCCGCCCCTGTGGGGCGCTACAACGGTCGCGAGCGTGAGGCGCTGAGCTTCTTGGAGATGGCCGAAAAGGCGGGGGAAGTGTTCGCCGGGAGCCGGATCCGCCGCTCCGAGGTGGGTGCCGTCGTGGTCGGGTGCCAGAACCCGGTCGCCTTCTCCGGGGTGGACAACACCGCCGCCAAGATCGCCGGCGTGCTCGGCATCTCCGGGGCCAAGTCGGTGCTGATCGACACCGCCTCATCTTCCGGCGCCTCGGCGTTGGAGTACGCCTACCTGCAGATTGCCTCCGGGCGCTGCGACCACGTGCTCGCCATCGGCATCCAGAAGATGAGCGACGTTTCCACCGGCCAGGCGACCCGCATCGTCGCCGGCGTGATCGATAAGGACGAGGCGGAGTTCGGTCTCTCCATGCCCGCCTGCGGCGCCCTGGTGGCCCGCTCGCTGATCGAGCGGTTGAAGCTCTCCACCGAAGAGTGGACCGCCTTCTCCGCGCTCCTGACCCAGAGGGCGCACCGCTTCGCCGCTAGGAACCCCGACGCCCACCTCAATTTCGAGATTCCGCTTGAGGAGTACTACCGCCAGATCGTCACCGGCAAGAACTACCGCTACTGGTGGCCCCTGCGCTACCACGACTTCTGCCCCATGTCCGACGGGGTGGCCGCGGTGCTCCTCTCCGCGACCCCGCACGAGGTGATCGTCTCCGGGGTGGGGAGCGCCACCGACATCCCCACCATCGCCGACCGCCCCTACTTTCACAGCTTCCCCGCCACGGTGCGCGCCGCCGCGGAGGCCTACGCCATGGCCGGCATCAGAAAGATCACCGATTTCGCCGGCAAGATCCACGTCAACATGCACGACCCCTTTAACGGCTTCGGTCCCATCAACATGGTGGACCTCGGCTTCGTTCCCAGGCGCCGCATCCTCGAGGCGCTTTTGAACGACGAGTTGACCGGCGAGTTTGGCAGCTTCCCCACCAACATCACCGGCGGCCTCAAGGGGCGCGGCCACCCGCTGGGCGCCACCGGCATGATCCAGATCGTCGAGAACCACCGCCTGATCACTGGCGGCAGGTTCCAGATGGGGCTCGCCCATTCCATCGGCGGGCCGATCAACAACAACGTGGTGACCCTGCTGGAGCGCACCAGCCATTACCGCCAGCGCTCCCACCCCGATATCTCCCCGTGGGGGCTGCCGCCTTTGGGGCGCATGAAGCCCAAGAACCTGAGCGTTAACGAACTGTTGAACGGCGAGCCGGTGCAGGGGCGCTTCGTCGCCGCCACTACCCGCTTCGACTTCAAGACCGGTGACCCGGAAGGGATCATCCTGATCGTTTCGTGCCTGGCCCACGGCCAGCGCCACTCCTTCCTGTTCGGCGTCGGCGGCGAGCACTACGCCGAGATCGTGCAGCTGAAATCCGGGGAGTCGGTGAGCCTGGAGAAGAGCGGCGAGGAGATCCTGGTGAACCGCATCCCGGTCAAGAAGTTCTACCGGCGCACCATGGACGGGGTGCTGGAGCTGGCCGGCAGCGGCTGGAAGAAGCTCACCGGCAACGGCTAGCGGGTTTGCCTTGACACCCTGTTCCGGATCGGTATAGTAGCCAGCCGGTCCGGCTCCCCGGGCAACCGCAACTAGGTAAGGAGCAACTGCAACATGACCCTGCTGTTCAAGATCCTGGGCGTCATCTTCGCCCTTTTTATCGTGCTGTTCGTTTTCATCGTGATCGAGGAATCCTTCCTGGGCGGGCGCCGCAGGAGAAAGCTGGAGCGCAAGGCGCAGGCCGAACAGGCGGCGCGGGAAGCGGACGTAAAGTAAGTAGTCCCTGCTTAAGTAGTCCCTGCCGCCGATTGTTTTTCCTCGCCCTCCGGGAGAGGGGCAGGGGTGAGGGCGTTGCCCGAGCAGGAGTGCGGCGGGTACCCGTGCCGCGGGTAGGTTGGCTGTCGGAGGCGTAATGGGTGACGCAGTAAAGGTGGTCGCCATCGTAGGAAGCTACCGCAAGGGAGGCATGGTCGACCAGGTGGTGGACGCGGTCCTCGCCGGGGCGACTGATGCCGGCGCGCAGGTCGAGAAGGTCTACCTCCTCGATACCCACGTCGAGTTCTGCACCAACTGCCGGCTCTGCACCCAGTCGCCGGGAGGCGCGCGCGGCATCTGCCCCATCGCCGACGAGATGGCGCGGGTGCTCGATCTGGTGGATGGGTGCCACGCGCTGGTACTTGCCTCGCCAACCAACTTCGGCTCGGTCACGGCGCTGACCAAGCGTTTCGTGGAGCGGCTGGTCTGCTACGCCTACTGGCCCTGGGGAGTGCCCGCTCCCAAGGTGCGCAGCAAGGAGAAACCGAGGCGGGCGGTGCTGGTGGCGGCGAGCGCGGCACCGGGCTTTCTGGCGCGGCTGTTCACGCCGGTCGTGAAGACGCTGAAGCAGAGCGCGGAACTGCTGGGAGCCACGTGCGTGGGGACAGTGTTCGTGGGGCTCGCGGCGAAGGAAGAACGCCAGGATGCCGGACAGCGGGTGCTGGACAAGGCGCGCCTTCTCGGGCAAAGACTGGTGACGCGGCGCTAGTGCCGCAATGGTGGGGTGTCTACCAGAATTGTCTAGTGGTGTTCAGGGGGGGCTAGCGGGGAGCCGCCATGGTGAAGCCGTCCTCGCGCCCCCAGAGGCGGCGCGGGCGCCTGGCCGGCATACGGGACGGTGCGTCGGAGCGCCCACGGGCCAAGAGATGCGGCAGGGCTGCTGCTGAAAGAAGGGGGGGCACTGCCGTTTTCCCTGCGTTGGATATTGTCGATGCTGCCACTGCGTGCTGCCTCATGTTTTCCCCCTGCGGTTGCCTGTCGCGCCTTGTAACAAGCAAGAGGTGTTCCCTGCCGTTAAGTTTCCGGAATTGCAGGAGTAGGTCCGGCAGAAACGGTTTTTTTGACCGTCGTGATTTTGACTTTGCCCCCCGAACGCCGGGATTTTGACGCGAGGCGGTGCTGCTCGGCGGTCCCGTAACGCTCCCTCCCTCATGAGTATGTCGTTGATTTTTCCCTAATACCTTTAGTATAGTGACTCGGATAGCCCCAAAGCAAAGGACGGACATATGCTGCGAAAAATATTGACCTATCCGGATCCGGAGCTGAAGAAACGCTCCCTGCCGGTTACCGTGATCAACGAAAAGACCCGCGAGCTGGTGCGGGACATGGCCGAGACCATGTACGACGCCCCCGGTGTCGGCTTGGCCGCCCCCCAAATCGGGGTGCACCAACGCATCGTGGTGATCGACGTTTCGAGCCAGGACGAGAGCCCCGAGCTGATTGTCGCCATCAACCCCGAGATCGTCCATGCCGAAGGCGAGGCCTACGAGGAGGAGGGGTGCCTGTCGGTACCCAAGTTTTCGGCCAACGTGCGTCGCCATGCCCGCGTGGTGGTGAAGATGCTGAACCTCGATGGTGAAGAGGTGGTGATCCGCGCCGACGACCTCCTGGCCATCGCTTTCCAGCACGAGATCGACCACCTGGACGGCGTCCTCTTCATAGACCACCTCTCCCCGCTCAAGAAGGGGATTTTCCGCAAGCGCTACCAGCGCGCCCAGGAAGAGGCAAAGGAGCAGCTTCGATGACCGGTTTGCGCATTATCTTCATGGGAACCCCCGAATTCGCCTGCCCGACCCTGCGCACCCTGATCGAGCGCGGTGAAAACGTGGTGGCCGTGGTCACCCAGCCCGACCGTCCCAAGGGGAGGGGGCAGCAGACTCTGCCGCCGCCGGTGAAGGTGGTGGCCGAACAGCACGGCATCCCGGTGCTGCAGCCGGTGAAGGTGCGCCTGCCGGAGTCCATCGAGCAGATCCGCGCCCTGGAGCCGGACCTGATCGTCGTGATCGCGTTCGGGCAGATCCTCCCCAAGGCGCTTCTGGACATCCCCAAACACGGCTGCATCAACGTGCACGCCTCGCTTCTGCCGCGCTACCGTGGCGCCGCGCCGCTCAACTGGTGCATCATCAACGGCGAGGATGAGACCGGGGTGACCACCATGATGATGGACGTCGGCCTCGACACCGGCGACATGCTCCTGAAGAGCGCCACCCCGATCGACCCGGACGAGGACACCCAGAGCCTGCACGACCGCATGTCGCTGCTGGGCGCGGAACTGCTGGCCCAGACCCTGGACCGGCTGGTGGCCGGGGAACTGACCCCGGAGAAGCAAGACGACTCGCTCACCTGCTACGCCCCGATGATGAAGAAAGAGGACGGCCTCATCGACTGGACCAGGAGCGCCCGCGACATCAAGAACCAGGTGCGCGGCATGACCCCGTGGCCCGGCGCCTTCAGCTACCTCGACGATAAGCTGTTGAAGGTGTACAAGGTGCAGACCGCCGCCGGAACCGGTACGCCGGGCGAGGTGGTCTCCGCCGGCCGCGACGGCATCGAGGTCGCCTGCGGCGAGGGGAGCTTGCTGATCCGCGAGCTGCAGCTGGAAGGGAAGAAACGGATGGCCGCCGGTGATTTCCTCGCCGGGTACAAAGTGCCGGCCGGTTCGCTGCTGGGCAGGAAGGATGGCGCAGTTGGGGCATAAGGGCGCATATCAGAAGCCGCCCCAGAAGCGGCTCTTCGTGGCCTTAATGGGGGTGACCTGCCTGTTGGTGGTGGGGCTCATCTACTTGGGGTGGTACATCCCGACCATGGGCCTGGCCAACATCCACCCGGACCTGCCGCGCGTGGTAGGGATGGTTTTCGCCGTCCTCTCCGGCATCGCCGTCCTGGGGACCGTCCTGTTGGTGCTCACTACTGCCCTTGGGAAGGACATCCTTGGCACGAAGTTCATGCGCGGGGTGGTGATCAAGTTCCTGCTCCCGCTTATCGAGCAGATCGGCAGGCTGTGCGGCATCTCCAAGGACACCATCCGCCAGTCCTTCGTGGCCATGAACAACTCCCTGGTGGTTTCCCAACGTCTGAAGATCAAGGCGGACCGGATCCTGATCCTGCTCCCCCACTGCCTGCAGCTCGCCGAGTGCGAGATCAAGGTCACCGGCGAAATCGACAAGTGCCTGCGCTGCGGTCGCTGCGACATCATGGGGCTAGCCGACCTGGCCCGCAAGTACAGTGTCGACATCTCCGTGGCGACCGGCGGTACGCTGGCGCGCAAGGTCATCATCGAGAAGCGCCCCAAGCTGGTCCTGGCGGTCGCTTGCGAACGTGATCTCACCTCCGGCATCAAGGACTGCTACCCCCTCCCGGTGATCGGGGTACTCAACGATCGCCCCTTCGGCCCCTGCTTCAATACCCGCGTCGACGTCGACAAGATCGATGCCGCGCTCCGCTCGGTGCTGGCCTAGCGCCGCACCCGCGGCCGCCCGCACTGAGCCCCGAGTCCGCCATGCGTCTTCTTCGTTTCCTGCTTCTTTTCCTCCCGTTGTACATTGCCGCGCCCCACGCCGCCCATGCCCGGCAGATTACCGAATACCGCGCCCTGCGCGAGCCGGTTGTCGACCGTAACGGCCGGGCGCTGTGGGCCGTCAGGAGCTTCAAGGAGGAAGGGGTTCCGCACCGGCTGGTGGTCGATGCCGCAACCCTGCAGAGCTATGACCTCCCGGCAGCGGACTTGGTCCCCCGGAAGGAGGAAGACTTCCACGCCACGCGGCTGGGCCGCGCTGTCACGCGCTACACCGCTCCCCCGTACCGGCTGCAAAACGGGGGCGCCACCCGCGCCGATTCCGCGGTTGACGGCTTTTTCCTCACCGTCGATCTCTGCCCCTCGAAGCGCCCCTTCGAGCGTGAGCTGTTCGAGGTCGCCGAGGCACTCGGCCACGGCAAGGCGGTCCCGGTGGCCGTCATGGTGACCGGGCTCTGGCTGGGGACCCACCCGGATGAAGTCGCCTATCTGAAGGGGGAGGTGGCGGCGGGTAGGCTGGCGGTCACTTGGGTGAACCACTCCTGGCACCACCACTACGATCCGAAGGCGCCCCTGGCCGACAACTTCCTGCTGGCACCGGGCACCGACCTCCGCGCCGAGGTGCTGCAGGTGGAGCAGGAACTCCTGGCACGCGGCCTGGTTCCTTCCCCCTTCTTCCGCTTTCCCGGGCTGGTTTCCGACGGCGCCGCGATGAAACTGCTGGGCGAACTTGCCCTGGTACCCATCGGCGCCGACGCCTGGCTGGCCAAGGGGGAGCAACCGCGCCGCGGCAGCTTCATCCTGGTGCACGGCAACGGTAACGAGCCCAAGGGGATCAAGCTTGCGCTGCCGCTCTTGAAGGGGACGGAGGTGCATCT
This sequence comes from Geomonas agri, assembly GCF_020179605.1. NCBI lineage: Bacteria > Pseudomonadati > Thermodesulfobacteriota > Desulfuromonadia > Geobacterales > Geobacteraceae > Geomonas > Geomonas agri. Next base: position 1,575,542 of record NZ_JAINZO010000002.1, read on the forward strand.
CATGCCGCTTGCCGCCGCCTTCGCCGAGTGATCGCGGTTCCGTCCGCGCCACAACCCGCGGCCCCAGCCGCACTTCTGCCGGCCGGGTTCCGGCCCCAAGCCGCTCCCGCCGGTCCTGACACGAGGTAGGTCATGAAGACTCTTCTCCTTGCCGTCATAGCCCTTGCCCTGGTCGCCATTCCCATTTCCAACCGTACCGCCTCCGGTGCCTCTCTAAGAAAGGTGGTCGCCGTCTCTTACGCCCCGGTGCTCAACACCCCCGATTTCGCTGGCAGCTTCAGCGGCAAGGTGCAGCTCGACCCCTGTCGCGGGGTGCGCCCGATTGAGTTCGTCGCCCTGCCGGGCACCCTCTTTACGGTGGAGAGGGGACTGGAGCAAAACGGCGTCAAGATACTGCGGGTGACCAGCAACGATTATCCCTATCACTCCAAAACGGGGTTGTTCATCGACGCGCGTTTCGTTGAAGCGGCGGGGGCTGACACTAAGGAGCGTCGCCCGCACCTCCCGGAACTGGCCGAGATCCAAAAACGACTGTTGGCGGCGCTGGGTAAGCCCTACGTCTGGGGGGGCAACGTGAAGGACGGTGTTCCGCTTTTGCGCAAGTACTACCCGCAGGGGGACCCGCTGGCGGGGGTGGACTGCTCCGGGCTCCTCTACCAGGCGACCGACGGCTTTACCCCGCGCAACACGTCGACCCTGATCGGCTACGGCGAGGCGGTGCCGGTGGCGGGGCTAACCGCCGAGCTAATCGCGGCGAAACTGAAGCCCCTGGACCTCCTGGTCTGGAACGGACACGTGATGGTGGTGCTGGATGACGATTCCATCATCGAAAGCAGGATGGGGTGCGGCGGGAAGCCCAGCGGGGTGATGATCACGCCCAGGCTCGAGCTGGTCAGGCAGATCATGAAAACGAGAAAGCCCGCGGACAGCTTCCCTAAGGGGAGCGCCGGGGCCAAGAGTTTCGTGGTGCGCAGATGGTTCCCCGTCGCGGGGAGATGAGTCGCCCTAGGCCAAGGCGCGCAGGAGGTTGAGGTCTGCCTCTTTTGGGGCGATCTGGTTCAGCGGGGCCTCCCCGAGCACTTCCTCGGAAGAGGGGAGGGCTCCCTCCGGGACCACCTTCAGGAACACCTCCACTATGCCCGGGTCGAGCGCTGCCCCGCTCATCGAGCGCACCATCTCCCGGGCCTCGGCCTCGGGATAGCGCTTGCGGTAGGAGCGGTCCATGGTGAGCGCGTCATAGATGTCCGCCACGGAGACGATGCGCGCCTCCAGCGGGATCTCCTCCCCGTTCAGCCCCAGCGGGTAGCCGGTCCCGTCGTACTTCTCGTGGTGGTGGCGGATGATGTTCTTGGCCAGTTCCGAGAGCCGTGCCTTTTCCGCCAGGTCGGCGCCCCAGTCGGTGTGCAGCTTCATGGTTTCGAACTCGTCATCGTTGAGCCGGCCGCTGCCGTTCAAGATCATCTCGGAAACGCCAATCTTGCCGCAATCGTGCAGCCAACTGCCGTACTTGATCTGGCGCAGGATGTCCTTGGAGAGTCCCATCGCGTCGGCAATCAGGAGGGCGTACACCGCCACCCGGTCGCAATGCCCCTTAGTGCTGGGGTCCTTGAGCTCGATGGTCTGGGCCAGGGAGCGCAGCACCGCCTCGTCCTCCCGCCTCATGGCCTGCACGGTCCGGTAGCGCCTGAGCCCCTCCTGTACCACGTCCAGGATTTCCTGTTCCTTCCACGGTTTCAAGAGGTAGCGGAACACTTCCGAGCTGTTGATGGCGGCTAGTGCGGTGGCGAGGTCGACGTAGGAGGAGATGAGCACCTTGACGGTGTCCGGGGAAAGCTGGCGCAGTTCGGAGAGAAAGTCGAGGCCGGACATGCCCGGCATCCGGTTGTCCGAGACCACTACCGCTATCTCGTGGTGGCGGAACAGCTCCAGGGCTTCCGCCGCGTCCCCGGCGGTGAGCAGTTCGATGCCGTGCGACCTGAACAGGTCCATGGAGTGCTGCAGTATCAGTTTGTTGTCATCCACGAAAAGCACTTCGGCTGCCATCGGTGCATCCCCCGCTCAACAATTCATTGCATAAAAAGCAGTTCACTCCATGTTTGGGCCGCCAAGACGCGGTCGAACGCGGGTGCATCGTATTCCTTCGCTGTTTTCTTGTCAATTCCTAATCTCTACGTGAAAGACGCAGTAACGAGGAGTTGGCTCACTTGGCGCAGCAGTTCATCAAGTCGTTGCCGATCCGGCTTTTCAAGGTGCGGTGTCGTAGCGACCGACGGCTCCGGCTTGAGACGCGTGCCACTGACCTGTTGGCACGGAAAGAGGGTTACTCCGAAACATCCATGTTCATCCGGTAGGTCCCGTACTTGATCCGGGTCAGCACGTTCTTTTCCAGCATAATCTGGAAGGTGGCGACGACGGTCGGTTTGCTGGCGCTCAGGGCCTCCGCCACCTCGTCGTACGTGCCATGGAACGTGTTGTCCGCGTCAAGGTGGTTCAGGACGTACTCCATAATTTCGGCGCGCCTGCCACCGAGGGTATCCAGGATCTTGAGGACGAACTCCTTTTTTTCCACCCCGTTGTTCGACTCTTTCCCCTCGGTTACCTTCCTGATCGCCAGGTCGGAAAGGAGCTCCAGCATGTCGTGGAAATTGAACGGCTTCAAGAGGTAGCCGTCAGCCTTGTAGCGGAAAGCGTCGAGCAGGTACTCCGACTCCGAATGGGCCGAAACCATGACCACCGCAACCGCCGGCATCTTCTGCTTTATGGCATTGAGCAGTTCGAGACCGGACATGCCGGGCATGCGGATGTCGGTCAGCACAATGTCCGGGTGATGCTCTTCCAGCGCATGCAGGGCCTCATCGGCGCTGCCGACACAGATCGTGTTTTTGCTGAAACTGCTCAGTACCAGCTTCATCTGCTCTCTGGCCGTCTCCTCGTCATCCACAAAAAGAATCGTCATTTGTTGCAACGCGGTTACGTTCACATTATCCCCCTTCGGTTATTCTGGCGAATTGCACACAGATGCAGGCCCCGTGCAGGTCTTTCCCCTGCAGCTCAAAGGACCTGTTCTCCGCCCACACCTTGCCCTTGTCAAGATTGCTGACGATCTGGTGACACAGGTAGAGTCCGAGCCCCGTGCCGTCGCCCTTGTCCTTGGTGGTCACGTACGGCTCGAAGATACGCTTGAGCAGATGCTCCGGAATCCCCCCCCCATTGTCCTGGAAGGTCACGGTCACCAGGCCTCCCGCCTCCTCGCTGCAGGAAAGCAGGATGAACCGGTCGCCCGCCACCAGGGATAGCTGATCCCGGGCGTTCAACAGCACATTGATGGTCAGTTGCACCAGGTCGTTGACGAAGCCCATGGCATGCACCGGCGCTGTGATCCGGTTGTCGATGGTGATCCGGCTTTGTTCCATGACCGGGGCGACCATCGAGATGGCCCGCTCGACCGATGCTTGCAGGTCGATCATCGTCCGGCTGCTGCCCGACATCAGCAGCGATCGCCAGTCATCTATGATGTTCGACATGTATTGAATGTTCTGGTTCGCCTGCGTGATCTGGTTGTTGAGCAGGGTGTCGTCCAGTTTGCCGAACTGGTTCTGCAACCCGATGTTCTGAACGATCAGCGACAGGTTGTAGAGCGGTTGCCTCCATTGATGTCCGATGTGCCCCAGCATCTCGCCGAGGGCGCACTGTTTGGAGCGCTGGGCCAGCATGTTGCCTTGCTCGGTGATGATGCGCTCGTACTTTCTGAACCCGACCATGTTGATACACAGCATGACGCATGCGGTGATGGCGAAGAACAGCAACCAGACGTAGAAATAGCCCCAGTGCCGGAGCCGCAGTTCGGTCATGTCGTAGGCAACGAGGTACTTGCCGACTTCGCGACCCGCGTTGTTGCGCAGGACCTGGGAGGTACTGACCAGGTAGTACCTGTCGCCGATTTGTATGTCGTTTCTGCTCCGCCGGAAGTCTATTCTGTCCTTGAACTGGTTGAAGAACTCGGCGTCGTTGGCTTTTAGCCTGCGGTAGTAGTCATAGACAAACTCGGCTGAATTTGGCCTAAATCCACTGCTACTGTCGATTAATTTGCCCCTGGAAAAGATGGCTGTTCTGACGTCACTGAAGAACCACTTGAGGTTGTAGTGAAAAAATGAAACGTCGACCCCGATCTCGATGGTTCCTACCACATTGCCCTGAGCGTCCCGCACCGGAAGGACCGTGCAGAAGTAGAGGGGGACGATATTGCTCTCGTATCCGTAGGAATATTTCTTGGTGGCGAAGACCTCTTTGCCGACGCTCGGTTTGAACTGCGCCGGGTCATGCAGGACGGATGGCGGCGTCATGTGAAATCTAAGTTTCCCGTTGCCGTCATAGATCAGCACCGAAATAACCGGAACGTACCTTTTGCCGAAATCCTGGAAAACGGGCTCGGCCACCTTCTGGAGCGACTCCTCGTTACCTGTCTGCAGCAACTCGGCGAAGCGCTTCTCCTTTGCAATCGTGGATACGTAGCTGACCAGCCGCGAGCAGAGATATTCCGATTCGCTGTCGTGCGCGTTCTTTATGAAACTGTTGATCTTGTTGGCGAAGTAGGCGTAGTCGGACGTCCTCTTGTGCAGATCCATCAGGGAAAAGAAGCAGAACATGCAGAAGAGCAGGACGTAGGTGACGATCACGATACGGTTCTTGCTTGCTTCCAGAAACCTTTTCACTGTTGCGTCCCTCCCTTCACTCCCGATCGCGAACCGGTCCCCGTGGCGCACCCCGGCTTCCTGTCGCAGCGGCCCAGCCTAAAAACCAGTTTAGTTTACTTCGTTATAACAATATATGTAAACCAAAAAGTAGGGGAAGGCATACAAATCTTCCCGACCGCCCCTCCATTCGCACTATCTTGCCCCCTCGACAGTACCCTAACCCTGTCATAGCAACATTCCCCCACTCTCATGATGTAGCCTGCCACGTGACTTAATTTCCTGTTTTTATTGGACTGAAACAGAGGCGTCCACCCCGCTGCCAGCACGACAAGCCCCTGTGAGATACGTGGGCGCAACCTGTGCGAAAAAAAATTGATAAAAACTGCTTGACACTCTGCTTTTGGTTTTGTTAAATAAACTAAAAAGCAACATATGCTACTGATAAAAACCAAAAGTTGGGAAATTTGTGGATGTGGCGCTTGATTGAGTGATTAGAGTTTATTTTTTCAAACCAAAACAGGGCAACGCTGTACCGGCAGGCCTCAAAAGAAAGGAGGGACGCGACGGATCGGATGTCACACGAGAGGAAACGGAGCCAGGATCAGCAGTAACAACCATACGCTACAAAGGAGACAGGTCATGTTCAAATTCGCAAAAACCATCATCAAGAGTTTCGCACTGGTAGCCCTTCTCGCCGGCACCAGCTTCGCCTTCACCGAGGGGACCGATTACGTCAAGCTGGCGAAACCGATCCCGAACGCCCAGGGGACCCTGATCAAGGTGTTCAGCTACGATTGCCCGTTCTGCTACAAGTACGACAAGAAGATCACTCCGAACCTGGTTCCCAAGCTGCCGAGCGATCTGAAGTTCCGCCCCTTCCATCTGAAAACCAAGGGCAAGTACGGCGTCCAGGGCAGCGAGCTCTTTGCCGTGCTGCTGCTCAAGGATCAGAAAGCCGGCCTCTCCGACCGTGATCTCTACACCGAGAAATCCCTCTTGAAAAAGGCCAAGATGGCCTACTACACCGCCTACCACGATAAGAAGGAACGCTGGGATGCGGGTCCCGACGCCTACCTGAAGACCGGTCTCGACGCAGTCGGCATGAGCAAGGCTGAGTTCGACAAGGCGAAAGCGGATCCCAAGGTCAAGGCGCTGCTCAAAGAGTGGGACCAGTCCTATGACGTCGCCAAGGTCCAAGGCGTTCCCGGCTTCGTCGTTAACGGCAAGTACCTCGTCATGACCAAGAGCATCACTTCCATAGACGGCATGCTGAAGCTCATCAACGAGTTGAAGACCAAATAAGGAGGCACGTCGTGAAACTCTCAGAAATGATCGGCAGCTTCAGGTCGGACCCGGTAGGAACCATCAGCCAGTGGCAGGACAAGCGTTTTCTCTGGATCCTCATGGCGGGGCTCAGCCTGTTCATGGTCATCCTGGCCCACTCCGTGTTCCAGATCTGGCTCTACATGAGACCCTGCGAGCAGTGCGTCTACATAAGGCTCGCCTTCTTCGCCATGGCCTTCGGCGGCATCCTTGCGGCCATCAAGCCCTCGAATCCCGGCCTGAAGATCGTCGGCTACCTGTTCGCCATCTGGGGAAGCTTCAAAGGCGTCCTCTACAGCATCAAACTCAACAAGATCCACCACGCCGCCCACAGCGATGACCTCTTCGGCGTGCAGGGGTGCTCCCCGGAGCCCACCTTCCCGTTCCACCTGCCGCTGGACAAGTGGTCCCCGGAATGGTTCAAGCCGACCGGCGACTGCGGCTACGACAACCCGATCATTCCCGACGGGGCGCAGCTGAGCGCCATGCAGAAGGCCATCACCGACTTCTACTCGGAAGGGTGGTACCTCTGGCCTCCCACCCACTTCATGAACATGGCGCAGTGCACCGTCATCACCTTCGGCGTGATCCTCCTGGCCCTGCTGGTGGCGGCAGCCTGCTGGAGCGTCACCTTGGTGCGCAAGCGCCAAACCGCGGCACACGTAGAAACGTCCAGCTACACCGGCAAGTTGGCATAACGACAATCTCGGCGTGAGGGGCGGCGCGTCCGCCCCGGACAACAAAAAGGAGAACAGTATGAACTGTCGAAAAGCAGCAGCAGTGAAAACCGGAAGAATGGCGCGACTTGTCTTGTGTTCGGCAATGCTGGGAGCTGCAATCCCGACCATGGCTTTCGCCATCGGTGGCGCGAGCGGCCCGCATGTCGACTACCAGGTCCAGGGGAAACTGGGCGAGGTCATCATGAACCCCTATGACCTGGCGCCCCTGACCGCGATCATCAAAAACGGCGGCTACGTCCTCAAGGACGTCACGGTGCGCATCGTCCCCAAGGCGGACGGGCAGGAAATCAAATACCACGTCGCCAACAAGCATCTGCTGACCCACGGCGGCATCCCGGTCTTCGGTCTTTATGCGGACTACGTCAACACGGTCGAAGTCGAGTACTCCAAGCTTTTCAACGGCAAGTGGGAGCAGGCCAAGGAAAGCTACACCCTCTACGCCCCTCCGGTGTATTCCGAGCCGAACGCCACCAAGACGCTGAAGGCCGCCCTCTTCTCCGGGGCTAACGTCAAAAAGGTCGACAAGAAGTTCGGCGACCGACTTTATTTTGTGAACAACTTCCTGCACAAGGCGGGCAAAGGGACCAGGGCGGTCTGGAACAACCCGACCGGCGGCGCCCTTGAGTGGAACTACTACCCGCAGAACTTCATCGTCGACACCAAGGGCGAAGTCCGCTGGTACATGAAAGCCGACAGCATCTACGACCTGAAGTCGATCTACAACGCAGGCGTCATGATGGGCTTCAAGCAGAACAACGACGGCGCCATGAGTTGGGGCTTCGGCCAGCGCTACGTGAAGTACGACATCATGGGCAAGGAAGTCTTCAACCGCGAGCTTCCCGCCGGTTACAACGACTTCTCCCACTCCATGGACAACTCCCCCAACGGCAACTACTTCCTCCGCGTGGCGAGCTCCAACCTTAAGCGTGCCGACGGCAGAAACGTCCGCACCGTGCGCGACGTGATCATCGAGGTCGAGCCTTCCACTGGCTTCGTCAAGGACGAGTGGCGCCTCTTCGACATCCTCGACCCGTATCGCGACGTCAACATGAAGGTGCTCGACCAGGGCGCTGTCTGCCTCAACATCGATGCCAGCAAGGCAGGTCACACCATGACCGCCGAGGAACTCGCCAAGCAGGACGCGAGCGACAAGTTCGGCGACATCGTCGGCGTCGGACCGGGTCGCAACTGGGCGCACGTGAACAGCGTCGACCACGATGCCGAGGACGATTCCATCATCATCAGCTCCCGCCACCAGTCGGCGGTCGTCAAGATCGGCCGTGACAAGCAGGTGAAGTGGATCCTGGGAAGCCCCGAAGGTTGGAAGAAAGAATACCTGGGCAAGTTCCTGACCCCGGTTGATGCCAAAGGGAACAAGATCGTATGCGAGGCCGGCGGCTCCAAGTGCCCCGGTTACGAAAACGACGAGGGCGGTTTCGACTGGACCTGGACGCAGCACACCGCGTTCAAGATCGACAGCAAGTCCAAGGGTGACATCATCTACGTAAGCGTCTTCGACAACGGCGACAGCCGCGGCATGGAGCAGCCCGCCCTGCCGAGCATGAAGTACTCCCGCGCCGTCATCTACAAGATCGACCAGAAGAAGATGACCGTCGAGCAGATCTGGGAGTTCGGCAAAGAACGCGGCAACGGCTGGTACAGCCCGGTAACCTCGCTCACCGAATACCAGGCCGACAAGGACTCCGTGTTCGTCTACTCGGCGACCGCCGGCGCCGATTTCGACATCACCACCGGCGCGTTCAAGACCGACCCGAACCCGTACATCATGGAGTTCAACTACGGCGAGAAAGAACCGGCGGTCGAGATACAGCTGAAGGACACCACTGGCTACCAGGCCATGCCGTTCAGCGTGGATAAAGCCTTCACCAACAAGTAACCATCCTGCAAAAACGCCTCAGGCTGAAGATCTCCTTCAGCCTGAGGCACCATACCATTCCACCGCACTGGAAACCGCATCAGAGAGGTCGTCACCATGAAACGATTGGTCCGCTACATCTGCGCCTGCCTTATGACCCTGACGGTGCTTACCGTGTCAGCACCGGGCCAAGCCCAGGATGACGTCGCTCCGATCCGGATCGGCGCGCCCGCCCCGGACTTCAGGCTCCCCGGACTCGCGGGCGAAGGCAAAAGCCTTGCCCAGTACCGCGGCAAGATCGTCCTCGTGAACTTCTGGGCTTCCTGGTGCCCCTACTGCCGCGACGAGATGCCATCCATGGACCGGCTGGTCAAGGCCTTCCCCAAGGGGGACCTCGTCATCCTCGCGGTCAACGTCGAGAAAAAAGTGCCGGAAAGGTTCCGCAAGCTCCCCTTCGCCTTCGATTTCCTCAGCGACGCGAACGGTTTCGTGCAGCAGCGCTACGGGGCGAGCCGCCTGCCCGACACCTTCATTGTCGACCGCAAGGGAGTGCTGCGGCAACGGGTGACCGGCGGGATCCCGTGGGATTCCGCCCAGGTCGTAAGCTACCTGAAGTCGCTGTAGAGGGGGGATAGCAATGACCTTTTTTGGCTCGGACATCACCTTCTGGATCGCATTCTCGGCGGGCTTTCTCTCCTTCTTTTCTCCCTGTGTGCTGCCGCTGATCCCCTCCTACATCACCTACATAACGGGACTCTCCTTCGGGCAGTTGCAGGAAGCCCATCCGGCACGGAAGGTGCGCCTGACCGTCCTCATCCACTCGGTCACCTTCGTGCTCGGCTTCTCCGCGGTCTTCGTCGGCATGGGGGCCCTCGCCGGGCTCGCCTCCTCCACCTTCCAGTCGGTCATGAAGGACGGACTTACCTGGCTGCAGCGCGCCGGCGGGCTGCTGATCTTCCTCTTCGGGGTCCACATGTCCGGGCTGTTCCATTTCGGGCTCCTGCTCGGGGACAAAAGGATCCAGGTGCACAACAAACCGGGCGGCCTTGCCGGCACCTTCCTCGTCGGGATCGCCTTCGCCGCCGGCTGGACCCCGTGCATCGGCCCGATCCTCGGCGCCATCCTCGCCATGGCCGCCGGCACGTCCGGTTCGGCCGGCAAAAGCATGTTCCTTCTCGGGAGCTACGCAGCGGGGCTAGGGATTCCGTTCATCGTCTCGGGCCTTCTCTTCCACGGTTTTCTCGATTTCTTCAAACGTTTCAGGGTTCATATCAGGAAGATGGAGTTCTTCACCGGTCTGCTGCTCATGGTCGTGGGGATCCTGCTCTTCTTCGGCCTCTTCAACACCATGAGCACCGTGCTCTACCAGTTGCTTCCGGCCGGCGCCTGAATCCATCCGCAAAAAGGCATATCACCATGAGAATACTGATCCTTACCGTCTCGTTTCTGATCCTCAGCAGTCTGGCCGCCCCGGCCGCCAGCCAGGTCCGCTACGCCCCCCTGACGCCCGAGCTCGTTTCGTCAGGAGTGAAAATCATCGACATCCGCACGGAAAAAGAGTGGCGGGAAACCGGTGTCGTGAAGGGCGCCCTCGGCCTCACCTTTTTCCGCGAGGACAAGACGTACGATGCCGACGCCTTTCTGGCGAAGCTGAAGCGATACGTCACATCGAACGAAAGGATCGCCATCATCTGCAGGACAGGCAATCGTTCGGACAAGGTCAGTCGGTACCTCGCGCAGCACGGCTTCACCTCCGTTACCAATGTCGATGGCGGGGTGACCAGGGCGAAAGAGGCAGGCATCAGGCTGGTGCCTTATCCGCAGGACAATGTCTCATTCACCGCGATTCGGTAAGCAACCGACGCGACACAGATCAAAGGAGCAAGCCATGAAATTCAGCAAGCGTATCCTCCCGCTTTCCCTCGCGGCACTTTGCACCTGCGCGGGCCTTTCCTGGGGTGCCGATACCCCTGCCGCCCCCCAGCCCTTCGGCCCCACCATCTCCGCCTTCGGTCCTGGCGGTACCGGTTTCCCGGTGGGAAAACTTGGTGTCCTTCTGAACTATCAATACTGCGCGACCGACGGCGTCCGTAACGGGGGGAGCGAAGTAAACGAAAATGTCAGGCTGTCGAAGAATGTCGGGGTGGTGAAATTGCGCTACGGCATCATTGAGGGGCTCGACGTTCGCACTGCGACCCCCATCTACGATGTTTACAAAAAGAACAAGGTGACTGGAACAGGAGAGCATCTCGGGTGGATCGGCGATACGGCGATCGCACTGCACAAGGTGCTCTTGAACCAGGCGAAGGGCGCACCGTTTGACCTGGCGGTGGACGTCGGCCTCGTGGTACCGACGACGGATGTCAGCAGCAAGAGCGTCGACTTCGTCGGCAACGGTGCGTGGGGCACCGGCGGCGCCGTCGGCCTCACCTATTCGACAGGCTCGCACCGCATCGACCAGGAGGTTCATGTCTACACCTTCACGGAAGGCGCTCACGACTACCGTAAGCCTACCTACGTGCGGAGTACGACCGCCTGGGGCTACGCGGTGAACAATTACTTCGACATGGGGGCGGAATCCCAGTTTGACTGGAACGGCAAGAGCGAGAAGAACGGCACGAGCCAGGGCGATTCGAAGAACGAATGGTATGCGGGGCCCAAGATGGCCTTCAAGTACCGGCCGGCTGGGTTCGCGGCAGGCTTGGCGGCCATGTTCCCGATGGCGCGGTGGTACGAGGCGAATACCCCCTCCGAGGGGTTCCGGATCGAGTTGAAGCTGAGCAAGACCTTCGACCTATTGTAGAGGGGTACCTGGTGATGGCGTCGCGCATCGGTGGGCAAATGGTGACGGTAAGCGTGAACGAACAGGATTGGCCGCAGCGCCAGGATCTGGAGTGCGGACACGACAGCAGGTACGTGAAGGTCGTGGCCGTGCTGGACCGTCTGCTCACCGACACCGACCATGGCCAGATGCAAAAAGTCGGAAAGGGGCTCCAGCATCTTCTTGCCAACACCCTTGACCTAGCCGAGTCGGAAAACAGGGCTATGCGCGAGATCGGATACCCTGAGTGGGTGGAGCACGAACAGGATCATCATCTGCTTTGCACGACCATCGCCAGCCTTTGCTGGCGATGGTCCCGTTCTCGCCACAGCCTGGATGCCCTGCGCGAGTTGCGTGATCTTGTGCTCCGTCACCTCAGCACCCATGACCACTCGTTTGAGCAGTACCTGCGCGGCAACGGCACTGCCAGTGGCCGTCGGCTACGCGGTGCCATGGCATCCTGCGTGGTTATCTCGGCACCGGCGTGAGCGAAGCGGGTTAGCGGATGTGCCATTGCTTCGACGTGGTACATCGCAGATGCGGAGTTACTCGGCGCAGCAGGAGAGTTGGGTCAGGTCGCGGTTGAAGGCCTGGGCGCACAGGCGCAGTCCCTCGCCCATGGACGGGTAGACGTGCAGGGTGTCGGCGAGCTCCGTGACGGTCATGCGGCAGCGGATGGCGAGGGCCGCCTCGTTGATGATGTCGGCGCCGCGATGCAGGCAGACGTGGACGCCGAGGATGCGGTCGGTGACGCGGTCGGCGACGATCTTCACCGCGCCGTCCAGCGCGCCGGTGACGTGAGCCTTGGGGATGGCGGAGGCGGGAATGCACTGGCACTCCACGTCGAAGCCGGCCTGCCGGGCCGCTTCCTCGCCGTATCCCACCATGGCCACCTCGGGGTCGGTGAAGATGGCCATGGGGAGGCTCTGGTAATCAAGCTCGCAGTGGCATCCCGCCTCCAGCATATTGTCCACCGCGGCGATCCCCTCGCGCGCCCCAACCGTTGCGATCTGCATACCGCCGGTAACGTCGCCGGCCGCCCAGATACCCGGCGCCGAGGTGCGCATCTCGCCGTCCACCTTGATGAAGCCGCGCGGGTCCAACTCCACCCCGGCCTGCTCAAGGCCGATCCCCTCGGTGGCCGGGGCGGTTCCCACAGCCAGCAGCAGCTGCTGGGAGCAGAACTCACGCGGCTCGCCGTCAATCAGCGCCTCGACCCGGACTCCTGCCCCGTCGCGTGCCACCGAGCAAACGGCAGCACCCACCACCACCCTAATACCTTCTGCCTCCAGCACGCGCTGCAGCGCCAGCGCCGGTTCCGGTTCCACAGCCGGAAGCACACGGGGGCCGTTCTCCAGGATAGTAACCGGGACCCCGAGCCGGTGGAACATCTGCCCCAGCTCCAGCGCAATGACGCCGCCGCCGATGACGGTGAGCGACTGCGGCAGGGTCTTCAACAGGAGGGCGCTCTTGCTGGTCAGGTGCGGAGTGTGCTCAAGCCCAGGGATCTTCGGGACGCGCGGGTGTCCGCCCGTGGCGATCAGGATGTGGTCGCTTTCGATGACCTGGTCTTCCACCTGCACCTTGCCCGGCGCGATGAAGACCGCCTTCCCCTTGATCAGTGAAAGTTCAGGGAGCTGCGCCAGCACGTCCAGGTATTTCTTCTGTCTGAGTTCCTGTACCACCGCGAACTTGTGCCCGTCCAAAGTGGTGTAGTCGACGCCGTCGCGCCTGACCCCGAGCCCCAGCCGCTCACCCAGTTCGGCCTCGTGCCGGAACAGGGCGCAGTGGATCAGGGTCTTGGACGGGATGCAGCCCCAGTTGATGCAGGTTCCCCCAAGGACGCTCCGCTCGATCATGATGGACCGCGCACCTCGCTCCTTGGCCCGCAAGGCCGCTGCGAAGGCGGTGGAACCCGATCCTAATATGACGATCTCCCCTGTCGTACTCATGTGAATCACCCCTTCGCTAAGTTTACCGTTCCAAGGGCGGCCGGTAAACAGAAGAATATACCGCTTTTTTCCCCACCCGGGGTCCGGTGCCTCTCCCGGGAGTCCCCGCCGCACGCCGGTTTTTCCCGTTTTTGCGGGTGATATTCCTTGACAGCGCCGTGTGCGCTGTTGTAATCTGGCGAGCCTAACTGTTTGGATACAGTAAACTTTTTTATTCAGAAAGCTGCACCACTTGAAATAACGATTTGATCGGAGGCGGCGTGTTGACATTTCAGGATCTGATCCTCTCCCTGCAGGGGTATTGGGCGGGACAGGGGTGCGTAATCCAGCAACCCTATGATACGGAAAAAGGGGCGGGTACCTTCAACCCGGCCACCTTCCTGCGCGTGCTCGGGCCCGAGCCGTGGAAAGTGGCCTACGTAGAGCCCTCGCGGCGTCCCACCGACGGGCGCTACGGCGAGAACCCGAACCGCCTGCAGCACTACTACCAGTTCCAGGTGATCATGAAGCCCTCGCCCATGAACATCCTGGACCTCTACCTCGACTCCCTGCGCGCTTTCGGCATCGACCCGAACAAGCACGACATCCGCTTCGTCGAGGACGACTGGGAATCCCCGACTCTGGGCGCCTGGGGCCTTGGCTGGGAAGTCTGGCTGGACGGCATGGAGATCACCCAGTTTACCTACTTTCAGCAGGCGGGCGGCATCGACCTGAAACCGATCTCCTCCGAGATCACCTACGGCTGCGAGCGGATCGCCATGTACCTGCAGGGCGTGGACAACGTCTACGACCTGGAGTGGGTCAAGGGGGTCAAGTACGGCGACATCCACCACGAGAGCGAGGTCGAGTTCTCCACCTACAACTTCGAGGAGGCTGACGTCGACATGCTGCTCTCCCTCTTCAAGATGTACGAGAAGGAGTGTGTCCGCCTGGTCGAGAAGGGGCTGGTGCTTCCGGCCTACGACTACGTCATGAAATGCTCCCATACCTTCAACCTCCTGGACGCCCGCGGCGCCATCTCGGTCACCGAGCGCGCCTCCTACATCGGCAAGGTGAGGAACGTGGCACGCCTGTGCGCGGAAGGATACCTGCAGATGCGCGAGCGGCTCGGCTTCCCGCTCCTGAAAGGAGGTCGCTAATGGCTAAGGATCTTTTCCTTGAGATAGGTTGCGAGGAGATTCCGGCCGGCTTCGTCCCCAAGGCGATGGCCGACATGGAAGCCCTCATGAAGCGTGAGCTGGAGACGGCCCGCATCGAGTTCGCCGAGATCACCACCCTGGGTACCCCGCGCCGCCTGGTGCTGGCGGTGAAGGGTATCGCCGAGCGCCAGCCCGACGCGGAACTGACCGCCATGGGGCCGGCCAAAAGCGCCGCCTACGATGCCGACGGCAACCCGACCAAGGCCGCCCAGGGCTTCGCCCGCGGCCAGGGCGTGGACGTCGCCGACCTGAAGGTCGTGATGACCCCCAAGGGCGAGTACCTCGCCGCGGTGAAGAGCGAGGTCGGCCGCGACACCGCCGAACTCCTCCCCGAGATGCTGCCGCGCCTGATCGGCAACATCCCCTTCAAGAAGTCCATGCGCTGGGCCGACTTCGACGTCCGCTTCGCCCGCCCCATCCACTGGATCGTGGCGCTCTACGGCGGCACCGTGGTTCCCTTCGCCTTCGGTAACATCGAAAGCGGCTCCGCCTCGCGCGGCCACCGCTTCATGGCCAACACCACCTTCCCGGTGCGCGACCTGGCCCACTACCTGGAGGAGTGCGAGCGCCACTTCGTGATCCCGGATCCCGAGAAGAGAAAGGCCATCATCCGCCAGGAGATCGACCGGGTGGCCCGCCAGGCCAAGGGGAACGTGCTCCCCGACGAGGCGCTCCTCGAGCAGGTCTCCTTCCTGGTGGAGTACCCCTCCGCGGTGCACGGCACCTTCTCCCCGGACTTCCTGGTGGTACCGCGCGAGGTGCTCATCACCTCCATGCGTGAGCACCAGCGCTACTTCTCGCTGGTCGACGACCAGGGCAAACTGCTCCCGGGTTTCATCACCATCAACAACACCCTGACCGAGGACCCGCAGGTGGTGGTGAAGGGGAACGAGCGCGTGCTCCGTGCCCGCCTCTCCGACGCCCGCTTCTTCTTCGACGAGGACCACAAGGTGAAGCTCGAGTCCCGCGTCGAGAGCCTGAAGAGTGTGGTCTACCAGGCGAAGCTCGGTACCTCCTACGAGAAGATGGAGCGCTTCCGCGAACTGGCCAAGGGACTGGCACAGCGCCACAACCCGGCAGTCGCCGACAAGGCCGCCCGTGCCGCCACGCTGTGCAAGGCGGACCTCGTCTCCGGCATGGTGGGCGAGTTCCCCGAGGTCCAGGGGATCATGGGGCGCGAGTACGCCCTGCATGACGGCGAGGACGCGGCGGTCGCCAACGCCATCGCCGAGCACTACATGCCGACCCAGGCCGGTGGCGAACTCCCTGCTTCCGACATAGGCGCCTTCGTGTCGCTGGCGGACAAGACCGACACCATCTGCGGCTGCTTCAGCGTGGGGCTCATCCCCACCGGCTCCGCCGACCCCTACGCCCTGCGCCGCTCGGCCCTGGGCATCATCAACATCATCCTCGACAAGAAGTACCACGAGCCGCTCTCCGGGCTGATCAAGGCGTCCCTGGACCTCTTGGCCGGCAAGGCGACCCGCCCCGTGGAGCAGGTCTATCAGGACGTGCTCGACTTCTTCCGCGGCCGTTTCGTGAACCTGATGGCGGACCGCTACCCGTCCGACGTTGTGGACGCCGTGGTCTCCGTTTCCTTCGACGACCTGGTCGAGGCGGCCGCCAAGATCCAGGCGCTCGCGGAGTTCAGGAAGCGTGACGACTTCGCAGCACTTGCCGGCGCTTTCAAGCGCGTCGGCAACATCGTCAAGGAAGGGGTGGACACGCCGGTAGCGGCAAGCCTGTTCCAGGAGCCGGCCGAAGGGGCACTCTACGAGGCGCAACAGCAGGTGAAGCAGAAGGTTGACGCGGCCCTTGCCGGCGCCGACTACCTTGCCGCCCTCACCGAGATCGCGACGCTCAAGCCTGCCGTCGACCAGTTCTTCGACAAGGTCATGGTCATGGCGGAAGATGAGAAGGTGCGCCAGAACCGCCTGGCGCTTTTGACCTCGATCGCGCGCCTCTTCGGAAGCCTCGCCGACTTCGCGAGGTTGTCAGCATGAAACGACTGCGACAGCTGAACCCGGGATGCAGCACCCTGGAACAGGCCGCCGCGGCGAAACCCAGCAAAATCTGACGCTCACGTAAACAGCCGACCGGGTGCAACTCCCGGCGGCTGTTTGCCTTTTTCGGTTTATGTGTATACTTTAAGCTCCAAATTTATTAACAACGTCTAAGGAGGGTGCACATGGGAACGCAGTACGTCTACTTTTTTGGCGCGGGCAAGGCTGACGGCAACGCCAAGATGAAGGAACTTCTGGGTGGTAAGGGGGCCAACCTCGCCGAAATGACCGCCATCGGTCTTCCGGTTCCGGCCGGCTTCACCATCACCACGGAAGTCTGCACGGAGTACTACAAGAACAACCAGCAGTACCCCGCCGCGCTGGCCGCCGAGGTTGAGGCGAACCTGGCCCGCGTCGAGGGGCTCATGGGCAAGAAGTTCGGCGACGCCAAAAACCCCCTCCTGGTCTCGGTCCGCTCCGGCGCCCGCGCCTCCATGCCGGGCATGATGGACACCATCCTCAACCTGGGCCTGAACGACACCACGGTGGAGGGTATCATCGCCCAGTCCGGCGACGAGCGCTTCGCCTACGACGCCTACCGCCGCTTCGTGCAGATGTACTCCGACGTGGTCATGGGGATGCACAAGGACGAGCTGGAGCACCTCCTGGAGCGTAAGAAAGAGGCCCGCGGCGTGCACCTCGACACCGACCTCAAGGCGTCCGACTGGAAGGAGCTCGTCGGCGAGTTCAAGGCGAAGATCAAGGCCACCTTGGGCGTCGACTTCCCCGAGGACCCGAAAGAGCAGCTTTGGGGCGCCATCGGCGCTGTGTTCGGCTCCTGGATGAACCAGCGCGCCATCACCTACAGAAAACTCAACAACATCCCGGCCGAGTGGGGCACCGCGGTCAACGTGCAGTCCATGGTGTTCGGCAACATGGGTGACGACTGCGCCACCGGCGTCGCCTTCACCCGCGACCCCTCCACCGGCGAGAACTACTTCTACGGCGAGTACCTGGTCAATGCCCAGGGCGAGGACGTCGTGGCCGGCATCCGCACCCCGCAGCCGATCAACCGCGCCAAGTACAAGCCGGGCGACCTCCCATCCATGGAGGAGGTGCTCCCCGAGTGCTACCAGCAACTGGTGCAGATCCGCGAGATCCTGGAGCGCCACTACAAGGATATGCAGGACATCGAGTTCACCATCGAGAAGGGCATCCTCTACATGCTGCAGTGCAGAAGCGGCAAGAGGACCGCAAAGGCGGCCCTGAAGATCGCCGTGGACATGGTGGCGGAGAAGCTGATCGACGAGAAGACCGCCGTGCTGCGCGTGGCGCCGAACCAGCTCGACCAGCTGCTGCACCCCTCCCTCGACCCCAAGGCACCCAAGACCGTGATCGCCAAGGGCCTCCCGGCCTCCCCGGGTGCCGCTTCCGGCGAAGTGGTCTTCACCGCTGACGAGGCGGAGAGCGCAGCGAAGCTCGGCCACAAGGTCATCCTGGTGCGCGTCGAAACTTCCCCTGAGGACATCCACGGCATGCACGCCGCCCAGGGCATCCTCACCGCCCGCGGCGGCATGACCTCGCACGCGGCGGTGGTTGCCCGTGGCATGGGCAAGTGCTGCGTGGCCGGCTGCGGCGACATCAAGGTCGACTACCACGGCGGCCAGTTCGTGGCCAAGGACGGCACCGTGATCAAGAAGGGTGACGTCATCACCCTGGACGGCTCCACCGGCGAAGTGATGAAGGGCGCCGTCCCCATGGTCGCGGCCGGCGTGGGCGGCGACTTCGCCACCGTCATGGGCTGGGTGGACAAGTTCCGCAGGATGAAGGTGCGCGCCAACGCCGACACCCCGCACGACGCCAAGACCGCCCGCGACTTCGGCGCCGAGGGTATCGGCCTGTGCCGTACCGAGCACATGTTCTTCGAGGCGGACCGCATCGCTGCGGTACGCGAGATGATCCTTTCCGCCGACCTCGAGGGTAGGAAGAAGGCGCTCGCCAAGATCCTCCCCATGCAGAAGGGCGACTTCAAGGGGCTCTTCCGCGAGATGAAGGGGCTGCCGGTCACCATTCGCCTCCTCGACCCGCCGCTGCACGAGTTCCTCCCCCAGGAGGACAAGGACATCGAGGCCCTCTCCGCCACCATGGGTGTCTCGGTGCAGACCCTGAAGCACAAGGTGGAATTCCTGCACGAGTTCAACCCGATGCTCGGCCACCGCGGCTGCCGTCTCGGCGTTACCTTCCCCGAGATCTACGACATGCAGGTCCAGGCCATCATGGAGGCCGCCTGCGAGCTGGTCAAGGATGAAGGGTTCCAGATCGTCCCCGAGATCATGATCCCGCTGGTCGCGGTCACCAAGGAGCTCGCCATCATGCGCGCCAACGCGGTCGCCGTGTGCGAGGAAACCCAGAAGCGCTATGGCGTCAAGGTCGACTACCTGATCGGCACCATGATCGAGCTGCCGCGCGCCGCCATCACCGCGGACAGCATCGCCACCGAGGCCGATTTCTTCTCCTTCGGCACCAACGACCTGACCCAGACCACCTTCGGCCTGTCCCGCGACGACGCCGGCAAGTTCCTCCCCTTCTACGTGGAGAACGGCATCCTCGAGGACGACCCGTTCGTCACCCTGGACCAAAACGGCGTCGGCGCCCTGGTAAGGATGGGGTGCGAGAAGGGGCGCGCAACCCGCCCCAACATCAAGCTCGGCATCTGCGGCGAGCACGGCGGCGACCCGGCCTCGGTCATCTTCTGCGACTCGGTCGGGCTCGACTACGTTTCCTGCTCCCCATTCCGGGTGCCCATCGCGCGCCTGGCTGCCGCACACGCCACGCTCAACGCGCAGGCGGCCGCACAGGCCAAGGGTGCCGCGGCGGGAAAGCAAAGTGACGCCTTGCAGCAGCCCGTGGCCAGCGCTTAGTCCGGCAGGCGGCACGGCAGAGGCGTCGCAAGGCAGCCGGAGAAGCCTTGACACGCTTAATGTAAACGTGTAATAGCGAATAACGCGTCTAACGACGCCAAGAGGGGCGGCCGGGACACCGGCCGCCCTGATCAGACAACGAGCAGTACAGGAGAAAAAGCAATGGCAAACGGTGTGGTGAAATGGTTCAACGACGCTAAGGGGTTTGGCTTCATCGAGCAGGAGAACGGCGCGGACGTCTTCGTGCACTTCTCCGCCATCCAGGGGGACGGCTTCAAGTCCCTGGCCGAGGGAGACTCGGTAAGCTTTGACGTGGTCCAGGGTGCCAAGGGCCCGCAGGCCGCCAACGTGGTCAAGAACTAACTTCCGTTCCGAGCCTTGATCCGGCCCCGAATCCGTTCGGGGCCTTTTTAGTTCCGCCCCAAAAGGGCGACGGTGCCAGCGCATGCGTATCAACGAAAAGTCGGATTCCCTCAGCATAGCCAAGAAGGAGAAGGGGACGGCTCCCAAGAGCGTCGCCGGTACCAGCGCACCCCTCTTTGCCGGCCGGCTCGCCGCCATCGCCAAGTCGAGCACCGAGTACGAAGGCGAGCTGCAGCGCTTAAAGGATGAGATCGACAAGGCGGGGGACGTGCTGGAGCAGGAACCGACCATCGCCAACTTCAAGGTCTTCCGCGAGCTGATCGGCACCATGGCCAGGAAGGTCTCCGCCGAGGCCTACCGCATCGAGATGCTGAGCGGCGGGGTAACCGGGCGCAGCCACGAGGTGATCTCCGTCATCGACAAGGAAGCCGATCTCCTCTACCACCTGGTGATGCGGGAGCAGAAAGATCACATCCGCATCGTGGCCCAGATCATCAAGATCAAGGGGCTGGTGGTCGACTTCCTGCTCTAGCTCCCTCCTGGTTGCTTCCCCCGTAGTACCAACCTCCCTCCTGTAGCCCGCCCCCTTCGCTTTTACCGATAACGTGCTTGAGATCACATCCAAAAAACCGATAAAGTAGTAGGGTTAACGGTGGCCGTTTCGCCACCTCCTTGTTCCCCGCGCAGGTTCCCCTTTTCGATTGATTTGACAGGAGCACAACCATGGCATCTTTCGTCAAGGCAGCATTTGTCGTCATGGCCGTCCTTGCCACGCTTGCTTCCCCCCCGAGTTCTTCCGCAGCGGAAACGATCAGGATCAACGGCACCGGGGCAGGCCTTGTGGTTGTTAAACCGCTGGCGGCAGCGTTTCAGAAGGAGAACCGCGGCATCGTCATCGAAATGGAGAAGAGCCTCGGGAGTTCCGCAGCGATCAAGGCGTTATCCCGCAACGCGCTGGATCTCGCCATCTCCGGCCGGCCGCTGAAGCCTGCAGAAATCGCCGAGGGGCTGGTCCAGCAGCAGTGGGGACAGGCTCCTTTTGCAGTGCTCGCCAATCGCCACGTTCGGGCAAGCGGTGTGAACCTCCACGAACTGGCGGCGATGTATGCCGGTAGCAACGCCAAGTGGCCCGGCGGAGAGACGGTCCGGGTGGTGCTGCGCCCCAACGAGGACGTCGACACCAAGCTGACCCGCGCCATGTCGCTGGAGATGGACCGGGGAGTCAGCGCCGCGCAGGCCCGGAAGGACATGCTGGTCGGCATCACGGATAACGAGGGGTTCGAACTCGTCAAAAAGACGGAAGGGGCTGTGGCTGTCATGTCGCTGTCGCTGGCACTGTTCGAGCCCAACTCAGTCAACGTCCTGAAGTTGGACGGCGTGCAGCCCAGCGTCGCAACCCTCGCTTCGGGCAAATACCGTTTCGTCAAGGAGATGCAGTTGGTGACCCGGAAGGACGCCCCTGCAGCGGTTGCCAAGTTCATCAAGTTTTTGGAGTCCAAGAAAGGACGGGCACTTTCCGCTAAATACGGTCTGCTCGTCACCGGGGCGAAATGATCAGACACAGTCAGTCCATACGCCGCAGCACTACCCTGACCGCGGGTATTCTCGCCACGGTGCTGACCGTGGTGCCAGCCGCGATCTACTTCGTGATGGCTTTCTCGCACATGACGGGAGTCATCGAAACGGAGGGGGAGATCAACGCCCGCGTGGTGGGGGCGCTGGTGGTGGCGAACCCGAAGATGTGGGAGTTCGAGGAGCTGCGCCTGAAGGAGCTGTTGTCGCGCCGCTCCACGGACACCGCTGAAAAGCGGGTCCTGTACAACCTGAAGGGGCAGGTAATTGCCGAGAGTTTGGACAAGGTGTTGCCGCCGCTTCTTTCCCGATCTTTCCCCGTGCACGATGCCGGACACAGGGTGGCCAACCTGGTGGTGTCACGGTCGCTGGCCCCGACCCTCATGGTGACCGCGCTGCTCTTCTGCCTGGGGGCTCTCGCCGCGGGCTTTGCCTTTTTTCGGCTGCGTACTGTGCCACTGCGGGCCGTCGAGAGTGCCTATCGCAGCCTCAAACAAAGTGAGGAGAAGTACCGCTCGGTGTACGAGTCCCTCAACGAGGGGCTGGCGCTATTCCGGAGCGTCCCCGTCAGCGACACCGAAACCGACCTGGTTCTGATGGACATCAACCCGGCCGCGGTCTCCGTCTTCGGTTTCGAACGGGACGACATTGGCAAGGGCATCCTGGACCTGCAAGGGGGGCTTTTCGCGCCGGTGCGGGAGGCGCTCCAGGGGACACCGGCCGAGGTGATCCTGGAACTGGCCCAGGAAGCTGCAGGGCGGGTCTTCATCGTGAACGCATTCCCCATGGGGGACGGGATGGTGGCGACCCTCCTGGAGGACGTCACCGAGAAGAAGCGCAGCGCAGAACAGCTGGAGAACCTTGCCTACTACGACAGCCTGACCGGGCTGTTGAACCGGCGCATGCTGCTGGACCGGATGGAGCATACCATCGGCAGTGCCCAACGCGACGGGATCAAGATGGCGACGCTCTTCTTCGACCTGAATGGCTTCAAGCCGATCAACGATACCATGGGGCATGAAGCGGGAGACCAGATCCTCATCGAGGTGGCCCGGCGCCTGAAGAGTTCGGTGCGCAAGAAGGACACCCTGGCAAGGCTTGGTGGGGACGAATTCGTGGTGGTGGCGACCCTGGACACCGAGGACAACGCCAGTTGCATCGCTCAAAACCTGCTCAGGAAGCTCAACCCGGTTTACGAGGTCGGCGGCCGCGAGGTCTACGTGGGGGCCAGCATCGGCATCTCGGTCTACCCCGGCGACGGCACCACGCCCGAGACACTGCTCAAGAACGCTGACATTGCCATGTACAACGCCAAGAAGCCGGGCGTCGAATTCTGCTTCTACAGCGCCCAGATGAACCAGAAGCTGCAAGAGCGGACGCGGCTCGAGTCGGACCTCTGGAGGGCGCTGGAGCGGGAGGAGTTCTTCCTGGAATACCAGCCCATCATGGATGCCCGCACCGGCAGGGTCGCCGCGGTGGAGGCGCTGGTGCGCTGGATGAGCCCGGAAAGAGGGCGGGTGATGCCGGATTCCTTCATCCCGCTCGCGGAGGCCACCGGCATCATCGTACCGCTGGGAGAGTGGGTGCTGAAGACCGCCTGCACCAAGCTGCGGCAGTGGCTCGATGCAGGGTGCCTGCCGATCAGGATGTCGGTCAACGTCTCGGGGTGTCACTTCATGCGCAGCGAGCTGTGCCGGATGGTTGAGGAGGCGGCGGAGCAAAGCGGCGTGGACCTCGCCCTGCTCGAGCTGGAACTCACCGAGACCTGCCTGATCAAGGACGTCGAGGAGACGGCTGCAAAGCTCTGGCACCTGAAGGGACTCAACGTTTCCATCGGCATCGATGATTTCGGCACCGGTTATTCGTCACTGCAGTACCTGAAGAACTTCCCTATCGACCACCTGAAGATCGACCGCGCCTTCATAAAGAATGTCTGCGACCTCCCCGACCAGCGCGCCATCGTGGACGCCATCATCGGCATCGCTAAGGCGATGGAACTGCACGTGATCGCCGAGGGGGTGGAGACCCTAGACCAGGCGGAGTACCTGGCGCACCGGGGATGCGACGAGTTGCAGGGGTACTATTATCACCGCCCGCTCTCCGAGGAGCGGCTGCTCGAGGTGCTGCGCGAGGAGCGGGAGCGGCTTCAGCTGGTACCCGATACTGCCGGGGTAGGCGAGGCGGGAGTAAGGGAGACACACACGGGCGACGCGGCGGGCGACGGGGCGCCCGTGCCGGTGCAGCCGGTCTGAAACGGCCGGAGGGTAAACGGAAAAAGGGGGCTCGCTTGAGCCCCCTTTCTTTTTAACTGCAGCCGCACCCTTTGGAGTTGTCTCCGCTCAGGGGCAGTTTCTTGCCACACTTCTGGCACCGCCAGAAGAGGCCACCTCAGCCGGGCATCAGGATCATGAGCCCCTGGCAATCGGGGCAGCTTTTCTCGTTGGCCATATGCAAACCTCCTTTGTTGGGTAAAACCTCGCTAGCGGACCGATACGGCAATGCTCCCCACCCCGGCGATCTCGGCGACCACCCGGTCGCCGCTCGTGATCGGCCCGACCCCGGCGGGCGTGCCGGTCAGCACCAGGTCACCAGGCTCCAGCGTGAAGATGGAGGAGAGGTAGCTTAACAGTTCGGGGATGCGGTGGATCATGAGGTCCGTCCCGCCGTCCTGGCGCTTCTCGCCGTTCACCGTGAGCGTGATGCGCAGCTGGTGCGGGTCGGCCACCTGGGTTGCCGGGACGAACGGGGAGAGTGGGCAGGCGGTGTCGAACCCCTTGGCGATGTCCCAGGGGAGCCCCTTCTTCTTGAGCTCTGCCTGCACGTCTCTCAGGGTCAGATCGATGGCGACGCCGTAGCCAGCCAGGTAGGAGAGGGCGTCGGCGGCGGGAATGTCGCGTCCCTCCCTGCCGATCAGAAGCGCCAGCTCCGCCTCGTGGTGGCAATCGCTGGAGTAGGAGGGAATCACGATCTCCTCTCCCGCGCCGATCACGCTGGTGGCGGGCTTGGTGAAGATCACCGGGCGCTCCGGGGTCTCGTTGCCCAGCTCCTTGATGTGGTCGGCGTAGTTGCGCCCGATGCAGAGGATCTTGCCGATCCTTACCGGCTCCGCAGAGCCGAGCAATTGTGCCGTCTTCATGGTTCTCCTCTTCAGGCCGCCCTGACCTCGCTGGCAAGCCGGCATCCCTGCCAACTGCCGCGCCTTCTCAGCTCGTTGATCACGGCGTACCACATCTGGTTGTTTTTCAGGTTCCAATTGGGGGCGACCCGGATGGCAAGGGGAGCAGAACCGTACAGTCGCTGTACGGTGACCCGTGCCGGGAGCTCCTCCAGGAAATCGCAGGCAGTGGCCACGTACTCGTCGATGCCGATCGGCTGCCAGCTCCCGTCCCGGTACATCTCGGCGAGCAGCGTGTTCTCAACGGCGTGCAGCTGGTGCAGTTTCACGGAATTGACCGGGAGCGAGGCGATCAGGCGGGCGGTCTTCAGGAAGCCGCTCCTGGTCTCGCCGGGGAAACCGTAGATCAGGTGGGTGCAGATCTCGAGCCCCCGTCCGGAGAGCCGCTCAACCGCGTCAAGGTACTCGGCAAGGGTGTGGCCGCGGTTGATCCGGGTCAGGATGGCGTCGTCCATGGACTGCAGGCCGAGCTCCACGCAGACGTAGTGCTCGCGGGCCAGTTCGGTGAGCAGGTCGATGGCGGCGGGGGAGAGCGAGTCGGGGCGGGTGCCGACCGAGATCCCCAGCACGTCGGGGTGCGCGAGGGCTCGCCGGTACAGGTCGGCGAGCTTCTCCACCGGGCCGTAGGTGTTGGTGTACTTCTGGAAGTAGACGATGAACTTCTCGCTCCCCAGCCGTTCGCGGTGGTAGGTCATCCCCGCGGCCATTTGCTCCTCGACCGGGATCAGGGCCTGGGTCTCCTTGGGGGAAAAGGAACTGTTGTCGCAGTAGATGCACCCGCCGGTGCCGCGGCTACCGTCGCGGTTGGGGCAGGTGAAGCCGCCGTCGACGTTCACCTTGCTGACCCGGCAGCCGAAGCGGCGCCTGAGGTACGAGCCGTAGGAGTTGATGCGCAGTTCGCTATGGATCGGTTCGCCGACGGTCATCTAGACGTTGTGCTCCTCGAGCGGGGGAAGCATGGTCAAAAGCCCTTTCGCGGCCTCGCGCGGCTCCGGTGCGGAGAGGATGGCAGAGATGAGGGCGATGCCGCGCACGTCGCCGGCGACCGCCTCGGCGCAGTTGTCCATGTTCACCCCCCCCAGGGCAAACACCGGGATCTGCAGCATCTGCGCTACCTTGTTCAGCTTCTCGACCCCCACCGGTTCGCCGTACTCGGCCTTGCTGGGGGTGTAGTAGACCGGGCCGAAGGTGATGAAGTCGGCCCCCATCTCCTGTGCGGTGATGGCCTGGGTCTGGTTGTGGCAGGAGACTCCGATCAGCTTGCGCTCGCCCAGGAGCCTTCTGACCTTGTACAGCGGCAGGCTGGTGCTGCCGATGTGCACGCCGTCGGCGTCGACTGCGAGTGCCACGTCCACGCGGTCGTTGATGAACAGCTTGGCGCCGTAGCGGGAGGTGAGGCGGCGCAGTTCCTGTGCCGTCTCGTAGAGTTCCTTGGTGCTGGCCCCCTTGTCCCTCAATTGCACGGCGCGCACGCCCCCCCTCAGGGCCTCCTCGACCACGAACTCCAGGTTACGCCCGAGGGTCTCGCTACGCCCGGTGATCAGGTAGAGGTTGAAGTCAATCCAGAGGGAGTCGAGTCCTTTCACGCGATCAGCCCCGCCAGCGGCGACGAGGCGGTGGCGTAGAGCTTCCTCGGGATGCGCCCGGCGCGGTAGGCGAGCCTGCCGGCCCGGACCGCCAGGTTCATCGCCTCGGCCATGGCGACCGGGTCCTGGGCACCAGCGATGGCTGTATTCATGAGCACGCCGTCGCAGCCAAGCTCCATGGCGATGGCCGCGTCGGAAGCGGTGCCCACGCCGGCATCGACGATGACCGGGACCTTGACCGTCTCCAGGATGATCTGGATGTTGTACGGGTTACGGATGCCCAGGCCGGAGCCGATGGGCGCCCCCAGAGGCATCACCGCGGCGCATCCCATGTCCTCCAGCTTCTTGCAGATGATCGGGTCGTCGCTGGTGTAGGGGAGCACGGTGAACCCTTCCGCGATGAGCACCTTGGCCGCCTTGAGCAGTTCCTCGTTGTTGGGGAAGAGCGTCTTCTCGTCCCCGAGCACCTCGAGTTTCACGAAATCGGAGAGCCCCGCCTCGCGGGCGAGCCGGCACGTACGGATGGCGTCGTCGGCGGTGTAGCAGCCGGCGGTGTTGGGTAGCAAGGTGTATTTCTTCAGGTCGATGTGGTCCAGGAGGGATTCCTTGGTCCGGTCCGAGATGTTGACCCTTCTCACCGCGACGGTGATGATCTGGGCGCCGGAAACCTCGATGGCGCGCACCATCTGCTGGAAATCGGCGTACTTGCCGGTCCCCACCATGAGGCGGGAGTCGAATTCGCGTCCTGCGATGACGAGCTTGTCATTTGTCAAAGGCATCACTGTTCTCCAATCGGTAGCGTCTTGTCAGGTGGTCGGCTCGGCCCGTTGCGGCGGGACCTGGGGGGAGCTGGAGATGGGCGGGCGGTTTTTCGCGGTGCGTCTAGCCGCGGCCGGCGCCCCCTCCTACGAAATGGACGATCTCCAGGGCATCCCCTTCCTTGAGCAGGGTGGTCTCGTACTGTGCCTTAGGGAGGATGTCCAGGTTCAGCTCGACGGCAACGCGGCGCGGGTCGATGCCGAGAGAGACCAGGTACTGCTGAACCGTGAGGGGATCGATCGATACGGCTTCGCCGTTGGTGGTGATGTTCACTGCTGCTCCGGTATTGCATGACGTTGGGGCTGGCCGGGTCAGTCGCGGCTCGAGCCGGGCGTAACCCGACCGTAAACTAACAATACGGCCCCCCTCTGTCAATCGTTTTCTTCCGCGCAGTTAAGCTCGGTGCGGGGCGCCGGGAGGGTGAGGGGGGAGGGCAAAAGCTGGGTTTGTATACGGCTTCAGCTGCTTACCGGTCCGGCCGGTAGTCGGGGCGTTGCCGGCTCCGGGGGGGCGGGGGCGGGGAGGTCCGCTTCGGGCATCGGGAACAGGATAGTGAAGGTGGTTCCGGTACCCTCCTGGCTTTGAACCTCGATGCGTCCGCCGTGCTCCTGGATGATGCCGTAGGAGACGGAGAGCCCGAGACCGGTTCCCTTGTTGGATTTGGTGGTGAAGAAGGGGTCGAAGATCCGGTCGAGGTTGGCCTCGGGGATGCCGCAGCCGTTGTCGCTGATCTTGACGAAGGCCTGCCCCTGCACCGGGTCCACGCCGGTCACCACCATGACCATTCCCTCGCCGCGCAGGGCGTGCCCCGCGTTGACCAGCATGTTCACCAGGACCTGCTCAATCTGGTTCGGGTCGAGCAACAATGACGGGATGCGCCCCGAGTAGTTGCGGGTGATGGTGACGTCCTGGAACAGGATCTGGTGCCGGACCAATTCGAGCGCTGCGTCGGAGATGTCGTTGAGCGAGCAGGGGGACTTCTGCGGCGGCGCGCAGCGGGCGAACTCCAAGAGGCCCTTGACGATTCCGGCGCAGCGCTTGGTTTCCCTGAGCACGGTTTCGATGTCGTTTTTGAGAACCGGATCGAGCTTGGGGTTGCTCTGGATCAGGGAGGCGAACACCAGGATGCCGGTCAAGGGGTTGTTGATCTCGTGGGCGATGCCGGCCACCAGTTCCCCCAGCGAGGCCAGTTTCTCCGAGCGGATCAGCTGTGCCTGCATCCGGGTGATCTCCTGGGTTCTTTGCTGAACGATCAGCTCCAGGTCGCGCCCCCACCTCTCCAGATCCTCCCGGGCCTTCTTCAGGTTCACGGTCATGGCGTTGAAAGAATCCGCCAGCTCCCCCAGTTCGTCGTGGGCGAAGCTGTTCACCAGGCCGTCCAGTTCACCGCGGGAGAGCATCTGGGTATGCTCCAGCAGTTCCCGTACCGGGCGGTTCACCAGCTTTTGGGTGAAATAGGTGAGGCTGAGCGAGGTGAGGGTGATCAGGAGCAGGGTAAGGAGCAGCACCCGGCCCCTGTAGGCGTCCAGCAGGGAGTGCATCCGGTCCAGCGGCACCACGACGTCGAGCACGCCGAGAACCTTGAATTTCTCCGGGTGGAAGTGGCAGCTCGCCGTGTAGCAGCTCTCTTCGTTGTAGATGGCGTTGGTGATGCCGAGGAACTCGGCGCCGGACTTGCCGTAGAAGCGGCGGCTGCGGTTCTTTGAGGAGGCGGTCAGGAGCAGTTGCGGCCCGCCGTGGCAGACGGAGCAGACCTCGGAGTGTTTGCCGAGCACGGTGCCGGTCTCCGAGTCGTCGGTGGAGTAGATGATGCGCCCGGTCTTGTTGATGAGGCGGATGCGCTCCACCCCCTGCTGGCTGCCGATCTCCTCGATGGTCTTGTAGAACAGGGGGCGGTCGTCCCGCAGCATCTGGTTATGGGTGGTGCGGATGATGGTCTCGGTGATGCGGTCGGCCTCTGAGATGGCCTCCTGCAGCAAGAGCCCCTTGAGGCTTCTCAGGTTCAGGTAGGCGAACAGGGCCATGGTGCACAAAAGCACCAGCCCGGTGGCCAGGGCAAGCTTGGAAATCAGGTTGAGGCGCACGGTGGCTCTCCGCCGATTTGCCGGCGCCGATGCCCGGGCGCCAGACCGTCAAGATCGCATTGCTGCGAACGTCTTGTTGCTTGACATTTCTAGAACATAATTCTATATTTTGCGTGTATGACACTATCCGGAGCCGCATCCTGCCGACTTTACCAGTGGAAGCTGTTTTACCGCTCCCTCTGCGGTACGGTTTTGGAACGGCAACGGTAGGGCGAGTTTAAACACATTAAAAGCGATTATCAAGCGATTAATTTTCTTGACACGGCTTGTCAAATGGCCTAGTTAATATTGTTTGAAATTTTTCCTGATATTTATAGGTGCAGCCAATGGCGAAAAAAGAGAAATCTGAGTACATCATTCAGGCCGTCTCCCATGCACTCGACCTCCTGGAGCAGTTCCACGACGAGGTGGACGAACTGGGTGTGACCGAGCTGAGCAAGAGGTTGAAGCTTCACAAGAACAACGTTTTCCGCCTCCTGGCTACCCTGGAGTCGCGCAACTACATAGAGCAGAACAAGGTAACGGAAAACTACCGCCTGGGGCTCAAGACCCTGGAACTCGGGCAGACCTTCATTAAGCAGATGGGCCTGCTGCGCCAGTCCCGCCCGGTGCTCGAGGCGCTGGTCAAGGAGTGCAACGAGACCACCTACGTCGCCATCCTCAAGGAATTCCACATCGTCTACCTGGACGTGGTGGAGACCGACCTGACCGTCAGGGTCGTGCCCCGCGTGGGTGCCCGCCTCCCGGCCTACTGCACCGCCGCCGGCAAGGTCCAGATCGCCTACATGACCGATGAGGAGTTGGAGAACTACCTCCCTACCAAGGAGATGAAGCGCTACACCCCGAAGACCGTCACCGACCGCGAGGAGCTCAAGAAGCACCTCAAGGTGATCGCCGAGCAGGGCTACGCCATCGACGACGAGGAGATGGATGTCGGCGTGAAATGCGTGGGCGCCCCGATCCGGGACTACACCCGCCGCATCATCGGCGCGGTGAGCATCTCCGGCCCCTCGATGCGCTTCACCGACGAGAGGCTCGAGAAGGAGTTGATCCCGCTGGTGATCCGCTCCGGCGAGGAGATCTCCCACAAGCTTGGCTACCACAAATAGCAATTAAAGAAGGCCCCCGCCGCAAGCGGGGGCCTTTTTCGTTGCAGCTCTTTCTCTAGTTCTTCCTACCCCCCGGTTCACCCCTCCGCCCGGTTGGCTATCTCCTCGCGCCACAGCTTGCGCACCTGCGCCTCCAGTTCCTCTTTGCTGCCGCGGTTGTCGATGACCACCTTGCCCAGCTTCTTCTTTTCCTCCATGGGCATCTGCGAGGCGATGCGCGACAGCGCCGCCTCCCGGGAGAGGCCGTCGCGCGCCATCAGCCGCTGCAGCTGGGTCTCTCGGTCCAGGTAGACCACCCACACCTCGTGCACCCGCGAGGTGATCCCCGCCTCGAAGAGCAGAGGCGCCACGTAAAAGGCGGTGCCGGTGCCGGCCGCCCTGAGCCGCTCCAGTTTCTCTTCCGCCCGCTTCTTGATGGCGGGGTGGGTGATCCCCTCCAGGGTGCGGCGGGCAGCGGGATCGGCGAACACGATCTCGCCAAGGGCGGCGCGGTTCAGGGTGCCGTCCGGGTTCAGTACCTTCTCCCCGAAATTCGCCACGATCTGCGCCAGGGTCTCCTCGCCCGGCTGCACCACCTCCCGCGCCAACTGGTCGGCGTCGATCACCGCCGCTCCCAGCTCTTCGAAGAGGTGTGCCGCGCTGGTCTTGCCCGATGCGATCCCGCCGGTGAGTCCTATGATGCGCATGCCGCTCCTTTGTCCTTCAATATGCGATCCCCTCCTCGCCCAAGGTGAAGGTCGGGTTGGTCAGGTCCTCTTCGACGAGAAGGGTGCTGGAGCCGATCCTGATCTGCGCGCCGAGGAAAGCGTCGCGCTCCACCTCGACCCGGGCCTGCGCATTGATCTCCATTCTCTTTTGCAGGCGCTTCTTCTCACCGGTCAACTCGGCCAGCTCTCCCTGGCACTTGGTATAGATGCGCTGTTTCAGGTTCAAGAGCCCGGCGTCCATGCTGCAGGGGTTCTCCTTAACGTAGGCGAGCGTCTTGGTGAGTTCGTCCAGCTGGCGCTGCTTGTCGGCCAGGTTTTCCTGCACCAACTCAAGTTTGCGGTTCAGGGCAGGATCGACGCCCACCTCGATCACGGTGGGGACGCCGGCGTGGGAGCCGATCACCACGGCGTGCACCAGGGAAACGGCGCGGCAGACCCCGCCGATGATGTGCCCCTTCCGTCCCCCTTTCTCGCCGACCACGATGCTCCCGCCGGAGGTGAGGTCGCTCTGCATGGCGAGTTCCTTAATAACGACGTCGCCGCCGGCGCTGATGGCGGCGTTCTCGGCGAACTGCACCGTCACGGTCCCACCCGCCTCCAGCTGAGCCATCTCCTGGCGACTCACCATCTTGCCCGGCTGGGTGGCATGGCCATGGCCGATCACGCCCCCCTGGATCACGATATTGCCCCCCGCCTTGACCCGGGCTGCTTCCACCACCCCGCCCACCGTGATGTCCTCGGTAGCGGTGACCTCCATCCCCTCGCTGACGTCGCCGGCGATCTCAAGGGATCCCTTGAAATGGAGATTGCCGGTGGAGAGGTCGACGCGTTTCAGTTTGAAGACGGGATCCACGTTGACGCCGCGCGGCACAATCACCGGGTAGCCGGAGATGGCGGCGACCAAGAGGTCGCAATCCGTCAGGTCACAGGCGATGCCGGTCAGATTGTCCGCAAAGGGGAGATCGACCCCATCCGTGGTGGGAAGCTCAACCCCGAGCAGGTTCACCCCCGGGACGCCGGTGGTGGGGTGGGTGCGCCGCAAGAGTGGATCGCCCAGGCTCACGCTGACGATGTCGCCCAGGTTTCGGTAGTCGGCAGTGTCGTCATCGGAGAGCTGGGGCACCTGGGTCGTCATCTCGGGGATCAGGCTGATGAACTGGCTGTCCTCGCCCGGTACCGGAGGAGTGCCCTGGGCGACCACCACCTTGCTGGCCTCACCGGCGGCAAGGGCCGTGTCGATCTCGTCATAGAGGATGCCGCAGACGACACCGGCCCGGGAAAGCGCCTGTTCCACCTCCTCCCGGGTAATGCGCTGCCCACCAAAGGCGGGCTGGATGGTGATGGTGGCAGTCATCATGTCGTCGGAAAGTTGCAGGGCGAGGGTGGCGTCGCGCCGTTCGCCGATCTGCAGGGTGAAGCTTACCGGGGAGACGGCGCAGCGCGCCAGCACCTGCTCCAGAGCGTCCTGGGAGATGAACAGCTCCCCGTACCCGAGCGCCTCGATCGCCTCGCGCAGCTGCGCGGCATCCAGGGCACGCCGCTCGGTGACCGGGGTGTATTGCGCCTGCAGGGACTTCTGGTCCGGGCTCAATTGCAGCTTGAGGCCGGTGCCGTCAAGAATGTCGGTCTCCATGACCCCCTCCGGTGACGCCCACAGGGCCTTCATGGGCGCTTCCAGATTAAGTATCGGCGTCTCCAGCAAAAAGTTGAAGATTCTTTAAGGGGACGCGCCGCGCCTTGGTGGGCGATGTTAGGGCCTATCGCGGACAAAAACAACCATTAATTGCAGCTATGCGAAGGGGCGCCCGGCGCCGCGGTCGGCGCTTGTCGTATACGCCCTACCACAGCGATAATCCGTATGATTTTTCGCTTGATTAGAGCCGAGTGATGTGGTAAAAACTGGATACTGTATACAATGTGCACCGGACAATTTACTTAATAAATGTAAATATTTAGCCGATAATGCGGCCAATTTTACAGCTATTTCGGAGGCCTAAGTGGCAGAGGTAGTTTTTTCCAGCTGGGGCAGAAACATAGTTGACAACCGCAAGGGGGGCGAGAAGAAGGATATCTCCTTCAAACTGCCCGCCACCTACGACGGAGAGCGGCCGCTTTCGGCTTTCATCGGCTGGGATGGCATCATTTTGTACAACAAGGATGTCGATATCCCCGCCATGGTCGCCGAGTACATGAAGCGGGTGCAGACCAAGTACGTCTGCGGTAAGTGCACCCCGGGCAAGAAAGGGACCCGCGTCATCATGGACGCCCTCTCCGGGATCATGGAAGGGAGCGGCAAGGAAGAGGACCTGGACACCATCCTCGACGTCGGCAGCGTGCTGTCGCACTGCAAGTGCACCCTCTGCCCGAGTTCGGCAGTGCCGGTCATCGACGCGGTCACCCACTTCCGCGACGCCTTCGTGAACTACATCCGCGGCGCCAAGAGCCTCTCCTCGGAATTCCGCTACATCGAAAAGTACACGGCTCCGTGCATGGACAAGTGCCCGGCCCACATTGATATCCCGGCCTACATCGAATCGGTGAAGGATTACCGCTTCGGCGATTCGCTGGAGGACATTCGCGAATCGATGCCGCTCCCCTCGGTCTGCGGCCGCGTCTGTCCGCACCCGTGTGAGACCGCCTGCCGCAGGAAGAACGTGGACGAGTCGATCAACATCATGGTGCTCAAGCGCAGCGCCTCCGACTATGAGTGGCAGCACGGTCACCTCCCGCCGATGACTCCCAAGGCAAAGCAGTCCAAGAAGGTCGCCGTAGTGGGCGCAGGCCCGGCAGGTCTCGCCGCCGCCTACTACATGGCACTGGAAGGGTACCCGGTCACCATCTACGAGGCGCTCCCGCTCGGTGGCGGCATGGTCGCCGTAGGCATCCCGCCGTACCGCCAGCCGCGCCACCTGCTGCAGCGCGACATCGACATCATCCAGGGACTGGGCGTCGAGATCATCTACAACACCCGGGTGGGCAAGGACATCACCCTCGCCGAGTTGAGGCAGAAGTTCGATGCCGTGCTTCTCGCGCCGGGCGCGCACCGCTCCAAGCCGATGGGCGTCGAGGGTGAGGACAAGGGGTACAAGGGCTTCCTGACCGGCGGTATCGACTTCCTGAGAAACGTCTACCTCGGCCTTCCCACCGGGATGGGCAAGAAGGTCTTCGTGGTCGGCGGCGGCAACACCGCCATCGACTGCGTCAGGGTGGCGCTGCGCGAAGGGGCCGAGGAATCGGTGCTCGTTTACCGCCGCTCGCGTAACGAGATGCCGGCGGACGTCTGGGAGGTCGACGGGGCGGACGAGGAAGGGGTACGCTTCGAGTTCCAGGTGCTCCCGACCAAGGTCATCGCCAACGAGAACAACGAGGTCACCGGGGTCGAGCTGATCAGGATGGCTCTCGGCGAGCCGGACGCCTCCGGGCGCCGTCGTCCGGAACCGGTGCCGGGGTCCGAGTTCATCATCGAGTGCGACACCATTATCCCGGCCATCGGCCAGGACGCCGACCTCTCCTTCATCCCGGCCGACGCGGGGATCGACACCACCAAGTGGAGCACCATCGTCACCAAATACGTGCCGCTCAAGGGGCACGACGGCAAGGACCTGAAGGACAGCATGGGCAACATGCTCTCCAGGAACCTGATCACCGACTGCGACGGCGTCTTCGCCTCCGGCGACGCCGAGATCGGCCCGCTCACCGTTGTGGCCTGCGTCGGCAACGGCCACCGCGCCGCCAAGGTGATCCAGCGCTACCTGGAAGGGAAGGGCGTCGAGCTCACCGACGACGAGCGGATGGAGGACATCCTGACCTACTTCGGCGTCTACGACAAGAACGAGAACGTGCAGTGGCTGGACAGCGCCTCGCGCGAGCACCAAAAGGAGGTGCACGGCAAGGAGAGGGCGAGCTTCAAGAACTACTGCGAGGTGGAACTGGGCTACGCCAACAGCCAGGCGGTGCGGGAGGCCGAGAGGTGCCTGCGCTGCTACCGGGTCGCCATGGTGGCCGTCTAGGGCAGCTTCACCCGGACCTAGTGAATTCAATTACACCGAATACTGAGGTTTTTATATGGTCAGCTTAACCATTGATGGCAAAAGCGTGCAGGTCGAGAAAGGTACCACCATACTGGAGGCCGCAGCCACGGTAGGGATCACGATCCCGACGCTGTGCTGGCTCAAGAAGGTCTCCCCCACCGGCGCCTGCCGCGTCTGCGCGGTAGAGGTCGCGGGAGTGGAGCGTACCATGACCGCCTGCAACACGCCGGTCAAGGAGGGGATTGAGGTAACCACCGACACCCCGGCTCTCAGGGAAGCCCGCCGCAAGATCATGGAGCTCATGCTGGTGAACCACCCGCTGGACTGCCCGGTCTGCGACGCCGGCGGCGAATGCGACCTGCAGGATTCCTGCTACGCGCTCAACGCGACCAAGCAGGACTACTCGGCGATCCTCGAGCGCAAGGCGATCCGCTATGACTGGCCGCTCATCGAAAGCGACCCCAACCGCTGCATCCTCTGCGAAAAGTGCGTCAAGGTGGACCACGAGATCGTCGGCTGTGACGCCATCGAGGTGGTCAACAAGGGTGAGGACGCCATCATTGACACCGTGGACGGCAAGCCGCTCAACTGCGAGTTCTGCGGCAACTGCGTCGCGGCCTGCCCGACCGGCGCACTGATCACCAAGCCCTTCAAGTTCAAGGGGCGCCCCTGGACCTTCAACCGCATCCCCAGCGTCTGTGCCTTCTGCGGCACCGGCTGCCAGATCGAGTACCACGCGAAAGACGGGCACGTGGAGCGGGTCACCAGCGAGGACAGCAGCTACAACAGCGGCAACCTCTGCATCAACGGCCGCTTCGGCTACCGCTACCTGCACTCCACCGAGCGTCTTTCCGATCCGCTTTTGCGCGGCGACTCCGGCGCGCTCGCCAAGACCGACTGGGACACCGCCCTGGCCACCGCGGCCGGGAAGCTCAAGGAGATCGTGGCGCGTGACGGCGGCAAGGCCGTGGCGGGTCTGGGCTCCCCGAGGCTCACCAATGAGGAGAGCTTCCTGTTCCGCAAGATCTTCAGCGAAGGGCTGGGGAGCTCCAACCTCGACTCCGAGGCGGGCTTGGGCTTTGCTCAGGCGCAGGCACAGATGCAGCGCCGCTTCGGCTTTATCGGCGCCAGCAAGCAGCTGGACGCTCTCGACGAGGCGCAGGCGATCCTTGTGTTCGGCTGTGACCTCAACGCCGAGGCGACCGGTGCCGAGTACCGCGTCATCAAGGCGGCCTCCAAGAAGGACGCCCGCCTGGTGCTGGTCAACATGCGCGACGTTAAATTGAGGAAGTTTGCTAATGCGCACTTGAAACACCTCCCCGGTGCCGAGCTCCAGGTGATCTACGCACTGATGAAGGGGCTCATCGAGGCGGGTATCGCGCTTCCGTCCGGTGCCGAGAGCATCAAGGACGGGCTCGCGCAGCTTTCCATGGACGATCTCTGCCAGCAGGCCGGATTCACCGTCGCTGCCGTGGAGAACGCGGTGCGGCAGCTCGCCGGCATGACCCGCGTCGCCATCGTCTTCGGTGCCGACCTGGTCCGGAGCGCCGACGCCTCCACCAAGATCGCCGCTCTCGCCGATCTCGCTGTCCTCACCGGTTCGGCCAGCGAGCAGGGTGGCGGCATCTTCCCGGTCGACGCCAAGAACAACACCGTGGGCATGCTCGACATGGGGATCGCACCGGGCGCCGACGGCAAGGACATCTGGGGCATCGTGGACGGGATCGAGCAGGGGAGCATCAAGGCGCTCTACCTACTGGGTTGCGACCTGTCCGGCCTTCCGGACAACCAGCGTATCCGCAAGGCGCTCGGCAAGCTGGAGCTGTTGGTGGTCCAGGACGTCTTCCAGGGTGACTCCCTCGACTACGCCCACGTGGTGCTTCCGGCAGGCGCCGCCGCCGAGAAGAGCGGCTCCTTCACTTCGCTTGATAACCGAATTCAGGCCATCTTCAAGGCCGTGGACGCACCGGGGCAGGCCAAGGAAGACTGGGCCATCCTGGCCGATCTCTACAACAGGCTGACCGGCAACGTCCAGCGCATCACCCCGGCGAGCGTCATGGCCGAGATCAAGGAGTCAACCAAAGGGTACCAGCCCTTCGACGGCTCCCGCGGCGGCGCCATCAAGGGTGGCAGCGCGGTAAGAACGGACGCCCCGCTGGCGCCGATCGCCAAGCCTGCGGCACCCGCTCAGCCGAAGTTCCAGCTCTTGGTCGGCCCCATCGGGTTCCACAACGGCACCTCGACCACCCGCTCGGACGCCAATCTTGACGTGGCGCCGGCCGGCTTCGTGGAACTGCACCCGACCGACGCGGCCGCGCTCGGCATCGCCGAAGGGGCGAGCGTCAAGCTCTCCTCCGGCACCGGCGCTCTTACCGCAGCGGCGAAGATCAGCGACAAGCTGCAGCCGGGTTTGCTCTTCGCTCCCTCGCACTTCCGCGACCTGAACGCCAACGCGCTCCTCAAGGGGAACTGCAACCTGGTGGAAGTGAAGGTCGAAAAAGCGTAATACGCCGCAACGGCGTGACTGATGAAGAGGCCCCGTCCCATGGTACGGGGCCTTTTTTTTATGGCGGCCGCAAGCGGATGATGCTAGTCTTCTGCCTCAGCGGCAGACCACTCTATAGCTATTTTTCAAGGGGAGATCCCCATGGACGACAAACTTGCGCAGATAGCCGCGCTGGCGGGAAAGAACGACAAGATCGCCGAAAAGTTGGAACAGATGCTCACCGGCCCCAATGACCGTGCCTACGTGGTCTGCAGCTTCGACGACTGCAAGTTGCACGAAAAGGGGCGCTGCACCATCTATACGGTGCTCGACGTGCCGCGCATGAAGACCGGACAGCCCTGCAGCGGCTACGAAAAGGTGAGTGCGGCGGAGAACTGAGGGGGGAGGTCAGTCGTAGAGGGAATCTTCGTCTTCCTCGGGGGGCATGCGGCCGTTTCGTTCCAGGAAGGCGAGTTGCTCACTGCGCTTGACAATCTGGTCGTTGCAGAAAGTCCAGATCCGGTAGCTTTCCAGGCACAGGATGGTGAAGCCGGCACCGAAAACGGCCCAGTAGTTGTCCTGGAGCCCTTCAGCGAAATAGTAGAAGAGGTAGAAGCCGGCCAGGTAGCCGACGTGGCAGAAGCTGCTGGGATGACGTATGCCGGCCATCATGCGCGACAGGCTCAGTATGATCGCCGAAAAGGTGTAGAGCACCAGCACCAGGCTGATCATGAGCGGTTTGGGCGCCGCTCCCAGTGTCGCCACCACCTCCTGGGGGCGGGGCAGGAACCAGAACTCACGCCAGGCGACGGTGCTCAAAAGCAGAAACAGGGACAGCGCCCAAAGCCCCCGGTTGGAGAACCTTTTCAGCCTCCCTATCTCATCCAGAAGTCCCTGGCGCAACTGCCCCTGCGCGTCGCGCGCCAGTTCCCCCACGGTCCCCGCCTTGTTGTTTTCCGCCTGCTCCATTGATCGCTCGCTGACTTTCACGCCACTGGAAAAGCTACTTGTGTTGGCAGACCGGGCCGCGTTCCTTGGTGTTGAGAGGCTGTTTCTCAATTTCACTTAATTTGGCTCTGATAAAGTAGTAGGATTGTGCGATCTTGTCAAGCTCATAGGGGAGCCTCGGCGGACGGGTGGTCCCACTTCCTTCCTCATTGCTTTCAGTGTACTCCTGCAACTTCCTCATCGGAACCAGTACGATCATCTTTAACAGTGTGATGACTCCCGCGATGGTGAGGAACAGGGTCAGGATGGAGAAGATCAGCATCTGCATCTTGATCAGCGCCAAAGAGTGCAAGGTCGCTTCCTGTGACAGCCCGATGTCCAGCGTTCCCAGTACCCGCTGTTCGGCGGGGTGGAAGTGGCAGGCGGCGTTGGCGCATTCCGGCTCGTTGTAGATCGGGGCCGTGATGGCCAGGATCTCGTCGCCGGCGGCATTCTTAAAGGTGCGCGCCTTCTGCATGGTCCCCAGCGTAGTGATGGGGGCCGCCTTCTCGTGGCAGACCACGCACCCTTCCGCCTTCTTGTCCACCTGGCGGTTCACCTCTTCAGGCTTGGAAGAAAAGGCCACTACCCCCCTCTTGTTGAAGATGCGTACGTGCTGAACACCGTTTTGGGCGCTGATGTTGCGGATGATGGCGCTGTTGAGCTCCGAGTCCGACTTCATCATGGCGTAGCGGGTGGACTTCAGCACGAT
This sequence comes from Geomonas agri, assembly GCF_020179605.1. Lineage (NCBI taxonomy): Bacteria > Pseudomonadati > Thermodesulfobacteriota > Desulfuromonadia > Geobacterales > Geobacteraceae > Geomonas > Geomonas agri. Next base: position 1,614,701 of record NZ_JAINZO010000002.1, read on the forward strand.
GCCGGCCAGGTTGTTGGCCTGCGTGATGGAATCCCGGATCACCACCTGCTTGATGGCCGCGTAGAGGAGCACGAAGCAGACCACCAGAAATCCGGTAACCACTATCCCTACGGGAACCAAGGCCCTTCCTGCGATCTTGTCGAACATGGCTCCATCTCCAATCTGGGTTGCCGGTGAACTACCGCCGTCAGCCCCGTAGTGCCGCTCTTGCCTCTTTGAACCAACCGTGCTTTCGGGCGCCGGCCCTGCGGCCGGCGCCCCTGTGCCATCCTTTCCGTATCAATCCAGCTTGGTCATGCTGCTGTAGCTCGCCACCGGGATGCTGCTCGCTTCGCGTCTGCCCAGGGCCGGTGCCGGTACTGCCTCGGGCACGGTCTCTTCCTGCTCCTGCTGGCGCCATTTGTACAGGATCGGCAGCCGATACAGGATGAAACGGTAGACCACGATGTAGGTGGCGAAGATGGTCAGGCTGATGATCACCTCGCGCCAGGGTGGGATCTCGCGGTGCGGCAGTTTCCAGTTGAAGGTGATCATGGCGGTGTTGACCCGGTTCAGCACGACGCCAAACACGGTCATGAAGGCGCCCAGGCGCACGATGGCCATTTTCCGGGTGTGCACGCCGTAGGTCATCAGGGTAAGCGGCAGCATGAAGCCGACGATGATCTCCAACATGAACCACTGCCCCCAGCCGGTGTCCAGGTAGGCCCACTTATTGTCATGGGCGATGGCGATCAGCTTGATGGTGATGTAGGTGGCGATCCCCATGCAGGCGCCCTTGGCGAGCGACACGGTCACCTTGTCCAGTTTCTCACGGAAGCGGCTGTCGCCGCGCCATGCCATGGTCTTGGCCGCGATGGTGCTCACCGTGATCACCATGCACAGGCCCCCCGGCAGCGAGGAGACGAAGAAGTGCAGCCACTGGAACGAGGAGGAGTACCAAAGCGGGTGCACCTTGCCCGGAGCGTAGGTGAACAGCGCACCCAGTGCACCCTGGTGCAGGGTCGACAGGATGATGCCGGAAACGGTGAGCCCCAGGGTGATCTTGCGGACCCCCCGCTTGCCTGCCGGGAACCCGATCCACTCGAAGAAGGCAGTGGAGACCTCAGCGACCTGCACTGAGAGGTACGTCGCGACGTGCCAGGCGACCAGGAAAAGTACCGCGGCCGGACCGAAGGAAACCACCATCGGGTAGGGGAGGCGCCAGGGCTGTCCCAGGTCGGCCAGAAGGTACATGACCGCGAAGAAGTAGCCGAGGAGGCCGTTTAGAAGCGCCAGCCGCTCAATCGGTTCCAGGTCGTGCCTGCCGAAGATCTCGCAGGCGGTGCCGAGTTGGAAGCCAGAGGAGGAGAGGGGCACCATGGCGAAGAGGCCGAACCCGAGGAACAGGCCCCAGGGGTAGTCGTTGGAGCCGCTGGTGGCCCAGGCCAGTCCGAAGAAGAACCGACCGATCAGGATCGGGATCCCGATGGCGAAGATCGCGGCGAGGATCCAGTTGAAGGGGTTGCGGAAGGCCTGCAGCAGGTACTGGCTTGGGGTGAGCCCCAAAAGGAGCTTGTTAACCAGCGTGCGCTTCTTGCCGTCCTCGTCGTACGGTGAGTCCACTATTGCCAAACCGTGCTGGATCATTTTTTTCATGGCTTGGTATCCTCCTGGTTGGATTCGGTTTCGTGCCCATGCTCACCGTGCTCCTGGTTCTTGCAGAGCAGGTGGATGCCGGAGAACAGCGCCGGCCAGATGGAAAGTACCATCGGCACCATGCCGAGGAAGTCCTTCACGTTGGAAATGATGGGGTCGTTGGACAGCGTGGTGTCGAAGCCCAGCTTGTCGAAGCCGACCGGGGCCAGGTAGAGCCAGCTGGTACCGCCCACTTCCTTCTCGCCGTAGACGTGGTCCACGTAGCGCTCGGGGGTGGCGCGGATGCGTTCGTGCGCCAGTTTGATCAGGTCGGCGCGGTGCCCGAACGTGAGCGCCTCCTGCGGGCAGATCTCGACGCATGCGGGGGGCTTGCCGTACTTGAGCCTGGTGTCGTAGCACAGGATGCACTTCTTGACGATCGGGTTGGTTGCGCTGTCGTAATCGTAGCCCGGCGCGTTGAACGGGCAGGCGATCATACAGTTGCGGCAGCCGACGCAGACCTTGGAGTTGTAGATGACCGCCCCTTCCTGGGTCTTCGTATAGGCGTTAACGAAGCAGGAGGTGAGGCAGGCCGGCTCGTTGCAGTGGTTGCACTGCACCTTGCGGTACACCGGGCCGGACGGCTGCTCTTTCTGGTAGCGGTTCACCACCGTGTAGGCCTTGGACGTCGGGCGCCGGTCGTGTTCGAATACTGCCGGATCGTCGAACGAGGTGTCCGGTTCCGGCAGTTTCTGTTCTTTGTTGCAGGCAGCTTCGCAGCTGCGACAGCCGATGCAGCGGGTGGTGTCGACCAGGACACCCATCGCTTCGGGGTATCCCTCAAAGGAACCGCTGGCGTAACCTTTGTTGGTCTTGCCCAGCGCTATGGTGGTCCCGCCTATCAGGCACGCCTTCAGGAAGTTTCTTCGTTTCATCAGCGTTCCTCCTCAATTCATGATGAGCTGCTGTAGTTGGTGCATCTCATTCCTCTTCTGCATGGGCGGGTTTGGCTCCCTTGCGGTTCGTGCTGTAGAAGGCTGCGCCCTCTTTGGTGCGCGGATGGCAGTCCTGGCACCCGGTCGGGCCGTTGCCCACCTTGTTGTGGCAGCCGATGCAGTTTTGGTGCATGGCCCCTTTGAGCCCCATCTTGTCCAGGTGGTAGCGCTGCTTGTCGGCGCGCTTGGCGGCGAGGGTCTCCGGGGAGAACGGGGTGGCCGAATGGCAGCCCTTGCAGGAGACCACGGCGGTCGGGCTCGAGTTCTGGTGGCAGCGGGCACAGTTGGGATCCAGTACCAAGGTGCCGGTGGTGTGGTGGTGGCAGTCGGCGCACTCCTTGATCGACTGGATGTGCTTGGCGTGATTGAAGGTAAACGGGCTGAACAGCTTGCCGTTCTGGTTCAAGGTGATGGAGTCCGGTACCGGCGCGCACTGCAGCGCAGCAGGGGAGGACACCGAAATGGCGCCTATGGAAAGCGCGGCAACTATAAGATGTTTGTAAGAGGACATGTCATGTTCTCCTGGCTCTGTAGTAGTGGGGAGGCTCACTCCCTTGCTGCTAGATCCGATGCTAGTGGCGCGCTGCTTCCTTGGTTCCGTCCTGCTCCTTCTTATGCAGGTAGCGGTAGAACATGGGGAACCCGATGAAGAAGGCAACGCAGATCAGGTACTCCACCCCTTTGATGTACTGGTAGAAATCCACCAGCGTGAAGACTTCCTTTATTTGTCCTACGGCGTCCAGTGTCATGGCTTGGCTCCTTTGCGATCAGGTTGAAATCCATCGCCCCCTAGTGGCTCTTGGCGCGGGAGGGTGACTTTTCCTGCTCCTTGCCGATTCCCTTGAGCATGCCGTAGAGCGTGATCAGTGCCGGGACCAACTGGACCACCAGCACCAGGGCGCAGAACCCGAGGAAAAGCAGGATGCCGAGCTTGCTGACAAACACCTTGCTGGTCGAGGCGGCGAAAGCGTTGGCTGTCGTCATAAGAAAAACAATGGCTGTGTTCACTAACGCTGGCAGACGCATCTTGGTTTTCATAACTTCCTCCTTTTGGCGCTTTGATGTGAAAGACGTGGTCGACTTATCTTCGGGGCCACGCGGTACCGGCCCCCTTTGTTACCGTTATGCCATCTGCAACTTGAGGCTTTCGAAGGCGCACCGTACTGCCTGTCTGATCTCGGCGCGGTCCTCGGCGTTCACCGGCTTAAGCGCGTGGTAGAAGATCCCCTCGCTCCTGAGCTTCCTGGAGAGCGGCAGCGAGGTGCCGGCGGCTATCAGGATGATGGACAGCTTGCGGTTGCACTGTTTCAGAAGCGGGATGATCTCCGATGCGGAGAACTCGTCGAATTTGGTTCCCAGGAGCACTACCTGAGCGGTTCTTTTCAGGATCCCGGAAACAGCACTTTCTATCGAGTTGGTGACGATCACGTTGTAGCCGGACTCGATGAACATCTCGGCCATCTGTTTTCTGCAGTCCATGTCTTCGTCCACGATGAGAAGTCCTTGCATAGCTTTACCCTCACACGACTGGGAGCATAGGTTCCGCTGTACGTTGGCTGCGTCGCCGACACCGGCGGGCGCACCGGCAGAAGTACGCCCCGCCAGTCGGCCAGCGGTCATAGGCTGGTCCTGTTGTTCTTGGCAACCTCTTTCGCGCGCTGCTCGGCTTCGGTGGAAAACATTCCTTTCAAGATGCGGAAGAACATGGCGAGGCCCGGTCCCAGTTGAAACAGGATCACCATGGCTATAAATGCGATGAAGATGATGGCAGCCAGGCCGAGGCCCCCGGTTTCAGTTGCGGCGGGAGATGCCATAGCCTGGGTTCCGTCCATCACCAGCGAGGCTGTCGTTACGGATAGAACCTTCATGATAGTCTCCTTTCCTTTGGTGTGTCTGCGAACCTGGCTCAGCTTGCCTGCCTGATGACCTTACTTAGCATCCAACGTGCCATTCACGAGCGAAAGTTGTAAGATGCTGTTTTTAAACGCGTTCTTTGGCGGCGTCATGGTCGCTTCGGGAGGGCTCGGGCGGCCGAATGTATAGTGACCCTATACATGCTGCGTATCGCTCCGGAGGGGGATTCTGGGGGTGGTCAGTAAAAACGTAATAATTTCGGGGTTTAAGTGGGGGCGGTGCGGTGTATTGTTCCGGCATACACCAATAAATTCAGGTGAATTGGCGTGGTTACGGTCAGTCTCATGCGAAAGCGGGAGGCGAAGCAGCAGGTCTGTCACAGGCTGCGCAGTGAAAGTATTTTCATGTCTTTCTGTTGACAGAGTCTTCGTAGTAGGCTATTGATACAGCGGGCGGACTCCGTGGAGGGAGTCTCCCAATGGCAGAGGGTGACGCATGGGGCCGTCCTGCTTCAGCGGGCTCGAAAAACCGGTAGGCACGGTGCATCCATAGCTGGATATAACATGGTGATTCTATGCATATTCTAGTGGTCGATGATGAGTCTGTTATTAGGGATGGCCTGGCACGAATTCTCGAAGGAGATTCCTTTACCGTAGATGCGGCCAAGAACGGGCACGCTGCCATAGAGTTTCTGCAGCAGAAACAGTTCGACCTGATCATCACCGACCTCAAGATGCCGGGCATGAGCGGGTTTGAGGTGCTGAACGCGGTCAAGATACTGCAGCCAGACACGCCGGTGATCATGATCACGGGGTTCGCAACGGTGGAGACCGCCGTCGAGGCGATGAAAAACGGCACCGTCGACTACATCGTCAAGCCCTTCACGCCTGAGCAGATCCTGGAGAAGGTGCACCTCGCGCTGGAGCAGAAGAAGAGCACGGTGGAAGATATCGTGGTGAAGAAGGAGATCGACTGCCACCACGGCTTCGACGAATTCGTCGGGGAAAGCCGCGAGATGCAGAAGGTTTACCGCCGCATCATCCAGGTTGCCGCCACCGACAGCACCGTCCTGATCACCGGCGAGAGCGGCACCGGCAAAGAAGTGGCCGCCCGCGCCATCCACAAGCACAGCTCCAGGCGCGACCAGCCCTTCGTCGCCGTCGACTGCACCGCCCTCGCCGAAAATCTCCTCGAGAGCGAACTTTTCGGGCACGTCAAAGGCTCCTTCACCGGCGCGATGCAGACCAAGATGGGGCTTTTGATGGTCGCCGACGGCGGGACGCTCTTCCTCGACGAGGTCTCCAACATCAGCCTCTCCACCCAGGCCAAACTCTTGCGCGTGCTGCAGGAGCGCCAGGTCACCCCGATCGGCGGCACCCAGCCGGTCTCCTTCAACATTCACCTCGTGGCTGCCACCAACCGTAACCTGAAGACCATGGTGTCCGAGGGCAAGTTCCGGGAAGACCTCTTTTTCCGCCTCAACATCATTCCCCTGGAACTCCCTCCGCTGCGCGAGCGCAAAGGGGACATCCCGCTTTTGATCCGCCACTTCATGAACAAGTTCGTCGAGGAGGTCGGCAAGGACCTGCGGGGCATCTCCCCGGAGGCGATGCACTTCCTGGAGAACTACTCCTATCCCGGCAACGTGCGCGAACTGGTGAACACCATCGAGCGCGCCGTGGTCCTGTGCGAGGGGGACGTGATCCAGAAGGAAAACCTGGAACTGGGCGAAGCGGCCGAGGTATGCAGCACTGGTTTCGAGGGGTTCGTTCCGACCAGTGCCGAGGCCCTCAAGGAGATGAAGCGCCACATTCGGGACCGCTCGGTCGAGAACGTCGAGAAAGCGTTTGTGATCCAGGCCCTTAAGCGCAACAACTGGAACATCTCGCGTGCCGCCGAAGAGACGGGCATGCTGCGCCCCAACTTCCAGACCATGTTGAAACGGCTGGGTATCTCCGTTAAGGACTACTTCGGCCGCTAGCAAAGCCCAGCCGGTCTCCTGTCGCAGCGCGACCATTCTCCCCTCCGACGGCCGCCACCGTGGCCGACACTGTTTCTGCGCCGCTAGCTCATATCAGCGTTCCTCACAGCGATCTCTCTTTTATTGTGCTCCGACTCATGGCGAGCATTTTCCAATGTGTTAAACTCAATGCGGATTTCTCTTAACGGCCGCAAACGGCAGGGGAGAGCGTGCATGAAACAGATCAACAGTGAAAGAAAGCTGACTCCTCTCAATATCTCGATTGTCTATGCCGTCGTCGGTGTCCTCTGGGGCGCTGCTTCCTGCCTGTTCCCGGCTGTCCTGGCCCACAAAAGCTCCATGTACCTCTCTGTGGAAACCCTGAACCACGCCTTCTTCATACTTGCCACGGCTGCGCTGCTGTACCTCTTGATCAGCCGCAGCGAAGGGGACGTGGTACGCGGCAGGGAGTCGCTGTTCAGGGTAAACCGGGCGCTCAAGACCTTCAGCGGCTGTAATCAGGCGCTGGTAAGGGCGACGGACGAACTGCAGCTTATGAAGGATGTCTGCCGCACTATCGTTGCGACCGGCGGCTACAAGCTGGCTTGGGTAGGGATGGCCGAACACGATGACTGGAAGACGGTGCGCCCCGTGGCACAGTGGGGGGACCGGGGTGGCTACCTGACCAAGCTGGACATGAGTTGGGCCGACATCGACCGAGGCCGCGGTCCCACCGGCACCGCCATCAGGACCGGGACCACGCGCATTGTCCAGAATATCCGCTACGATGCCAGCTGGACCCTGTGGCGGGAAGAGGCGCTTAAGCATGGCTTCGCTGCGTCGATATCGCTGCCGCTGGTAAACGAAGGGCGGCCGCTGGGGGCATTGGTTATCTTCGCCGGGGAAAAGCGGGCCTTTGGCAAACAGGAGGTAAAGCTCCTGGAGCAGTTGGCGGACGATCTCTCGTTCGGCATCGCGACGCTACGCATGAACGTCGAACGTAAGAAGGCTGTACAGGAAATTATGCTGCTCGCCTCGGTGATCGAGCAGTCCAAGGAAGGACTCATCCTCTTCGATAGCGACGGCACCATACAGTATGTAAACCCAGCCATAGAGACCATCACCGGGCATGACGCCCAATGCATCGTCGGGCGCAACGTCGCGGTCCTGGGTGACAGCGACAGCGGCGTCGAACTGTATCGTTCCGTGTGGGACGACCTGACCAAGGGGGAGCGGCGGACGGGGGGGCACTTCATCCAGAAGGGCAAAGAGGGAGAGTGCTACGAGATCGATATTACCTTCTGGTCCATCTCCGATACCAGCGGTGCAGTGAAGAATCACGCCGCCCTGGTCCGGGACGTGACCCACGAACTGCAACTGGAACGGCAGTTGCGTCAGGCGCAGAGGATGGAAGCGATAGCCACCCTGGCCGGCGGTATCGCCCACGACTTCAACAACAACCTGGCCTCCATCATCACCTGTACCGAGATGGCACGGGACGACGTGCCGCCGGAGAGCCCCCTGCGCGAGCTTTTGGACGTGGTGCTGAAATCGAGCTACCGGGGGCGCAAACTGGTGAAGCAGATCCTCACCTTCTGCTGCAAGGGGGAGCAGGAGCGGCAGCCGGTCCAGGTCGAGGCCATCGTGAACGAATGCCTGAACCTGATGCGCCCCTCGATACCGTCCTCGATAACGGTCCACGCGCACCTGGAACCAGACCTCGGCATGATCATGGCCGACTCGACTCAGATCCACCAGATCATCATGAACCTGGTCACCAACGCGAGCCATGCCATGCGGCTCAAAGGGGGGACCCTCGAACTTGCGCTGGAAAACGTCACCCTTGACGCCGACTCCCTCGCGGCCCCGGATCTCCCTCCCGGCCCTTACCTGAAGTTGACCGTGAAGGATTCGGGCCACGGCATGGACCAAAAGACCATGGAGCAGATCTTCGATCCTTTCTTCACCACCAAGGGGCACAACGAGGGGACAGGGCTCGGCCTTTCCGTGGTGCACGGCATAGTCAGGAACCACGGTGGGGGGATCACGGTGAGTAGCAGGCCGGGACTCGGGGCGACCTTCGAGGTGTTGCTACCCCGGATCGCCGCGGTGCAGAATGATTCCCTGCTGCAGCCGGAGGCCGCTTCGATGGCCGGGAGCGGCAGGATCCTCTTCGTCGACGACGAGGAGGATGTCGTCTTCGCCGGCAAGAAGATGTTGGAGCGGCTTGGCTACCAGGTCGTTACCGGCTGCGACGGAATGGAGGCGCTGGAGATCTTCCGGGCCGACCCGGGTGCCGTCGACCTGGTCATCACGGACCAGACCATGCCGCGTATGACCGGTATAGAGTTGTCGCGTGAACTCGTCGCAGTCCGCTCCGATCTTCCGGTCATTCTCTGCACCGGCCTGGGGTCGGGGGTGGATCGCACCGCCCAGCGCGAGGAGGCTGAGCAGGCGGGGGTGCGTGAAGTAGCGTACAAGCCGCTGGACCGCGAGGAAATGACGGCGATGATACGCCGGGTGATGGCACCGGCCGGGGAGGCATGACGGGTATGGCGAAGATCCTGATCATTGACGACGAGGAGACCGTCTGCCAGTCCATGGCCCTCGTGGGCAAGCGTGCCGGGCATGAGACGAACTGCGCCAGGACGCTCGCCGCCGGCTGCCAGCTCGCGTCCGAAGGGGACTTCGACCTGGTGTTCCTCGATGTGCGGCTTCCCGACGGCAACGGCCTGGAGATGCTGCCGCGCCTGGCGCAGGCCCCGTCCAAGCCGGAGATCGTCATCATGACCGGGTACGGCGACCCGGCCGGTGCGGAATTGGCGATTACCAGCGGCGCGTGGGATTACATCGAGAAAGGATCCTCGGTCAAGGACATCACCCTATCTCTGGTGCGGGCCTTGGAATACCGAAAGCAGAAGCTCTCCCTCTCCGGACGGCAGGAGGTGGTTGCCTTGAAGCGGGAGAACATCATCGGCAACAGCCCTGCCCTGACCGCCTGCCTCGATGCCGTGGCGCGTGCGGCGGTGAGCGACGCAGGCGTTCTCATCCTGGGGGAGACCGGATCGGGGAAGGAACTTTTCGCGCGGGCGGTGCACCAGAACAGCAAGCGCAGCGACAAGCCCTTCATAGTCGTGGACTGCGCCAGCTTACCGGAGACGCTGGTGGAGAGCCTGCTGTTCGGACATGAGAAGGGGGCATTCACCGGCGCCGAGAAGGCGCGCGACGGGCTGGTGAGCCAGGCCCACGGCGGGACGCTCTTCCTCGATGAGGTGGGCGAGTTGCCATTCGCCACGCAAAAGGCGTTCCTCAGGGTCCTGCAGGAGAGGCGCTATCGCCCGGTGGGGGGCGCGCGCGAACTGGAGAGCGATTTCCGGCTGGTGGCGGCCACCAACCGCAACCTGAGCCAGATGGCGGAGGCGGGAACCTTCCGCAGCGACCTCCTCTTCAGGTTGAGCACCTTCGTCATCGAACTCCCCCCGCTGCGGGAGCGCAGCGAGGACATCAAGGAGCTTGCCCGTTATTACATGGACAAGTTCTGTGAGAGTAACGGCCTGTCACCCAAGGGGAGCTGCCCCGAATTCATGGAAACCCTGCAGGCCTACAGCTGGCCCGGTAACGTACGCGAGTTCATCAACACCATCGAGCGGACCGTGCTGACCGCCCGGGAACAGCCGGTTCTTTTCGCCCAGCACCTGCCGACGCAGATTCGGGTGCAGGTGACTCAAAGCGCCGTCAACCGCCACGAGACCGCAGCCGCGGCTCCGGCTCCGGCTCCGGCTCCGGCTCAACTGGCTCCGCCCAGTCAACTCCCCAAGCTGAACGACTTCCGTGACAGCATCTATACCCAGGCCGAGAAGCAGTACCTCTACGACCTGATGGCTCTGGCCCAAAACGACATCGCCACCGCCTGCGACCTCTCCGGCCTTTCTCAGTCCCGTCTGTACGCCCTCTTGAAGATCCACGACTTGCACCGCTCGCCCTAGCCAGCCGCCGTACCTCTTCCCTTCCCATCTTTTTTTCCTGTCCCGCAGGAACGTTCCTGCGCGGCAGGAAAAGCTGTCGACAGTTTTCCTAGATGTTGAAGTTGTGTAAGTGTATGAAAATACATGGATATGTCTGTGTGCCTGGCCGTTTCTCCTCCCGCTCCTCCTTTTCTTCCTTAGACGTTGTTCTCGTATCATGGTGTGACTAAGTCGCTGTAATTATTGGGCTTTATCATTTTTTGTGCGTTTGGCACCAGGGTTGCTAAGTATGGGTAACCCTTCGGGGAATAATGCGGAAAAAGGAGAGGGCCATGACAAAGGAAACGAAAGAATCATTGTCCGGGAAAGTGACAAGTTGGTCGATCATCGGGGTGGTTGTGGCCGGGACGCTCCTCATCTCCGGTATAGCCGATGTCTCCGAGGGTAGCGGGCTGATGGCGAAGATATTCCTCCTCTTCATCGGCGCCATCATCGTCGTTCAGGTCATCCCTGGCGTTATGCTCTTCGGCGCCATGCTCAAGGGTATTTACGGCCTGTTTGGCAAGAAGGTGAAAGTCCCTCTGGAACAGGACAAAAAGTAGCTGTCGCGAATTCGCGAGGTGGCTTATGGACGAACGGGGAATCATCATAGCGGACCGCGACGCCGAGTTCCGCAGCCAGGTAGCCGAATACTTCCGCAAGGCGGGGTACGAGGTCGAGACCACTGATTCAACAGTCCACGTGCTCTGCAGCATCCTGCAGAAGAAGACACCGGTGTTGTTGTTGGGAAGCGACTTCGACCAGAAGGTTTCGTCGTCGGATCTGATTCACCTGCTGAAGAAATGCAACCGCCACCTGAACGTCATCATGGTCTCTGACGACATGCCGCTGAACCAGGCGAGGCAAGTACGCAAGGCGGGCATCTTCTACCAGGCTATGAAGCCGACGGAGACTGGTGATACCGAGGAGCTGGGCCAGGCCGTCGAGTGCGCCTTCAAGACCTACCGCGCCAGCCGTCAGCAGGAGCGCATGGAGGCCTCGATGCGGCGCCGGGCACATAGGCGCGAAACGGTGGGAAAACAATCCGCCAGTGTGCCCAGGCGCTTCTCCTGGCTGATAGCGCTCGCCGTTCTCGTCTTCGGCACGAGCTTCCTGGCCGTCTCGGCGGCCCAGAGCATCGAGCGCGGCGGCAACCTCGGGATGTGGCTCTTCGTCGGGTTCAGCGCCCTGTTGCTGGTGGCGCAGTTCTTCCCGATCTTCCGGATCAAGTTGCCGCAGCGCATTTTGGCGCAGCGAACTGCCAAAGAGCAGGCTGCCTCATCGAACGAAAAATCATCTCACTAAAGGACGCGCTCCTTGAAAGGAGGGATACGTGAAATCAGCCGACCTACAAAAGATGAGTTTCCTCGCCAAGCTGGCGCTGTGCGCCTGGGCGGTTGCCGGGCTCATCGCCCAAGCCAACGCCTGGGGATTCTCGTACGGTGACCAGAGTGGCAACAACCAGGCCTGCCTGTCCTGCCATGGCAAAACTGGCGAGGTGCCCAAGGGGACCTTCATCGACCCGCAGCGCTTCACACAGACCGCTCATGCCAACCTCGGGTGTGAAGCCTGCCACGCGACCGTCCCCGCCAACCATCCGGACGGCAACAAGGTGCCCAGGGCCGACTGCCGCGAATGCCACTCCGGCATCAGCGAGGAGTACGCCAAGGGGCTCCATGCTTCAAAGACTGCCTGCAACGGTTGCCATAACCCGCACCTGGTGCAGAACCCGAAGGACGTTTCCGGCCAGGAGATCAACATGATCTGTTCCAACTGTCACAACTCGTTGGAGATGACGGCGAAACACGGCGAGTGGCTGCCCCAGTCGGAACTGCACCTGCGCATGCTGCCGTGCATCACCTGCCATACCGGCGCCAAGGACTATTACATCAGCATGTACATAGTCAAGAGCAAGGGTGACAGTAGGTACGGCAAGCAGGAAGTCGCCGAGTACGCAGATCTCAAAGCCATGGCCGGTGGCCGCCCCATCGTGTCCCTTATCGACACCAACCGGGACAACTACGTTTCCCTGGAAGAACTGCGCGTCTTCAACCGCACCCAGGCGTCGCTCCATCTGCACGGGATGATGACCCCCTCCACGGTCTCGCACAAGTTCGAGATCCTCGACAGCAGGCGTAACTGCAGTTTCTGCCATACCTCGGGCTCCGGGCCCATGCAGACCAGTTTTATAGCCGTGCCGGAAGCAGACGGCAGCTTCCTCAGAGTGCCGGTTGAGAAGGGGGCGGTCCTCGATGCCCTCTATGCCGCTCCGGATTTCTACATGATGGGGTCCACCAAGAACGGGAAGCTGAATCAGATCGGGCTGGCCATCATCTGCTGCGGTCTCATCATGCCGGTGGGACACGGGTTCGTAAGGTTCCTGACCCGTAAAAATAGGAAACAAAAGGAGCATCAGTCATGAGCGAGAAAACGAGGATCTACCTACAGCCCTGGCCCATACGCATCTGGCACTGGATCAACGCCTCGGGCATCATCATCCTGATCCTGTCCGGCGCCCAGATCCGGTTTCCTGAGACTCTGAGCATCTTCACCAGCTACAAGAGCGCCATCGAGGTGCACAACACCGCCGGGATCATCGTTTCCATCTCCTTCTCGTTCTGGTTCTTCTACTACAAGATGGTGAAGAACACGCTGGACAAGTTGTACATCCCGGACGAGGAAGACATCAAGCACGGCCTGGTACGTCAGCTCCTGTATTACTGCTTCTGGTACTTCCTGGGGCGTCCGAGCCCATACCACGCTACGCCGGATCACAAGTTCAACCCGATGCAGAAATCGGCGTACCTGGCGGTCATGTTCGTGCTCATGCCGCTGGTGGGGCTCACGGGAATCCTGCTGCTGAACGTAACCCCACTGCGCGTGCTGATCCTGATGTGGGGCGGCATCAAGTTTATCGTCGCGCTCCATTTCCTTCTGGCCTGTTCGCTGCTCGCCTTCCTCTGCACGCACGTCTACCTGGCGACCTTGGGCGACTACATCAAGCCGATGCTGATCGGGTGGGAGGAAGTGGAAGAGCATGCAGAAGCGGAGGCGCCCACGGAAGTCGCCATTCCTGGCTACCGGCCGGTGCGTCACTACCCCGAGTACGAGCAGGAACTTCTGGAGCAGCGTCATAGTTGATGGACAGGGTTGCTAATTCCGGGAAAGGAGAACGGCCATGTCAGGACATCATCTTATCGAGCATTTGAAAGCGAAGCCGATGCGGGAAACGGCCCAGGTTGCGACGGGAAATGAGCTTTCCTGGAGCCGGGAACACGTTACCAAGAACGTCGAGCAGTTGCATGTCCTGTCCCGCCGCGGGCTGTGGGGGCTGTTGCTCTTCCTGGGGCTTAGCGCCGCGGCCCTCGCTCTCAGTCAAATGAACGTGTCGTCGGTTGCCCAAGCGGAACTGGAGGGGATCATCGGTCCTCTGCCGTCGGTCGACATGCTCAACCTGGTCCTTGGGATTTCGTGGCTGTCTGCCCTGGTGTTGATCGTGGGGCGCAGGGGGAGTGACGGCAGGCCCGGGTACAGCTGGCACAACGTCGGCCTTCCCGCTGTTTTCTACCCGCTCTATGTCTTCTGTGACACGACCGGCACCTACTTCCCGATGGTGTTCCTTGCCGGCCTCGTCTTACTGCTTTTGGAACACGGCTTCGTGGTCTGCTACACCGCCAAGGCGATCAAGGAGGAAACTGCCCGCCTGGAACGCCTGCGCGATTGATCCTTCTGTGCAGGAACGGCCCTCCATGCACAACCGGCCACTCGATTCCGAGTGGCCGGTTTTTTTGTGCTTCGGGAGTAGAGCAGGGGGCTGGCTAGCCGTGCTGGTGGCAGGAATCGCAGTTGCCGTTCACGGTGAAGGCTGACTTGCCGTCGTGGCAGGCACCGCACGACTTGGCGTTTTTCATCTCGTCCATGGACACGGGCTTGCCGCCGCGTTTGGTCGGGAAGGTACCGCTGTGGCAGTCCTTGCACTTGTACATGCCCAGATGGTTGCTGTGGCTGAACTTGACGTCACCAGCATCGGCGACCTTGAACTTGATCTCCTGGACCGGGTGGCACTTGTCGCATTGTGATACTGCGAAGGCATCCTTGGCATTGTGGCATGCCCCGCACGATTTTCCTTTCTCCATCGCCGCCATGGTGACAGGTTTGCTGGAACCGAGGGGGAACAGCTTTGTATGACAGGAACTGCAGCTGTAGATCTCGACGTGCTTGCTGTGGCTGAAGACGATGGGGCCGGTCTCCTTCACCTTGAACACGACCTGCTTGGGCGAAGGGTGGCAGCCGTCGCACTTGGCGACGCTGAAGGCTTTCTTGCCGTTGTGGCAGGCACCGCAGGATTTCCCCTTCTCCATTTCGGCCATGGAGACCGACTTGTTGGGGCCGGTCTTGTAAAGGGAGTTATGGCAGGCGTTGCACTGCATCGTTTGCAGGTGCTTGTTGTGGCTGAAGAGCACGGGACCGGTCTCTTTCACCTTGAAGGTGATGTTCTTGACCTTGTGACAGGCGGTGCACTTGGCGACGCTGAAGGCCTTGTTGCCGTTATGACACTTGCCGCACGATTTCCCCTTCTCCATGTCGGCCATGGTGTATTTCACTTTGGCCACGCGCGGATTCTCGTGGCACACCTTGCAACTGACGTTGGGGCTCTTCTCCGTTTTCTTCTTGAGGTGCTTGTTGTGGCTGAAGACCACCTTGCCTCCCCCGTCGGTCTGGTAGGTTATGTCCTTCAGTTCGATGGCGTATGCTGCGGAAGATCCTACGGCTAGCGCGGCCAGGACAATGAACGCCGGTTTGAATCTCATGGTTGCCTCCTTTGACGGTAGTGGGATTGGCTTCTTATGATCACTCTGCTACGAGCTGAAATATCGGAGCGGGCCAGGCTGCCGCCGCGCTTTCTGCTGCCACGGATAAACCGGCACGAGTTCTCTTTAGCATTAGCCGTGCCTGATTTTTCCACTAATCGTAACTTCCTGAAAGTACGTAGTTTTTATCCCGACCCCTGGGCAGGCGTCGTCCGCGGCTGTATAAAGATGCTATACACCGAACCGATGCGATTGGAGGTAAGGTGTTGAAAGTAAATCTGTTTTACAGTGGGGGTGTGCGCGGTGGAGGGGCGGCTGCTGTATAGCAAACATATACGAGGCCGTGGGAGATTTTCGGCAACGTGTAATCAAAAGAAGAAGGCCGCGGGAGCAAACGCCCCGCGGCCATCAGAGCCGCCCACTCCGGAGGGGTCACAGCTGGCCCGTCGAAATCAGGATGATGTGTACCAGGATAATCTTGCCGATGGTGGCAAACGGGAACACGCAGGCGTAGCCCTGGTCGGAAAGGTCGTTGCCAGTCTGCTCCTTGATGTAGCCGAGGCCCGGCGTGGAAGTGTGCATACCGGCGACGATACCCACCGCCAGCGTCATCGGCAGCTTCAGCACCTTGTGGGCGATGAACAGGCCGAGAAAGGCGGTGACGGAGGTGACGCAGACGCCGGTGATGAAGATGCTGCCGCCGCCACCGTGGCTCAAGGTGGTGAGCAAGCTGTAGCCGGAGCGGGTGCCGATGCCGGCCAGGAACAGCACCAGCCCCACCTGTTTCAGCACCATGCTGGCGCTGTAGGGGAGGCTCCACACCATCTTGCCGGTCCGGCCGAAGGTGCCCAGCAGGATGCCGACGATGAGCGGCCCACCAGCGAAGCCGAGCTGCATACTGCCGCCACCGGGAAAGGGGAAGGGAATCAGGCCCAGGATCAGCCCGATAACAAGGCCGAGGCTGAAGGTCATCACGTCCACCTCGCTGACCCGGCGGTAGGAATTGCCGAAGAAGGCGGCGACGTCATCCATACACGTCTTGTGCGCCAAGACCCTCACTACGTCACCTAATTCCAGGACCATCTCGGCCTCTGGTAGGAACTCGTTGTCCCCGCGTCGTACCAGCGTGATCACCTCGCCGAAGCGCTGGTCCTGATGCAATTCACCGATGGTGCGCCCGATGGCCTGGGGGCTGGAGACGAAAACCCTGCGGTACTCGTACTCGGTACGGTCCAGCCCCAGGCGCTCCTTGCTCCTCCTTTCCCCAAGCACCGTGGCGATCTTTTCGATTTCGTGCGGCGCCCCGGCGACCATGGCCAGATCCCCGGCTTGCAGCACCGTTGCGGATCCCGCAAAGAAGAAATCATCCCCCCGTTTGATCCGGCTGAAGATTACCTCGCAGTTGTTGGATTTGTTCAGGTTTTGAACGGTGAGGTCGGGAGGGTCCACCTTCTGTACCTTGATGGTGCAGTGCACCAGTGAGTTGCGGTCTTCGGGCTTGCGCAGTACCTTGAACTCCGCCTGGTAGTCCACCTTCCAGATTTTTTGACACACGTTGATGGTCAACATGAGGCCAATAACGCCGATGGGATAGGCGACGGAGAAGCCGACCACAGGCTCGGCGAGCAGCGTTTCCAGCATTTCCGGCGGTGCGATCTGGCGTATCGATTCCAGCGCGCCGCCCAACGCCGGCGATGCGGTCATGCTGCCGCAGAAGATGCCGGCGGCGATTCCGGGCTTGATGGCGAAGTACTTTTGCAGTGCGATGCAGAGCGCCGCAGAAGCGCAGAGCACGATGCCGGCGAGACCGTTATTCATCACCCCGTTGCGCCGAAAGGTCGAGATGAAGGAGGGGCCGGCGGAGAGACCGACGGTATAGACGAAGAGTGCCTGTCCCATGATGTACACGATGGCCGGCGCCTTCATGTCGGGGTGGAGCATACCGAAGCCGAGCCCGACGAAGAGGACGGCGCCGACGCCAAGGGTGATGCCGTACACCTTGATCTTGCCCAGGGGGTAACCCAATGCTGCGACCATGAGCAGAAGCATCAACGGGTTCTCGAGGAGTATCTTGATCATGATTGCCACCTCTATCGCCGGCGGGCGCTTGCGGCGCCCGCCCCTGATGAACCTCACGCCGCCCTTTTATGTCTCACGTCCCTAGTTATTCGCTCAGCTTGAACTGCCCCACCAGTTTTTGCTGCTCCTCAGCCAGCCGCGACAGCAACAGCGCGGACGAGGCCGACTCCTGCGCGTTCTTGGCGGTATCCTGCACCACTTCGTTGATGCTCTGGATGTTGTTGCTGATTTCCACCGTGGTGGCTGTCTGCTCCTCGGCCGCAGTGGCGATCTGGTTCACCTGCAGGGTGACCGATCCTATCTGCTGCAGGATCTCCTCCAGGGCTGCCCCGGACTTGGCCGCCTCGACCGTTCCCGCCTCGACCCGGCTCACTCCCGACTGCATAACGTCGATAGCCCCCTTGGTCTGCTGCTGCACTGCTTTAATCATTTCCCCGATTTCACGGGTGGCGCTCGCGGTCCGCTGCGCCAGCGCGCGCACCTCGTCGGCCACTACGGCAAATCCGCGCCCCTGTTTTCCCGCACGCGCTGCCTCGATGGCGGCGTTCAAGGCCAGCAGGTTGGTCTGATCGGCGATGTCGTTGATGGTGTTGACGATGGCGCCGATCTGTTCCGACTTCTGCCCCAGGTCGCCGATGGTGACTGCTGAGGCTCGCACCTGGTCCGCAATCTGGTTCATCCCCTGAACCGTCCCCTTGACCACGTCGGCGCCGGCGACCGCAGCGTCATTGGCCTGCTTGGAGCCGGCTGCGGCCTGGGTGCAGCTGACCGCGATGTCGTTGGAGGTGGCTGCCATCTCCTCGCTGGCCGTTGCCACCGTGGCCGCCTGTTCGGCGACCCGCGCCGCCCCGGTCGCCATCTGCTCTGCTGCGCAGGAGAGTTCGGTCGAGGTGGAGGCGACCTGGGTGGTGTTGTGTGACACCCGCGAGATCACCTCGTGGAAGTGCACCACGATGTTGTTGATGCTGCTGCAGATGTCGCCGATCTCGTCGTTGGAGCCGACCTTGATGCGCTTGGTGAGGTTGCCGTCGGCGATCTCGGCGGTGACCAGCTTGGCGTGGAAGAGGGGCTTGGTGATGGAGGCGATGATGCGCAGGCTGATCACCAGTGAGATCAGCACCACGGCGATGGAAACCGCAATCATGACATAGGAGAGCAGGGTGGCGTTGTCGACCGCGCTGCGCACGCCGGTCAGGATCTGCTGCTGGTTCTCCCCAATGCTCTTGACCTGCTCCTCGCTTCTCTGTGCCTGCTCGCGCGAAATGCCGCGCGCTGACTCGAGCGCCCTCTGCATGGCGGCGTTGCTCCGGATCACCCCCATCTTGGTGGCCTCTATCTTCTGGATCGAGGCCGAGGCGCGGCGCACTGTTTCCGATACGTCGGAGATCTTCTGAGCCAGGTCCTTCTGCCCCGATTCAAGCAGCACCTTCCCCGCCAGGACGATGTTGGTGTCGATCCGCTTGCGGGTTTGGGCCAGGGTGCTGACCAGTTTCCCCACCTCGGCGTCGGTGGCGCTGAGCATGATCTGGCGCACGCCAGAGTTAAGTTCCTTCACGTCGACGCTGATGTTGCTTCCCGCCTCCATGACCGTATTGGCCGCATTCTGGAAGCCAAGCGAAGAGACCACCTTGTTGCGGTCCTTCACGATCTGCAGTTCGAGGGTGTCGATGGTGTTGAAGATCTTCCTGCTGTTTTCTTCCAGCGGCTTCATGATGTCGCGCGCCTTGTTGGCGTAATGTTCCGCGTCGGCCTTTTCGGGGGTGTTGAGCATCTCCAGCTTGAGCGCCACCAGCCCCCCCTCTTCGGCGCCGATCTGGTTCAGGATGTCGGTGGCCACCCCCTTGACCTCCTTGATGGCTGGGTTGTCCCCCTGGTCCACCTCGATGTTCCGGGTTAGTTCCACCGTGTTCTTAAGGCGCTCCCGCAGCGGTGCCACCTTGAACTTGTTCTTGACCAGCTCCAGGTCGCTCAGGATGATGTTGATGTCCTTGAGCCGGCTTTGCAGGGTGAGGAGCTTCTTGATAGAGCTGTTGACTTGGAGGTTGGCGGCTTGGGAGGAGTTGATGTTGGAGAGGGCGCTGCTCCCCATCTCGCTGATCTGCTTGCGCAATGCCACCACGCTTGCCTCGGCCTTTTGCAGCTCCGAGTTCACCGTGGCGATCTCGCTTTTAAAGAGCGTCATGTCCTTGAGCCGCTGCGAGGCCACCTGGACCACGGTCTTCTCGATGTCCCGCAGCACCGCGGTGTCTACGCCGCTGGAGGCCGCACCACCCTGGACGATCTGGTCGTTCAGCTCCTCCATCCTCTTGATGCGGGTGGTGATCGACTCCGAGAGATGGGCCACCTCGGCCGGTTCTGTGGTCATCTCCAGCCGCATGAAGTCCGCGGAAACTTTTTCCACCGTCTGCTGCAACTCCAGCATCTTCAGGTGCAGCGGAGTCGATTTACCGGTCAGGATCTCGATGCTGGACTTGACCTTGGCGATGGAAAAGAGCCCGATCCCGGCCAGGACGGAAATGCCGACGATGGTCAGCGCGATGTTGCCCAGAAGCTTGCTTTTGACGGTCATTGCCACCCCCGCAGTAAGGTTGCAGTACCAATAAAACTGGTGCCGTGCAGAACACGGCACCGGTTACCTGCGCTTCATGCCTTTCGCTACTTGAGGGAAGTGAGCTTGTCCCCCTTGACCACCTGCAGGTAGACATTGTCCTGCCCCTGGTGGTTGTCCTGGGAGAACGTCAGCTTGATACCCCCCATGTCTGCCCCTTTCATGCTCTCGTACGCCTGGATGAAGGCTGCCTGGGTAGGCGGGTTGCCGGCTTTTTCAAGCGCCATGATCATTGACTTGGCCGCCATACACCCCTCCATGCTCACCGAGTTGAAGCCGACGTCCTCAGGGTTCTTTTCGATCGCTTCCTTGCACTCCTTGGTGATGGGAAGCGACAGGTCATCCAGCTCCGGCACTACCTGGCTCATGACGATCCCCTCGGAGGCGCCCGGTCCCACCGCCTTGACCAGGTTCATGCCGCCGGCAAACGAGCCCGAGGCGAGGTAGGCACTGACCCCTTCCTTGCGCGCCATTTTGATGAACTCCGCGCCTGGCTTGTAGACGGCACCGACGATGATGGCGTCGGGCTTGCCGGCCATGATGCTGGCGAGACCGGCGGTGACGGCCACGGTGTTCCTTTCGAACGAGCCCTTGGATACCAGGCTCAGGCCATGACGCTTGACGGCATTTTCGGTGGAGGAGAGGATGTCAGTGCCCAGGCCGTCGTTCTGGTAGAAGACGGCAAAGCGCTTGGCTCCTTGCTTGACCAGCTGGTCGACGATGCGGTCCACTTCCTGCTGATAGCTCGCCCTGATGTGGAACACCTCCCGGACCACCGGCGTGCGCAGTTCCGTCGCGCCGGTCCTCGGGTTGATGTAGGGGAGCTTGTATTCCTTGACCACCGGGAGGCTCGCCACGCAGTTGGAGGTGCCTACCGACCCGACCACTGCGAACACCTTCTGCTCGTCGGCGAGCTTGAGCAGGCAGTCGATGGTCTTGTCGGTAAGCATCTGGTCGTCCAGGGTCACCAGTTCCACCTTCCTGCCGTTGACGCCCCCCTTGGCGTTGACCGCCTTGAAGTACGCTTCTACCCCCACCTTCATCCCCCGTCCGGAGCCCTTGTTGGCTCCGGTCTGGTCGTTCACCATGCCGATCTTGACCACGCCGCCCACCGGCCCCGCGGCATGTGCCGTCGGAACGATCATCATCAACACCACGGTCAGGAACATCATTTTTTTCATGACATCCTCCTTCTCTCTGGTAGGGCCTGCAGGGGGCGAAGGGGACGGCGGGCGGGGAGATTTCCCTCGCTTCCTTGCCGCCTTAGCCGCGCGGTTCCCCCGGTCGGCACCGTATTAGAAAAACTTTAAGATAATATCTGCTAATGATTGGTTGGCAAGCCGATCTCTTAGCCGGGATCAGTCGTTGTCCCGGTGCAGTCATCGCAAGCAGGGGGCGTAGTCGGCGCTGGGCGGAAAACACATGAGGGGAAAAAGAAAAGGCCTCATGTGATGAGGCCTCTGGGCGGGTCGGGATGGTGAGGAAGCAGCTATCAGCCGAAGATGCGTTTGAAAAGTCCCTTCTTCTCCGCTTCGCGACGCTCCTTGATCAGGTGCATTCCCCCCTGGGCGTGCGACTGGTGCGGGTTCAGCTTGAGGGCCTTCTGGAATTCGCCCTCCGCCAGCCCGTCCCTCCCTTCGTCGAGCAGCATCCAGCCGCGGAAGGCGAAGGCGTCGGCGTTACGTTCGGCCTGCAGGCTCTTGGAAAGTAGCATGCGGCACTTCTCCAAGGCACCCTGGGAACGCTGGTTACCCGGGTTCTTATAGATGGACCAGGCGAGGAAGGCGCTAGTCTGGGCATCGTTGGGGTTGAGGGTGTAGGCGTCCTGCAGGGCACGCTCGGCGTTGCCGAAATCCTCCATCTCCAGGAACACCTTGCCGGACTGGAACTGGATGCGCGCCTGCAACTCGTCTTCGCGCTTGCCGCCAAGGCCAACGGTGTCGGCGTTTAGCATCTCGTCGTAGCGCTCCTTGGCGATGACGCTGGAAAGTGTGTTGTAGGCGTTGGCGTAGTGGGAAAGAACATCCTGGGCGCGTCCCAGGGTGTCGCCGGCGAGCTGCATGAACTTTTCCGGCGAGTACTCGCGGGTCTTGGCGAAGTAGGCGTCCTTCAAGGTGGCGAAGCTGAAAGTGCCCGCTGTCATGCCGAAGATCTCGTAATAGTTCTTGTTCTGGATCGCGGCGTAGTCCCGCTGCACTTCCTGCTCGAAGTCGATTTCGCTGGCGGACAGCGGTGCTGCCATGCCTTTCTTGCCGATCACCAATTCAATCGATTCCGACACCTCGTCGACCAAGTCCGCGAAGCTGACCGCCTCCCCGCGCCGCTCCTCGACTTCCTCGATGGGACGGTTGAAGATAAGTTTCTGCGGGAAATCGGGCTGTTGGTCGGCAACTGGCGCTGCGGACATGGCTAGCATGCCGAGGCGCGCCAGGAGGTCGAGCAGTACCGCTCCCCGAGCCGGGGTGGCGCAGTCCGCAAGGACGGCTTGTACCGTTTTCCCCTGGCCCAGCTGCTGCAGCAGGTCTACCTCTTCCGGCCCCATGTTGAGCAGGTTCACCAGGCGGAAGTACTCCGTTGTGCGTGCCGGGCACAGGGTGCCGTTGCTGGCGAGGTACGGGGCGAGATCGAAGGTGGCGGCGCCGGCGGCCTGGTGCAGAAGGCGCGGCACGGAAAGGGGCGTCAGGGGGAGTTCGATGCCGGTGAGGTCGGCGGTGAAGCGGGGGGACTGGTTCTGCAGCAGCGCCTCCACGAGGGCGCGGAACAGGAACAGGCGGGACTGCTCCTGCAGATCGTCGTAGCCGATCAAGCCGGCTTCCACCAGCGGCAAGCGTCCGGGGCGGGCCGGAGGGAACTCCGCCAGGTCGCTGCGCTGCAGGTGGTTGACCGAGACCAGGAACGGAACGAACCTTGGCGACGAGAAGCTGGCCGGCTCCCCGCCGACCACGAAGATCCTGGTCCCGCCACGCAGTTCGAGCATGCCGTTGGCGCCGCTACGGTAGAGTTCCAGGAGCAGCCGGCCGATGTCCCTGCGGGCGGGACCATCTTCCAAGGCCCCCTGCACGGCCTTCACTAAATCGTCCTTGCCGAACGGCTTTTCCAGGTATGCCTTTACCCCCAGCTTGGCCGCGGCGCGTGCGTAGGCTTCGCCGCGAAAGGCCCCGGTCATGATCACCACCGGTAGCTCCTTGAGTGCCGCGCTGCGGCGCACCCGCTGCAAGAGCTCGACGCCGTTCATCCCCGGCAGCTTCAGGTCCAGCACCAGGAGGTCGAAGCGCTGCCCCTGCAAGAGCGCGAGCGCGGCATCGCCGCTGCCGGCGCACTTCACCTGGTGCCCGCGCCCCTCCAGTACGGTGCGCAGCATTGCGGTGAGTTTCTCGTTGTCCTCCACCAGCAGAATGCTGCCCGTCATCTAGCTTCCTCCCTGCGCGGCCGCAGCAGGCGCCTTGAGATACTTTTGCACCGCCTGGTTATGGGACGAGAGGTCGTTGGAGAACTGGTGACTGCCGTCACCCCGCCCGACGAAATAGAGGTAGGACACGGCGGCCGGGTTGAGCACCGCCTCGATGGCGTCCTTGCCCGGATTACCGATCGGGCCCGGGGGGAGGGCCGGTATGAGGTACGTATTGTACGGGGTTGGTTTCAGGATGTCGTCCCGTCTCACCTTGCCGGCGAAAGCGCGCACCCCGTACAGCGCGGTGGGATCGCTCTGCAGTCGCATGCCGAGCCGCAAACGGTTCTGGAACACTGCGGCGATGAGCGGTTTCTCGGCGGGGAGCACCGCTTCCTTCTCGACCATGGAGGCGAGGGTGAGCAGCTTCTGCACCGGGACCCCTTTGGCCTTGGCCCGGCCGTCCACCGACTCCTTCAGGAAGGCCTGCTGCCGCTGCACCATTTCGCGCACGACATCCACCTCCGTCTTGCCTGGCAGGATGTTGTAGCTCCCGGGGAAGAGGTACCCTTCAGCGCTGGCGGCATCGATGCCGAGGTCCTTGAGCAGCGCCGTGTCGCGGCAGGCGGCCAGGAAATTTTCCTTGGTGAAGATGCCGCGTTTCTCCAGCATCTCCGCCACCTGGTAGCTGGAGTATCCCTCCGGCAGCGCGAACATGCGCTGGTAGATGTCGCCGTTGATCATCTTGGCGAGGATCTGGCTCGGACGCATGCCGTCGTCGAGCTGGTAGTACCCCGCCTTGAGCCGGGCGTCGCCTCCTTTGAGACGTGCGTAGAGGGTGAAGAGGCGGGCACTGGAAAGGATGCGGCGTGCCTCGAGGTCGCTGGCCAACGCTTTCAGCGGGCGACCCTTGCCTAGTTCGACGATCTCCACGCGTTTGCCGTCGCCGGGAGGAAACAGCAGGAACCGGGAAAAACGGGTGATGGGTACCAGGGTGACTATCAGCAGCAGTGCGAGGCAGAGTTTGCGCTGCCGCCGGAAGATATCTTTGAGGCTGGAAGCTACGATGGCACTATCCTATGCAATACGATGCTTTTGCTAACTCAGCACTAGGTTTAGGGGAAATCGGCTACAGTGTCAAGGCCAAATGCCAGAGCGGGCGGAGCTAGAAAAGCTGGTTTGTGTAATTTAATAATATTTTTTTTAAAGACAGTGGGGCATTTCCAATGTATCATATCTAGCCGTGCCGCTTGGCCCGAAGCGGTCCACCACTACAGTTGGGCAGACGAGGTGCTTGATGAAGCAGAGGTTTATTAACTCCGACTACTTCCCGTTTCAGATCCAGATTTCCGCCGCCTGCGGCGACCGCATCGAACTGCGTGGCATTCTCGAGGAACTGGGGGACGTGCCCGGCATCATTTATGCGCGCCGTGTCGCGACCAAGCTGAACAAGCAGCTCGCGCCGCACGAGCCCGCCATCATGCCGGGGCTGCTGCATCTTTATTCCATCCTGAGCCGGGTCTACCGCTATGTGATGGGGCAATACTGCGCCAAACAGCAGCCCGGCGTTATCGCGGCGCTCATGGCCCAGGCCGGTTATCCGGACTTCGGTGGCGACGCCGGGACCGCGCTGCAGCGCTTCATGGAGCTGTTCCCTTCGCAGCAGATGGTGCTGGGCGGCGACACCCCGCACGGCTTCCTGGCTGGCGACGACGAAGAGTCAACCCGCCGTCAGGCGCTTTCCGCGGAACTGCTGCTCATGCTGTTAAACGGAGAAAACCGGGCCCTGGACCAATTCCGCCGCCTGTTCGACGCCTCGCAGTTGGCCGAATCGTCCCCCTACCTCAAGGTGACCTCCGAGCTGGACCGGCGCCTGGCCCAGGCTCCCCCCGTCGAGCCGATAGGCGTTTCCCTGCCCGAGCTTCTGCGGGCGCCTATCAAAGCCTCCCCGGATTCGCTGGCCGGGCAGATCGCCTACATCAGGGAACACTGGGGCGCCATCCTTCCCCAGGAACTGCTCACCGAGCTGGTCACCGCGCTGGACATCGTATCCCAGGAAGGACGTGCCTTCTTCGGCGGCCCCGGCGAACCCAAGGTGCTCCGTTTCGGCCGCGGCGCCCGCGGCGGCGACGATTACCCCGAATACGAGCGTTTCTCCCAGGACGCCGACTGGATGGCCAACGTGGTGATGATCGCCAAGATGGTGTACGTCTGGCTGGGGCAGCTCGCCAAGACTTACCAGACCGAGGTGCGCACCCTGGATCAGATCCCTGATGCGGAGCTGGACCGGCTCGCCGGCTTTGGTTTTAGTGCACTCTGGCTGATCGGTGTCTGGGAGCGCTCCCCCTCCTCGCAGCAGATCAAGCGTATCGCCGGCAACCAGGAGGCGATCTCATCGGCCTACTCGCTCTACGACTACGTCATCGCCCATGACCTCGGAGGCGAGTGGGCGCTGGATAACCTGCGTCAGCGCTGCGCCGCTCGCGGCATCCGCCTGGCGAGCGACATGGTCCCTAACCACACCGGCCTTTACTCCAAGTGGACCGTCGAGCACCCGGACTGGTTCATCCAGCTCGACTACCCGCCCTACCCGGACTACCAGTTCAACGGCCCCGACCTTTCCCCGGACGGGCGCATCGGACTCTTCATCGAGGACGGCTACTGGGACAAGCGCGACGCGGCGGTAGTCTTCAAGCACCTCGATCGCGGCAACGGCCGGGTCCGCTACATCTACCACGGTAACGATGGCACCTCTACCCCCTGGAACGACACAGCCCAGCTGAACTACCTGATCCCCGAGGTGCGCGAGGCGGTTATTGGCACCATCCTCCACGTGGCACGCCAGTTCCCCATCATCCGTTTCGATGCCGCCATGACGCTGGCCAAGAAGCATTACCAGCGCCTGTGGTACCCGCTGCCGGGGCACGGCTCCGGCGTCCCCTCGCGCGCCGAGTTTGGTATGGACCGTCCCAGCTTCGACGAGGTCTTTCCGACCGAGTTCTGGCGCGAGGTGGTGGACCGGGTGGCTGTGGAGGCACCCGACACCTTGCTGCTGGCCGAGGCCTTCTGGCTCATGGAAGGGTACTTCGTCAGGACCCTGGGCATGCACCGGGTCTACAACTCCGCTTTCATGAACATGCTGAAGATGGAGGAAAACGCCAAGTACCGGCAGACCGTGAAAAACGTGCTCGAGTTTGAGCCGGAGATCCTGAAGCGCTTCGTGAACTTCATGAACAACCCGGACGAGCGAACCGCCGTGGAGCAGTTCGGCAAGGAAGGGAAGTACTTCGGCGCCACCGTGCTCCTGGTTACCATGCCCGGCCTCCCCATGTTCGGCCACGGCCAGATCGAGGGGTTCCACGAGAAGTACGGCATGGAGTACCGGCGTGCCTACTGGGATGAACCGGTGGACCAGCACCTGGTGGCACGCCACGAAAGCGATATCTTCCCGCTCATGCGCCGGCGCCACATCTTCTCCGGCAGCGAGCAGTTCACCTTGTACGACTTCTACGCGGGGCAGAGCGTCAACGAGAACGTGTTCGCCTATTCCAACAGAAATGACGGCGAGCGCGGCCTGATCCTGTTCCACAACGCCTTCGCCACCACCGCGGGCTGGATCCGCACCTCCTGCGCCGTTTTGAGGAAAAACGCCTCCGGCGGCAACACGCTGGCGCAGACCACCCTCGGGGATGCATTAAGCTTCAAACGGGACGGCCGCCATTACTACAGCTTCCGGGACTACGCCTCCGGCCTGTGCTACCTGAGAAACGGCCGCGACCTCTGCGACCAGGGGCTTTACGTCGAGATGGGCGCCTACGAGTACCACGCCTTCCTCGATTTCAAGGAGCTCTATGACGACGATTACGGCACCTGGGGGACGCTCTGCCATCGGCTCAACGGCGCCGGCGTCGAGAACCTCGACGAAGAGGTGAAAAAGGTGCGCTACGGCGCCCTGCACGAGTCGTTCAGGTTGTTCCTGGCCAAGGTGGCCGTGGTGCTGCAGGAGCCCGGTGTTGCCCCGCAGACCCGCATCGCCCCGCTGGAGCCGCTGCTTGCCTCCTTCTACAAGGCGTTGGCGCCGGAGGCGCCGGAAAAGGCGCAGCGCGCCCTGCTCGGCGTGTTCGGCACTGAATTCCTGCAGGCTCTGCAAACGGTTGGGGAAGGGGAACTGCTTCCCGCGGAGTGGCTTTTGCTGACCGCTTTCCTGGCACTGCACCGGAGTGGGGGGCTGACAAAGAGCGAGAGCGTGCAGCTGTTCGAGGAGTTCGGGCTGGTGCACCCGCTGGTGCAGGTCTTCCAGACCCTCCCCCCAGCGGAACCGGAACAGGTCGTCGATCTCCCCCCGCGTGCCTTCGGCAAGCTGCTTGGGCTCCTGCTGCGGCACGAGTCGTTCCTGGTTAATTGCCGCGCCATCGGGCCGACCCGCTGCTCGGCCGCCCTTTTCTCGGACAAGGTAGCCGCCAAGTTCCTGTTCCTGCACGAAAGCGACGGCGCACAGTGGTTCAACAAGGAGCGCTTCGAGCTCCTGGTGGACTGGCTGGCACAGGTGGAGCCCTTCGCGGAGGTTCCCGCCGAAGCAAAGGCCGCCAAGACGCAGGAACTGCCGGTCAAGGCCGTGGCCAACCTCATGAAGGAGAGCGCTGCTGCAGCCGGTTACCGGCTCGACCAGCTAATGAACGTTTTGCAGACCGGCTTCTGATTTTTCCGAGTTACCTGTTAGAATCAGAGCTGGCGCTTGATCTTCCGGAGCGCCCTTATCTATCGCATCAATGAAAGAGAGGGGAGAGCAATGGCGGTCATCAATACGGCACTGCAGGACAACGTAGGGACCATCACCTTCAATGACCCCGAGCACCGCAACATGCTCAGCGGCACCATGATCGACGAGATGCTGCAGTCGATCGGCGCGCTCCAGAAGGGGAGGATGAGGGTGCTGGTGATTCGGGCCCCGAAGGGGTCCAAGGTCTGGTCGGCCGGGCACGACGTGCACGAGCTGCCGCTGCCGGGACGCGATCCGCTTTCCTATCACGACCCGCTGGTGACCGTGCTCCGCTCGATCCAGAGCCTCCCCATTCCGGTCATCGCCATGATCGAGGGGAGCGTCTGGGGGGGCGCCTGCGACCTGGCCCTTTCCTGCGACATCCTGATCGGCAGCCCCAGCGCCTCGTTCTGCATGACCCCGGCGAAGATCGGCGTCCCCTACAACGTCTCGGGGATCCTGCACTTCATGAACATCATGGGGGTTAACTTTGCCAAAGAGATGTTCTTCACGGCGGAGCCGCTTTCGGCGGAGCAGGCGAGCAAGGCGGGACTTTTGAACCATCTGATCGAGGCGGACCAGCTGGAAGAGTTCACCTACACTATGGCCCACAAGATCACCAAGAACAGCCCGCTCTCCATTGGGGTGATCAAGGAGCAGATCCGGCTGCTAGCGAGCGCACATCCCCTTTCACCGCTCACCTTCGAGCGGGTGCAGGGGCTCAGGCGCACCGTCTACGACAGCAAGGACTACGCGGAAGGGATCAAGGCCTTCCTCGAGAAGCGCCCCCCGGTCTTCACGGGGGATTAACCCGCAGCCTTCAGGCAAGACCGGTGTTAATTTACTCCCTCTCCCTCCGGGAGAGGGCTGGGGTGAGGGCGATGCCCCAGGCAAAATGTCACTTCGTGGCCAGGCCCTCACCCGGCCTTCGCCACCCTCTCCCCGAGGGAGAAGGTAAAGGACAAAAAAGCCCGACCGGTTGCCGGTCGGGCTTTTCATTGTTGTTCCTGTAGGGGCGAATAATCATTCGCCTGCCCCTGTTATTCCTCAGCCTTCTCGAAGTTCCCCTTCTCCTGGCACTGCGGGCACTTCTGCGGTTTGCAGCGACCTTCCTTGGTGAATCCACAGCTCTTGCATTTCCACGTTGCCATAACGTCCCTCCTATTTGTTGTTGTTCAGCTTGATTTCCTGCACCTTTCCGAACACAGAAAGCGGCTGGTCGAACTTCTTTTCGTCCCCGACCACGACCAGTTTCATCGCGTCGGGACGCAGGTATTGCTTGGCCACACGCAGCACGTCGGCGCGGGTGACGCGGGCGATGTTGTCCCGGTAGTTTTCCAGGTACCCCTTGGGATAGCCGTAGAACTCCAGGCGCGCCTGCTGCGCAACCACCGAACTGCTCTTCTCGAAGGCGAAGATGAAGGAGTTGATGATGGATTCCTTGGCCAGTTGCAGCTCCGCCTCGGAGACCTCGGCCTGGGTCATGCCGGTGATGATCGACTCCAGCAGCCTAATGGTGCGCGCGGTCGATTCCACCTTGGTCTCGGTCTCGGCGATGAATGGCCCCTTGAAGCGCCGCCCCGGGTCGAAGTAGGCGTCCACGTTGTAGGCGAGCCCCTGGTTGGATCGGATCTCTTGGGTGAGCCGGGAGGTGAAGCCGCCGCCGAGGATGTAATCCATCACCTTGATGGCGTACAGGTCCGGGTTGTTTTTGTCGATGCCGAGGTGTCCCATGCGGATTACCGACTGGTTCACCTCTTTTTGCACGTGCAGCACCGCCGGGGTCATCTCCTCGTTCGGTTTGGGCACCACCGGGAAGGCGGCGCTCTGGTTGGGCCAGCCGCCGAAGAGCGCCTCCAGCTTCTTGAGCAGTTCCGCCCGGTCGAAATCACCGGAAACGGCCAGGATCATGTTGGCCGGGTAGAAGTAGCGCTTGTGGAAGGCAATCAGGTCGTCGCGGGTGATGGCGTTCACCGTTGCGACGGTCGGAATGCGCCCGAGCGGGTGGCCGGCGTATATGACACGGGTCAGCTCACGCCCGGCAACCGCTTTCGGGTCGTCGTTCTGGCGCCTGATCCCCTCGATGGCGTGGCTCTTGGCGAGCTCGAAACGAGCCGGGGCGAAGGCCGGTTCCCGGACCACCTCTGCAAAGAGCGTGAGAGTGCGGTCCAGGTTCTTCGACAGCGTGGCGAAGGAGACGCTGGCGTTGTCGGAGTTCATGCCCGACTCGATGGAGGAGGCCATGAACTCCAGCTCCCGGTCCAGCTTTTCCGGCGGGGTCTTCAAGGTACCGCCGCTTCTCAGTGTGGCGCCGGTAAGGGCCGCGAGTCCTACCTTCGCGTCCGGTTCGTAAAGGCTCCCCACGTTCAGGTAGCTGGTCAGGTTCACGATCGGCAGCTCGCGGTCCTGCAGGAGGTACACGACCATGCCGTTTTTCAGTTGCACGCGCTCGGTCTTCGGGGCCTGGAACTTGAGCTGCGGGAAGGTCATGGTGCGCGGGTTCGCGGGCGCGGCTGCCTGCTGCACTCCCGATATTGCGTCACGCTTGGCTGCCGCTATGGCACTGGACCTGAAGGCGTAGGCCTCGGGAATACCGACGGCGAGCAGGAACGCGAACATGGCCAGACGGGCCAGGACAGATGTGCTGAACAAGCGCTTGCTGATTGAAATCATTGCTTACTGTCCCCCTTCAGCCTTGGTGAGGTAGCCGACGTTGCGGTTCTGGCGCGTGAAGTACTGCTTGGCCACGCGCATCACGTCCTCGGGCGTGATCTTGGCCACCTTCTGGCGGTGTTCGATCAGGTACCGCCACGTGCCCGCGATCGCCTCGTATTCGGTGAGATTGCGGGCGAGGCCGCCGTTGGAGGCCATCTGGCGGGACTCCTCGAACTCGAGCTGGTTCAGGATCTGCTGCAGCTCCTCGTGCGTCATCGGCTCGGTCTTCAGGCGCTCCAGTTCTTGGTAGATCGCCTGCTCCACCTCGGCCACCGTGTGCGGCGCGCGCGGGGTCGCGTTGATGATGAAGAGGTTGGGGTAGCGGCTCCCCGGTGCCCCGAAGGAGGAGACCGAGGTGACCAGCTTCTGCTCCAGGACCAGCTTCTTGTACAGCCGCGAGGTGCGGCCGTTGGTGAGCAGCATATCGATGACGTCGAAGACGTAGTCGTCGGGCGCGGGAAGGGTCGGCTTGTGGTAGCCGATCATCAGCTCGGGCTCGGCGTCGCCGATCACCTCGGTCCGCTTCTCGCCGGCCTGCTCGGGCTCGGTAACCGCCACCGGCGGCACCGGGGTCCCCGGCTTGATATCGCCGAAGTACCTATCCACCAGGGCGATGGTCTTCTGCGGATCGATGTCCCCGACGATGGCCACGATGGCGTTGTTAGGGGCATAGTACTTGTGCAGGAAGTTTTCGGCCTTGGTCCTGGTCAGGTTCTCGATGTCGGACATCCAGCCGATGGTGGGCTGGCCGTTGGGGTGCGCGTTGAAGGCGTCGGCGAGGAAGGTCTCCCAGAGTTTCCCTTCCGGCTCCGCGTCGTAGGAGCGACGGCGCTCCTCCATGACCACGTTGCGCTCGGTGTAAAACTCGCGGAGCACCGCGTTCTGCATCCGGTCCGACTCGATGGCCGCCCAGAGCTCCAGCTTGTTGGCCGGGATGTTGATCAGGTAGGTGGTGCCGTCCTTGCTGGTGAAGGCGTTGTAGCCGGAGCCGCCGTTACGCGAGTAGATGTCGGCGAACTCCTCTTTCACCACGTACTTTTCCGCCTCCTTCTCCAGGGCGGCCAGTTCCGCGCTCAGTTTCTCGATCACCTTGGGATCAGCCTGTTCGCGCTTGATCTTCTCGGCTATGAGCTTTTGTGCGGTCGCCTCGATCTTGTCCAGAATCGGTTTCTCGGCGGCGTAGTCCCTGGTGCCCAGGGTCTTGGTCCCCTTGAAGAGCATGTGCTCCAGGAGATGGGCGAGCCCCCGCTCGTCGCTGCGTTCATCCACGCTTCCTACCTTGAAGCGGATCCAGGCCGCTACGGTGGGTGAGTTGTGGCGCTCAACCATCAAAAGCTTCATCCCGTTTTTCAGGGTGTGCTCTTGCACCCGTTCGGCCAGTCCTTGGGCAAAGCAGGTGGCGGCGTTGACCAGGATGGCAAGGGCGACAACGCATCTTGCTACTGACTTCATGACTACCTCGGCTCGGTGATTTTAATGTGAAGCGAGAAAAAAGATAACATTTGTCCTGTTGAAGCGCAAGGGGCTTGCAGACAAGAAATCCCGCGGGAGGTGCTCCCGCGGGATGGGGTGCGGCGCAAGGTGGTAATTGGACGACAGTCTACTTGAGGGCCTGGGCGAACACCTCGCGGATGTCCTCCACGAAGAAGAACTGCAGCTCCTCTTTCACGTTTTCCGGGATGTCTTCGAGGTCCTTCTTGTTCTTCGCCGGCGCCAGCACCTTTTTCACCCCGGCGCGGCGAGCGGCGAGGACCTTTTCCTTGAGGCCGCCGATAGCGAGCACCCGTCCGGTGAGGCTCATCTCGCCGGTCATGGCGACGTCGCGGCGTGCCGGGCGTCCCGAGAAGAGTGACACGATAGTGGTGGCCATGGTGATCCCGGCGGATGGGCCGTCCTTGGGAATGCTCCCGGCGGGGACGTGGATGTGCAGCGTGGTGTCGTCAAAGGCCTTTTTCTCGATGCCCAGTTCGGTGCAGTTCGCCTTGACGAAGGAGAGGGCGGCGCGGGCGGATTCCTTCATCACCTCGCCCAGCGAACCGGTCAGGATCAGGTCTTCCTTCCCCTTCATCTTGGTGGCTTCCACGAAGATGATGTCGCCGCCGCTCTCGGTCCAGGCCAGGCCGGTAGCGACCCCAACCCGGTCCTTCTCGGAGGCCACCTCGTCAAAGAACCGCGGCGGGCCTAGCAGTTCGGCAACGGTTTCCGGATCGACCAGGGTCCGCAGCGGCTTCTCCTGAGCCACCTCCTTGGCGATCTTGCGGCAGACGGAGGCGATGTTGCGCTGCAGGTTCCTGACCCCCGCCTCCCGGGTGTAGTCGTGGGTGATCCGGTAGATCGCCTCGTCGGTGAACTCGGGCACCATCTTGGCCAGCCCGTTTTCCTCGACCTCGCGGGCGATCAGGTACCTCTTGGCGATGTTCAGCTTCTCCTCGTCGGTGTAGCCGGAGAGTGTGATCACCTCCATGCGGTCCTTCAACGGAGCCGGGATCGGGTCGAGCTGGTTGGCTGTGGTGATGAACATCACGTTGGTCAGGTCGAACGGGACGTCCAGGTAATGGTCGGTAAAGGAGAAGTTCTGCTCCGGGTCCAGCACCTCCAACAGGGCGCTGGCCGGGTCGCCGCGGAAGTCGGCGCCGATCTTGTCCACCTCGTCCAGCATGAAGACCGGGTTGTTGGAGCCGGCGCGGTTGATCTCCTGGATGATGCGGCCGGGGAGGGCACCGATGTAGGTGCGCCGGTGCCCGCGTATCTCCGCCTCGTCGCGCATGCCGCCCAGCGAGATGCGGATGAATTTCCGTCCCAGGGTGCGGGCGATGGACTTGCCCAGGCTGGTCTTGCCGACCCCCGGAGGGCCGACGAAGCAGAGGATCGGTCCCTTCATCTTGTCTTTCAGGGTCCGCACCGCCAGGTACTCGAGGATGCGCTCCTTCACCTTCTTCAGGTCGTAGTGGTCCTCGTTCAGAACCGTCTCGGCCTGGTTGATATCCTTGTTGTCCGGGGTGCTAGTCTGCCACGGGATGGTGGTCAGGTAGTCGAGGTAGGTGCGGGAGACCGTGTACTCGGGAGACGCCGGGTTGATCCTCTCCAACCGCCTCATCTCCTTCTCGGCGATTTTGCGGACGTCGTCGGGCATCTTGGCGCTCTCGATCTTGCTCCGGAGCTCGTTGGTCTCGCCCTGGCGCGAATCCTCCTCGCCCAACTCCTCCTGGATCTGCTTCATCTGCTCGCGCAGCAGGAATTCCTTCTGGCTCTTGCCGACCTTCTTGGTGACCTCGGCCTGTACCTCGCCCTTGATCTGCAGCCGCTGCACCTCGTTGGTAAGGTGCATGTAGACCTTCTTGAGCCGCTCAAGCGGGTCGACGGTCTCCAGGAGCTTTTGCAGTTCGTCGATGGGGAGGTTCAGGTAGAGCGCCACCAGGTCGGAGAGACGCGCGGGGTTGTCGATGAAGTCGATCATCTTCATAACGTCGTCGGGAAGGGGGCGGCCGTAGGAGAGGGCGATTTTCAGGAGGGCATTCAGGCTGCCGACCAGCGCCTCCGAGACCATGGACTTCTCGGCGAATTCGCGCACCGGTTCCAGGCGGGACAGCGCCACCGGGGTCTGCTGCACGATGGCCAATACCCGGACCCGGATCACGCCTTCGAGGACGACCTTGGCGCCGCCGCCGGCGAGTTTGTTGATCTGCACCACCTTGCACAGCGTCCCGATCTCGTGCAGTGCCGAGTGCAACTCCCCGGTCGGCTCCTGTTTCAACTTAACCAGGGCCACCAGGTTGTTGAAGAGCACCGCCTCCTCAAAGGGGGGCATATCTTCCTGTTTCAGGAAGATGGTGAAGACCATGTAGGGGAAGGCAATGATCTCCCGCAGGGGATACAGCGGGACGATCTCCGGCATGTTGATGGTAATGTTCTCTGTCATGGCAGTATTTCCAGATACTTGGGTTGAGGGCGCGAATTTAAAAAGATTACTGGAGAAGCGCCCCCTGTCAACCCGGAACTGCCTGTTTAGATGGCCTCCCACGCCTCGTACAGTGCGGCGATTTCGGTGCTCAACTGGGCGTGACGTTCACCGGCGACGCGGGCCGCCTCGTGGTTGGCGAAGAATTCCGGGGCCGCCATTTCCTCCTCCAGCTTGGCGAGTTCCCCCTCCTTGACGCCGATCTTCTCTTCGATCTCGGAGAGTTTCCGTTCGCGGGCGCGCTCCTCCTTCTGGCGCTGCTTGTCCAACTCGCGCTGCTGCTGGCGGGACAGGCGCTGGTCCGGTTGTTCTTCAGCCGGCGCGGCCGCTTTTTCCTCACCCTTGGCGGGGGTGAGCCGTCCCAAGCCGTCCTGCCCCGGTGCTCCGGCAGCTCCTGCGGTCTTCTCCAGGTAGTATTCGTAGTCGCCGTAGAAGCTCTCCAGCTTGCCGCCGCCGACCTCGACCACCCGGGTGGCCAGACCGTCGATGAAATGCCGGTCGTGCGAGACGAAGACTACGGTGCCACCGAAGGTCTTGAGTGCCTCGAGGAGTACGTCCTTGCTGAAAAGGTCGAGGTGGTTGGTGGGCTCGTCCATCAACAGCAGGTTGGTGGGGCGCAGCAAAAGCTTGGCGAGCGCCAGGCGGTTTCTCTCGCCGCCGGAGAGGACGCCGACCTTTTTGTGGATGTCGTCGCCGGAGAAGAGGAAGGCACCCAGGATGTCGCGGAGTTGCGGCACCATGTCGTAGGGAGCGTCCGCCAGCAGTTCGTCGTACACCGAGCGGGACGCGTCCAGTTCCTGGGCCTGGTCCTGGGCGAAATAGTCCTTGATGACGTTGTGCCCGTCCTTGACGGTACCGGAGGTGACGTCGGCGTTGGCCAGGACGCGCATCAGGGTCGATTTGCCCGCGCCGTTGTGTCCGACCAGGGCGATCCTCTCGCCGCTCTCCACGGTTAGATCGACCTGGTTTAGCACCACGTTGCTGCCGTAGGCCTTGACCACGCCGGTAAGCTCCATCACTGTCTTTCCGCTCTTGGGCGCGGAGGGGAAGCGGAAGTGGATCTTCTTGCGCTCCGGCGGGAGCACGATGCGCTCGATCTTTTCCAGCTGCTTGATGCGCGACTGTACCATGGCGGCCTTGTCGGCCTTGTAGCGGAAGCGGGAGATGAAGTCTTCCATCTTCTCCACTTCCTCGTCCTGGCGCCGCTTGGCGTCGCGCAGGGCTGAGACCCGCTCTTCGCGTTGCACCAGGTAGTTGCTGTAGTTGCAGTGGTAGTCGGTGATGGCGTGGTTCCAGACCTCGGCAATGCGGGAGCAGACCTGGTCCAGGAAGAAGCGGTCGTGGGAAACGAGCATCACGGAGTAGGGGTACCCCTGGAGGTAGCCTTCCAGCCAGTTGCGGGCCTCGATGTCCAGGTGGTTGGTCGGTTCGTCCAAAAGGAGCACGTTCGGTTTTTTTAGAAGCAGTTTGGCGAGGGCGATGCGCATCTGCCAACCGCCGGAGAACTCGCCGCACTCCTTCTCCCAATCGGCGGGGGAGAAGCCGAGACCGGTGAGGACGTTGCCTACCTCGCTCTCCATGGCGTAGCCACCCTTGAGGCGGAACTCCTCCTGGAGGTGACCGAAGCGGTCCAGGAGCTGGTCGTGGCCCGGCGCGTCGTGCGGTTCGTGCTCCAGCCGGGACGTCAGTTCCGCGATCTCCCGCTCGATGTCCTGCAGCTCGGACAGTGCCGTCATCACCTCCGCGAAGAGCGGCTGGCCCTTGGCGACGATGCCATCCTGAGGCAGGTAGCCGACCGTGCCGCCGCGGGTGATCTGGATCTCGCCGCTGCTGCTCTCGACCTCGCCGGCAATGATGCGCATGAGCGTCGACTTGCCGGCGCCGTTTTCGCCGACGAGGCCCACGCGCTCGCCCTTTTTCAGGTGCCAGTTGATCTCGGTGAAAAGCGGTTTGCCCGCAAAGTCCTTGGAGAGTTTCTTCAGGTGCAGCATCAGTCTTCCTTCCTTCTAAAAACCGTCAGCCACGGAGAAAATCTGAGGAGATCTCAGAAAGACAAAAGAAGAGTCTTTCGGTTTCTCCGAAGTTCTCAGATTTTCTCCGTGGCCAATGGTTTGGGTTTACTTTTTGTCCTTCCCCTCGAGGTAATCCGCGAGGATGGTACGGCTGTGTTCGTCGTCGTGACAGTAGACGCAGAGGTTTTCCCAGTTACTGCCGTCGGGCGGATTGTAGTTGTGGTTGCCGTCTTTGTGGTGCACGGTCAACAGGTGCAGGTTGGCAAGCTCGAACTCCCGCCCGCACTTGGCGCAGATCCAGCCATGCATCTTGAGAGATTTCTCCCGGTAATTCTCGGGACGCTGCTGCTCACCACGCATCTTGCGCACCAGTTCGTCTATCTCCTCGGCGCTCTTGGGCGGGACGTTCCTAGGACCGCGCGGACGAAATGCAGACATGGGGCAACCTCCTAAAGATTCCCTTTGAGCCCGATGGCCTCGGCCTCGGTCTTCATCCCCTCGATGGTGTCGGCGATCAATTCGTTCAACTCGACGCCCATCATGGCGGCACCCTTCTCGATGATGGAACGGTCGGCGCCGGCAGCGAATGCTTTATCTTTCCACTTCTTGGTGACGCTCTTTACGGGAAGGTCGAGGATGCTCTTTGAGGGGCGCACCAGCGCGGAGGCTGCCACCAGACCGGTCAGCTCGTCGATGGTGAACAGCGTCTTCTCCAGGTTGGTGAGCGGCTCAACGTCACTGCAGATTCCCCAGCCGTGGGAAACGACCGCGCGGATGTAGTCCTCCGGCCACCCGACGTTCTTCAGGATCTCCGGTGCCTTGTGGCAGTGTTCTTCCGGATGGCGCTCGTAGTCGATGTCATGTGCCAGGCCGATCAGGCCCCACATCTCTTCATCTTCGCCGTACTTCTTCGCCATGTGGCGCATCACTGCTTCCACCGCAAGCGAGTGTCTTCTCATCTGGTCGCTGGGCAGGTATTCCTCGACAAGTTTCCAGGTCGCTTCCCTGGTCGGTTTACTACTCATAAAAGCGTGCCTCCCTGATGATTGGTCCAGCCTTGGGATCGTAGTCAAAACAGCCAACGATGTCAATTAGCTAAGCCTTGGGCTCCAAGCGTGCGATCTTCGGCTCGTGCCCCTTCTTGTACACCATCAGCGTCCGCTTGAAGCTGATCACGATGTCGCCGTTTTGGGTGAAGCCGGTGGTCTTGACCGTGACGATGCCAAGGTTCGGCCGCGACTTCGACTCTCTCTTTGCGAGCACCTCCGACTGGGAGTACAGGGTGTCCCCCTCGAAGAGCGGGTTGGGTAGGGTGACCTCGTCCCAGCCGAGGTTCGCGAAGACGTTCTGGGAAATGTCCGTGACGCTTTGGCCGGTGACGATGGCCAGGGTGAGGGTGGAATCCACAAGCGGTTTGCCGAACTCGGTCTGCTCGGAGTAGTGTTGATCGAAGTGGATCGGCGCCGTGTTCTGGGTCAGCAGCGTGAACCAGATATTGTCCGTCTTGGTGATGGTGCGCCCCAGGGGGTGCGGATAGACGTCGCCTACCTCAAAATCCTCGAAGAACCTGCCGCGCCAACCTTCCTTGATTGCCATCTCGACCTCCGGTTTCTCTGTAGTAGGAGCGGCGTCCGCCGCGGATCATCTCAATCTGCTGCCGTCTGTGACCTCACGTAGAGGATCAGCCCGACTAGGGAAAGAGCTACGCCGACCATCCCCGCCGCACCCGGCCATGCTCCGCCCAGGAAAAGGATCTCGCCCAGCAACGAGAAGATCACCTCGGTTGATTGGGTGGCGTCAACGGCGGAAAGCTCGAAAGGCGTTGTAGCCAAGTGGCGCGCCTTATAAAAAAGTGTGGTGGCTATGACGCCGGAGAAGACGGCGACCACCGCCGTGTTGATCATCTGTCCTCCCGAAGGGGGAGGGGGCTGCACGCAGAGGGTCAGCACGATCCAGAACGGGATCGATCCAAGGACCATGATCAGCACCCGGGCCACGCTGTCTTCGAGAACCGCCGAGCTACTCTCCGGGATCCTGGCGATCCTGCCGTGGCGTGCCTCCCAGATCAACTGGTTCCCGAGCGGGTAGGCGAACGCCGCCACCAGCACGGGCACGACGCCCAGGATCGTTTCCCGCAGCGATGCCGCCGATGCTTGTTCGCAGGTGACCAGCACGATGCCGAGGAAGATGAGGGCGGTGAACATGATGCCGCGCATCGGCACCCGTTTGCCGAACAGCAGCAATACCAGCGGCGTCGCAAGTATGGTGGACTGCCATGTGGTGGCCACGACCCAGCCGGGGGCGAAGGAGGAGCTGAAGGTAAGCAGCGAGTAGAAGACCCCGAATCCGATGCTGCCGGCCATGGTCCAGAAGCACCAGTTGTTGCGAAAAGCTATGAACACGGCTTTAAGCAGGCGGGACTTGCCGGCGAGCACCAACCACAGGCTCAGCATGAAAAACATGTAGAAGTAGCGCAGGCTGGCCGTCCAGATCCAGTGGCCGCCCTGCAGGCTCATGGCGCGGTTGAGGACGAAGGTGCTGCTGAAGAAGAGGGCCGAACAAATACCTATGAGAATTAGACGTGTCATTAATACCCGAGATTCACGAGTTGTCCCTGCTTCTGGGTGGGCTAGATCTCTGTATCTGAAATCGCCATACAGGTAAAGTGAAAACGATCCGCGCGGTATCCCGGCATCATCCTCTTGCCCCTGTCACAAGCTCCTGTTTGTCTGCCTGTGGTAAACGCCACAAACTAGCGCAAACACAGGTGTGAGAGGCTTTCGCACTGGGGCCATTCTGCGTTGACAATAGTTGTCTATGATGATACTTTCCGACACGTTCAACGCTTTATACCTTATGCCCGGAAAGGTTCAACACGTGCATCTTTATAAGATTTTCCGTGCCTCATTCTCGAAAATTCCAGTCGTCCTGCTGCTCATAGCGCTTCTTCTGCCTGCGCCCGCCTTTTCTCTCGATTCTGACGATTCGCAAATCTTCATCACTGGGTTCAATGCTTATCAGAAAAGAGACTACAAAACCGCGATCGACAACATGTCCGGCCTGCTCAAGAAGTACCCGGATACGCCGCTCAAGGATATGGCGATCTTCTGGCTTGCCAGGGCACACTACAAGGTCGGCAACAATGCTGAGGCCGGCAAGTACATGGCCCAGTTCCTCCACGACTATCCCGAGAGCCCGCTTAAAGCCACCGTTGAGGATGAACTGCTCCGGCTTGCTGATCAATACCAGAAGGGGCAGCCGATCGCTGCAGCGCCGAAAACCGTTGCGCAGCCGTCTATAGACAAGGCTGCCGCCGAGAAAGCTGCTGCAGAGAAAGCTGCTGTAGAGAAAGCTGCTGCAGACCAGGCCGCCGCCGCTCAAAATGATGCCGCTGATAAAGCTGCTGCCGAAAAGAGTGCCGCTGAGAAAGTCACTGCCGAAAAGGCAACGACTGAGAAAGCCATTGCCGAGAAGGTCGCTGTCGAGAAAGCCGCGCAGAAAGCCGAGGTAAAGAAATCAGCCAAGGCCAAAAAGCCGGCTGCAGAAAAGGGTAAGTCAGCCGCGCTTCGTAAGAAGGCCATCGCAGCTTACAAGGATGTCATCAATCGTTATCCCGGCTCCCCGGCTGCCTCCAATGCATCGGCGAAACTGATGCAGATGGGGATCCAGTACCCCGCCATCAAGGGTACGGGCGCGTCTGCCGCGGCGGGGGAAGTGACCCAGGTTTTCGAGATCGAGGTGGCCCAGTTCGCCGATGTCGATGTCGAGCTCGGACCTGCCGCAGAGACCTCGGAAGCAGGCAAATCCTTCGCGATCCCCATGGTAATCGTCAACAGGGGTAACGGCAGCGACAGCTTCAGCCTCCAATCAGGCTTCCCGCCTGAGTACGGCTTCTACTTCGCCACCGCAGCCACTCCGGATGCCGCCATCACGAAAACCCCAACTTTGGACGTTGGTGAGAAGTTCAGGCTGGTCGGAGTCGGCACTGTTCCGCGCGCCAATATCGACGGTCAGAAAAACAGCTACCCGGTAAAGGTCACCTCCTCTTTCGCCAAGGAAGCGTCGCAGACCAGGGAGGTCGCCCTGGTCACTTCGGCGCCGCTCTTGAGGGGCGTGGTGAAGACGGACAAGACCAGGCTGCTTCCGGGAGAAAAGGTCTCCTACCGTATCTCCCTGCTCAACATCGGTAGCGCGCCGGCTCGCGGCGTTACCTTCCGCCTCAATTACCCGCCGCAATACGAGCCGGTGGGACTTCCTTCGGGAGTGAAACAGGAGACGGGTGCCCTGGTCATGGACGGCATGCGGCTGAAATCCGGTGAGAGCCGGGATATCAACGTCACCTTCCGGCTCAAGGACGAAGCCCTCGCAGACCAGGAACTGTTCGTCAGGGCAGACCTCGTCAACGGTGAGCTCAACAAGAAGGAATCTTTCGTCTCCGCTACCACTGTCGTGCAGAAGGTGAGCGGGGTTACCGCCAGGACCACTTCGGGCAAACTGGTGGTCATCCCGGGACAGACCGTGTCGGTTCCGTTGATCGTCACCAACACCGGCAACGTCAGGGAAGGCTTCTCCATCAAGGCGGCTGTCCCGGCCAATGCCACCTACAACTTCTACGAGGACGTGAACCGGGACGGCAAACGGCAGAGCAGTGAGCCGATCATTAACCACGTAGGACCGCTCTCCCCGAAAGAAGAGGCTTACGTCATTTTCGAAATCGAGACGCCGGCCAGCGCGGCCGACGGCGCCGCGGCTTCCGCTTCGGTTCGCTTCGACTCCGACAATGCGCCCGATCGCTCCGCCGCCGTCCACCTGCAACTGGCCTACTCCCGGCCGGTACTGGAGCTAGGCTTGGCCGCCCGCGGCGGCAAGCTGAAGCCGGGCGAGGTCTCCTCTCTGGAGCTCAACTGCGTTAACCGCGGTTCTAACCTGGCCAAGCAGGTCACCGTGCAGAGTGTCCTCCCGACGCAGCTCGAACTGGTTGCGGCAGATCCGTCCTTCAGCAGGTTCGACAACGGCGTCTACGTTTGGCGCTTCGACGAGCTGGGCGCTGGCGAAAAGCGGAACATCAAGGTAACTTATCGCGTGAAGCCGGGCATTGCCGTCGGCACCAGCGTGCAGATGAAGAATTCGCTCTCCTACCAGGATCTCCTCGGGAACAGGTACTAAGATGGCACCTCTTCGCATCGTCACCTTCGGCATTCTTTTTCTGCTTTGCTGCGGCAGCGCCGGGCATGCCGAAGAGATGCTGCTCTACACCCCTAAGGAAGCGACGGGCGCGGAGGCGCCGGCGTCACCTAAGGAAGGTGTTCTGGTGCGTACGGTGACGGTACAGCGGGGCGACACGCTGTCCAGACTCTCCCGGAAGCACATCGGCGTATCCGACTACTTCCCGCAGATGCTGGTCTTCAACAAGATAAAGAACCCGGACTTGATTCATCCGGGCGATAAGTTGCTGGTACCGGTTCCTCCGGGACAGACGGGAAAGGTCGAGAAGGCAGTCAAGGCCGGGAAGCCCGCAAAGGTAAAGGCGGCGAAGGCAGTCAAGGCCACGCCCCCACCCGCCGTCCAACGTCCCGCAGCCCTGAAAAAAGCCGTCTCCATCGAGCGGTTGCCCGTCAAGTCGGGGGAACAGGACCTGTTCCAGAGGGGGCAGCGCGCCTACCTCGATCATGACTACCGCGAGGCTTTGGCCCGCTTCAACGACTTTTTACGGAAATTCCCCCGTTCCAGGTTCGCCGCGGATGCCTCCCTGTACCGCGCCGACTGCTTCCTGCACTTGTCCGGGGAGTAACTAACCGCCTCTTCCGACCACTTCCAGCCCATACCAGACACCGCGATCTACCGCCGGGGACCTGTTGCTGAAGCACCATGCTCAACCACAGACCCTGCCGCTAGAACTGCGACTGGAGGGCGGCACGGTCGATTCTCGTGTAATGATATGTATTTATGTAATTTTTTGAATAGGAGAGTTTTGAGATGCAAAAACCGATAGCGTTCCAGGTGGCGGCAGGTGCTGGTCAGGTTTTGGGGGTGTGCGAGCGGGCGGAATTTACCTGCGCCGAGCTCTACCACTACTTCGCCCACCTCTTCAAGGACGAGCGGGAGATCTTTTACATCTGGCTGAAGAGTGCGTTGGAGCGGGAAAACCGGGCCAGGCTGTTGACCCTGGTCGGCAAGCTCGCGCTGGACGATGTGATAGAGGGGGTCAACCTGGAGCTGGCGGAAGCGGAGGAGATCCTCGCCAAGGTCCGCGCCATGCTGGAGCTGGCAAAAGAAGAGCCCCCCGAGGTCCGGGAGGCTCTCCAGCTTGGTATCGATCTTGAGCGCACCCTCGATCGGATCACCATGGAAAAGGTGGTGCAGTTCAGCGAGTCATACCAAAAGTGGTTCCTGGCCATCATGAACCGCGACCAGATGGAACTTTTACAGAACGCCTACAAGCAACTCGGCCGGGACTAGCCGGCCGTCGTCATGCCACCACGCGGCTACCGGGTCTCCTGACGGTAGCCGTTCAATTTTGCCAACTCCC
The DNA here is from genome assembly GCF_020179605.1 of Geomonas agri. Lineage (NCBI taxonomy): Bacteria > Pseudomonadati > Thermodesulfobacteriota > Desulfuromonadia > Geobacterales > Geobacteraceae > Geomonas > Geomonas agri. The sequence goes on from NZ_JAINZO010000002.1 coordinate 1,657,987, forward strand.
GCACCAGCGGATCGACCTTGCGGTCCGTGATGAAGATCCTGCCTCCCTTGGCGTCGTTAAGCATCACGCCCGGCATGCGCACCCCGTATCCCTTCTCCCAAAGCGACCACAGTTCCTGCTCACCGTAGCGCCCGGCGATGTCCAGCCGGTTCAAAAGCTTGTCGGACAGGCTCTGCAAGTCGTCGTGATCCTGGACCGCGATGACCTGGTACCCCTTTCCTTCCAAGAGGCTGGTGAGCGAATCACCCATCGGGTCTCCCTGGAAACGCGCCAGCACGTAACGCTTGCCGTTTTTCTCGAAATAGCGGTACACCGGAATCTCCAGCCGCACGCCGTTGTTGTCGTCGGCGTATAGGTCGATGTTCCGGTCGGCCTGGAACCGGATGCCGAGGGCTTCCAACAGCGCGTCCGCGATCCCCCGGGGATCCTTCTCCGGGATCTGGTAGAGGACGCTGTCGTCGGGCCTGCCGGTGATGATGGGGGCTGTCGAGGGTGTCTCCACCAGCTTGAAGCCGTGCGAGGCGAGTAGCCGGACCAGTGCCTGCGGCGTGGCCGGGCGTTTACCGGGGACCTTGAGAAGGGTGATGTCCTGGCGCAGCAGGCTGTCCTGGTTTTTCTCGATCTTGAAGTCGGCCTGTACGATCACCTTGCAGTCGGAGCCGAAGTCGACCAGGAAGTCCTCCTCGAAGGAATAGAACCGGGCGGCGTTCAGGAGGGCGCGGTAAAAGGCCCGGGGATTGTCGGGGCGCTCGGATACCACGCTCAACTGCGGATTTTTCTCCTGGAGCAGCGACTTGACCAGCGGGGGAAGCGTGGCCCCCGCGTCGACCAGGATGGTGCCTCCGTCCTGGGCCGCCAGCACCGGGTAACGCTGCGGATCGAGCGAGAGCGAGAAGGCGCTGGACAGGTAATCGAGCTGCGCCTTGCTGGAGGGTGCGTTGGGGACCAGCTGCGGCCAGACCTGCGCCGCGTCCTGTACCGCCGCGGGGTTGCCGGCGGCAGCCTGAACGCCTGACGACTGCGACGCGGGCGCCCTGAAGAACATCATGGTGGCGCCCTTCGCCTCGGATGGCGCGGTCCTCCCCGCTTTGGCGGCGGCGACCTTGGCGGTGCGGCGCGTCTTGGACTTGGCGACATGTTCGGTTGGATCTATGGGGATGATGAGAGTCGTTCCCACCCGGAGCCTGCGGATGTCGGCGAGGTGATTGGCGGCTTGGACCCTGCGGGCAACCGCGTCGGCCCGGTCGCCGGTGATGCCGTACTCCCTGGCCAGCACCCGGTACAGGAAGTCGCCGCGTTTCACTTTGTAGCTGACCGTCCCAGACGCCTTGGGTGCGGTCCCCGACGTTTTGGGCCCTGCAGGTTTCGCTTTCGGGGCGGGAGCTGCGGGCATAGGGTACTTCTTGGCCAGGACGGCTGGTTCAATCTCGAACTTCTTGTCGATGGCATACGAGGTTAACGGAAAAGTGCCCAGCAGGATCAGGGCCAGGCCCAGTTGTTTCTTGTCGAGACAAACCAACATGCAAACTCCCCAGAAAGATGGTTAACGCGGTGTGCGACGTCATGACTGCAACACCATGACGTCGTGGTGGTGCCTTACTTGTGCCCCTTGTCGGGGAGCTGCAGCACGATCCCCACGATGTGCGGGTCAGACGTGCGATAAATAGCGATTTCGGCGCCGTTTTGGGCTTTCCTGGTTTCGACGGCGATGCCGTTTTGTGCCCTGGTTTCTCCGTCAGGCGGGAGATCGGCCCCGGTTGCTTCCTTGAAGTAGCGCCCTAACGTTCCCTCGTTAAGATCGTTTTTCCCCTCCGGCAGCACCTGGATCGCCCTGACCTTACCCTGTTCGCGGTAGATCCTGAATTCTTTGTGGTCACCACGGTAAAGCTCCCACCCCGGATGCGCCGCGGCGTAGGCTGCATCGGCAGGCACCTTGGGGACAAAGCCGGGGAAACTGCCAGCCGCCTGCGCAGTTGCTGTGGGGGCTGCGGGTGCCGGCGCCGTGGCTGCCGGTGTCAAGGAACGCAGCGCGGAGGGCGCAGGTTCCGGCTTGGAACGCTGCCAGACCACGACCACCAGCGCGAGCACCAGCACGCCCAGCACGGCAATCCCCTTGGTTACACTCTTGCTGCTTCCGCTACCGTGGGGCTGGGACAGCGGCGCGGCGCCATCTTCTTCCAGTTCCTGGCCGCACAGTTCAGGCGGTTTACGATAGATCTGGTCTGGAGTCGGGTACAGGGACTTCGGGGTACGCTGAGCGGACTTTGTCGGCGGCTCATGGTGTGCCGGTGCGGCAGGTGCCACCTGTGCCGGTTGCTGGGACCCCGGGGGGGGCGACATCGTCTGCGCGAGCCCATCGAGGGGTGGAGGTGGCGGGGCGACCTCGACTGCACGAGGTGCCGGAGCCGCAGGCACATAAGGAGCGGGCTCCGCTTCCGGCAACCGTCGTGCTGGTGGCTGCGGATCGGAGACGAAAAAGCCGATCTCCTCAATGAAACCGTTTTGGCGGTCATTGGCCGGAGCCGAGGGCGCCGCCGCTCCTTTTCCCGTTGCAGTATCCTTTTCGGCCTGGTCAGGCCATAACGGGGCGAGGTGCGGTTCAAAAGCCGTGTCGTCGAAATCCGCGATCTCGAAATCCGCCTGGTTGTCCAAGGTGAAAAGGTCGGGAAGTTTGCCGAAGTCGGAGAGGTCTGAGAAGTCGGCAGGGGGCTTGGCTTGCGCGGCGACAACTACCTCGGCAGTCAGCAGCTGCATCACCTCACTGCTTAGGCGCGGCGTGGGCAGGGATAGGCTGAAGGAAGCGGCAAAGCCTGCTGGAGCAGGCGGCGCCTCGCCGTCGGCGAGCAGAATCAACTGCAGGTCGGGGGCGGTGACCAGTGCCCTGGTCTGGGCGGCGATCTCCTCTGCCGGTATTTCATCGAGGCTGCTCTGGATGAAGACGTAGTGCGGCTGCTCCTTGGGCAATCTGCCGATGGCACTGGGGAGGTCGGTCTCGAAGGTGAGGCTTTTCGGAGACTGGATGCGCAGGCTCTCGATAAGATCGAGTGCACGTTCATCACTGGCTATAAAGAAGATCTCAGCCATTCAATACCCATTACTTCTGAAGGAGGTGAGTAGATCGTGTCAGGAACGCTGATTGAGCCGCACAGCTTGAATCTGAAGTGTTGGACGATGTTGTTTTTAATATAAAAAGATGCAAACGTCAAAATTATTTTAGGCTAATCAGCTGAGTAAGTGCTCATGAGGCTAAGGGTTTTGACTAGCAGCAGGGCGATAAAACTCTATAGCGTTTCCACAGAGAACTTTGCAGGCAAGATCGATATCGAGCGTGTCGAGAATGAGACGGAGATCCTGGTCATCGTAGGGACGCGGGGCACGGGTAGAGGGGAGGTCGGTGCCGAACATGAGGGCATCAGGGTTGGCGCGGCAGATGTCGCGCACCGCACCGGCCACGTCGAAGTCGACCCTGCCGAACCCGGTCGCCTTAACGCGCACCCCGCGCTCCACCATTGCCAGCAGGGCGGGTAGACCGATTGCGGAGAGGCCGAGGTGGTCGATGCTGACCGCGGGGAGCCCGGTGAGGACGGAGGCGAGTTCGTGGAGCTCGCGGGAGTCGATGTAAAGCTCCACGTGCCATCCCGCCAGTTCGTGGACCCGGCGTGCCATCCGGTCCAGGTGGTCCACCTTCTCGGAGCCGCCCCGCTTGATGTTGAAGCGCACTGCCCGCACCCCGAGGGCATTCAGGCGCAGCACCTCGTCGTCGCTGACAGAGGCGGGTAACTGGGTGACCCCGACGAAACGCGGCCCCATCGTAACCAGTGCGTCTTCCAGGTAGGACTGGTCCAAGGCCTGGAACGAGCCGGAGACGATGGCACCGCCGGCGAGGTTCATGGCCTCCGTGCGGCGCAGGTAATCATGGCAGGTGAAGTCGTCGGGGAGAAAACCCTGGTTTTCCACCAGGGGAAAGCGACGGTCGATGATGTGGAAATGGCTGTCGAAGACGGGAAGGTCCATCTGCTGCCTCCTCCGGCGCTCTCAGTGGCGCCGGCTGACATCCTGGTTGGGGCCGATCTGGAGGCTCGCCTTGGCGATGAAGATCTCGCGCAGGAAGCATACCAGCCCGGACACCATGAGGATCATACCAACGATGAACAAAAGCGCGACCGGGAGCGAGATGTCGTAGCGCAGGTAGTCGCCGATAAAGAGCATGGCGATGACGGTGCAGACCAGGACGGCGGTGGCGGTGCACAGGAAGATGGCGTGGCCGATCAGGTCGGCGCGGCGCTTGAGGACGGCAAGGGCAGCATGCAACCGGGGGACCGCCTCGGGCTCGGCAAGCTCCAGTTTGGACTCGTGGAAACGGGCGCGGTCGATGACCCGCGCTAACCGGTTGGTCATCACGCTCAGCATGGTGCCGATCGCGGTGAGCAGGAATACGGGGGCGACCGAGAGCTGGATGACGTGGGCCATGGTGCCGATGGTTTGAGAATCGCGCAGCATCTTTCTGTTCTCCTTGTGGATCCTCTTCAGGCCTCGAATCTCTGTTCCAGTTCTGATCTGAACTGGTCCATGTCGATTCCCTTCAACCTGATCAGGTCTTTCATCACGGGATCGAGCATGGCGTTGGCGGTGTTCAGCGCCGCCCTTTTGGTGCGGATTTCCCGAAGCGCCCTGTCGCGCCCCTCGTTGGTCAGCAAAAGGTCGGAGCGCTCGTTGTAGAAACGGTGGATCAGGAAGTTGCGGGCCTTGAGCGCCTTTCTGAGCTCGCGCACCGACTCGTCGGTAAAGCCCACCTTCTGCTTGATCTCCTCCATGAGGCGCCCCATGGTCTGGGCCCCCAGCGTTTCCATGGAGCCACGGAACTGATCCTCGGTCAGATCGCCGTCGCTCAGGTCGATCAGGAGCGTCACGATGAAGGAGATGTAGAGCTCGATCCTCTGGCAGTCCTGGACAGCCGCCCCCATTTCCAGGTAGATGGGGTTCAGTGCGCTGAGGTCGATGGTGGTTTCCTGCATGGCGATACCTTTTGGCGTGTTCCGGCCGGAAGCGGTCGAGTGATGGAATGACATAGCATAATTATTGAGCACCATAAACAGGTATTTGCGGGAGGTGAGCTGGTGGCGGAGGTGGCGGGGGCGTGCTTGCCCGGATGATGGCATCATCGGTACCGTCATTTCCCCGCCGTCACCGGCACAGCGTATATGTCGATAGATTCCTGCCGTGACGGCACCAGGCGCAACTGGTGCTGTCGTGGTAACTGCTTGAATGGGCGTGGCTTTTCATGTGTCTTGTTGCCGTCGCGTCCTCATGTGCTACCTGCGGCTGTCCCGCCCAACGGCGGCGGGAGAGAACTGTGCCGCACAATGCCGCGTGGTCACTATGCTTTTTTATGGTGCGGGAGAAAAAATCTCTGCTATAATCACTCGGTTTTCATTAACCTTGCCAGCCCCGATTCCTCATCGGGGATGCATATAGAGAAGACACGACCGGCCTATGCCGGCGTGACCACAAACTGGGCGCGGAAGGTGCCTCGGTCCCGAGTTGACCGGCCCCGCAGCCCCTAAAGGAAAGGGAACAACGCATATATGTCAAAGAAGATGCTGATCAATGCGCTTCATGCTGAAGAGGCGCGGGTGGCGATCGTTGAGGATGGCCGCCTGGTGGACCTGGATGTCGAGATCGCCGGCAACGAACAAACGCGCGGCAATATCTACAAAGGGGTGGTGGTCCGTGTTGAGCAGGGACTGCAGGCCGCCTTCGTGGATATCGGGCTCAAGAAGCTGGGCTTTTTGCAGATGGGTGAACTGCACCCGGAAAACTGGAAGTGGCGTGACGACATCCCCGAGGAGCAGCGTCACCGCCGCCCGCGCATCCAGGAGGTGCTGAGAAGGGGGCAGGAACTGATCGTCCAGGTGGAGAAGGGGGAGCGCGACAACAAGGGCTCGGCGCTCACCACCTACGTCTCGCTGCCGGGGCGCTACATGGTGCTCATGCCGGGAAGCGACTCGGCCGGCATATCCCGCAAGGTGGAAGCCGAAGGGGAGCGTAAGAAACTCAAGGAAATCATTGCGGAGATGACCATCCCGGAAGGGTACGGCTACATCATCCGCACCGAGGCCATGGGGCGCACCCGCGAGGAACTGCAGAAGGACCTGGACAACCTGGTCGCGCTGTACGAGGGGATCCGCGAGAAGGGCACGGCCATGAAGGGTGCCGGCATGATCTACCAGGAGTCTGCGCTGATCATCCGCACCATCCGCGACTACTTCTCCGCCGATATCGACGAGGTCCTGGTCGACAGCAAGGACGTGTTTAAGGACGTGCGCGAGGCACTGAAGGAAATCGATCCCGCCTTTGAGAAGCTGGTGAAGATGCATCAGGAGAAGCGTCCCATCTTCTCCCGCTACCAGCTGGAAGAGCAGATTGACCTGATCTACGAGAAGAAGGTGCCGCTCAAGTCCGGGGGCTCCATCTTCATCGAACCCACCGAGGCGCTGGTCTCCATCGACGTCAACTCCGGCAAGTCAACCGGCGAGAAGGGGGTCGAGGACACGGCGTTCAAGACCAACCTGGAGGCTGCCGAGGAGGCGGCGCGTCAGCTTCGTCTGCGTGACTTGGGCGGACTCATCGTTATCGACTTCATCGACATGCGTGACAGAAAGCACAACGCCGAGGTGGAGAAGACCCTCAAAAACGCACTCAAGGCGGACAAGGCGCGGGTCAACGTGGCGCGCATCTCGGAGTTCGGGCTCCTGGAGATGTCCCGCCAGCGCATCCGCCAGACCCTGAACCAGGCCAGCACGCTGGAATGCCCCCACTGTGACGGCAGGGGGAAAGTGAAGTCGGTCGAGGCGATGGCCCTTTCCTTCCTGAGAAAGGTGCATGCCGCTGCCGCCAAGGGGACCATCGGCGAGGTGGTGGGGAGCCTGCCGCTCGAGGTCGCCTACTACCTGTTGAACCGCAAGCGCCACGAGCTTTCCCAGATCGAGAACGACTACGACATCGAGGTTACGGTCAAGGGTAAGCCGTCCTACCTGCTGAACCAGATGGAGCTGGAACTGGTCAAGCGGGAGAAGCTGCCGCAAGAGGACCTGCCGCCGGAAAAATCGCTCCAGGGGAAGGCGCCGGCCAAGGAAGAACAGCCGGCCGCGGAGCCCGCCGACGGGCGCAAGAAAAAGAAAAAAGGGAAGAAGGCCCAGGAGCCGGAGGCCGGAGCGCATGCCACCGAAGCTGCTCCGGCCGCAGCACCCGCTCCGGCCGAGGAGCCTGCCGGCGCCGTGCACGCTGCTACGCCGGAGGGGGAGCCGGAGGAGCACAAGAAGAAGCGCCGGCGCAAGCGCAAGCGGGGCAAGGGTGGAGCCGCCGAGGGGGGTGCCGAGCACGCCGCTGCCGAGGCGACCGCCGAGCTTTCCGGTGCAGCTCCCGCCGAACTGCCCGAGCCGGGCGCGGTGATGGAGCAGCCTGTTGCGCACGGCGCTGAGCAGGCACACCCTGAAGGTGGCGAAGAGGTGAAGAAGAAGCGCCGCCGCAAGAGACGGCGCGGCAAAGGTGGCCACGATACGCACGCGGCAGAGCTGGCGCAGGGCGAGGTGCCGCAGGTTGCCGCAGCACCGGTTGAGGTCGTGCCGACTGCCGAGGGTGCTGCCCCGGCAGGAGAGAGCGCCGAGAAGAAGCCTGCCCGCAAGAGACGTGGGCGCGGCAAGGGAGCCGTAGCCGAGGGTGCGCCCGATGCAGCGGTTGCCAGCGTGGCGGCTCACGGCGCCCAGGCAGAGGCGCCCGCAGCACAGCCGTCGCTGTCGGCGGACTCCGCCCCTGTAGGGAGCGCGAAGCCGGAGAAGAAAGCCCGCACTCCGCGCAAGGCAAAGGCTGCCGCCGCAGCACCGGAAGCACCGGTGGCACCGGCCGCGCCCGCTGCCGCACCGGCTGTCGAGCCTGCCGCGGTCGAGAACAAACCGGCGTCGGCGAAGAAGAAAAACATCGCCAAGCCTGCGGCCGCAGGGGCGCCGGCAGCGGCTCCCGCCGTGGCCGCCGCAACCCCGGCTGCACAGCCCAAGGCTGCCAAAGCTGGCAGGAAACCCAAGGCAGCCAAAGACGCGCAAGGGGCGGAGCCCAAGGCCAGGGACGCCCAACCGGTCCAGGCCCCGGCAGAGCCGAAAAAAGCCAAGGCGGCCAAAGAGCCGAAGCCTGCTAAGGCCGTCAAAGAGCCGAAGGCTCCTAAGGCAGCGAAGGCGTCCAAGGACTCCGGCGCGGGCGCTCCCGCTGCCGAGGCGGCCCCGGCCAAGGAGAAAGCTCCCGCCAAGCGCGCCAGGAAAGCGGCGGAGCCTGCCGCAGCGGCCGAGGAGAAGCCCAAGAAGCCGCGGGCCCCGCGCAAGAAGAAAGAAGAAGCTTAGATCGCGAGGATGCAATGAGGACACTCCTGTTCACCGTCATCGTCCTTTGCTGTGCCCTCCCTGCCGTGGCGGGAACGCTTGAAGAGCTGACGCCGTATTTTGCAACGCAGTACTTCACCTGGCAGGAAAGCATTAACGGCAGGCGCCTGTTGAAGGAAGAGGGTCCCCTCTTCTCCGCTGGGGTCCGGGTGGGCGCTGTCACCGATAGAGCCTTCACCCTGAGGGCAAAGGGAGAGCTGTTCGGCTCGGAGGTCCGCTACCGCGGGGAAACCCAAGCCCCCGACTCGGCCCCGGTACATACCCGGGTTACCTACCTCGGCACCAGCGGTGAGGCAGACTTCGGGTACCGGCTCCGCTCCGCGGCCGGCGACCTGGAGCCGTTCGGCGGCATCGGCTACCGCTACTGGCTAAGGGACCTGCAGGACTCCAACACCCCTGATGGTACCCGGGTCTCCGGCTATACCGAGACCTGGACCATGGGCTACACACGGGTGGGAGCCCGCGCCGCGACCGCTGCGGGCGGGGTGAAACTGACCGCCTGCGGCGGCGCCAAGTATCCCTTCTACGTGGGCAATACCGTCGATTTCGCCGGCAGCGGCGATACCACCTTCCGTCCCAAGGGAAGGTGGAGCGGGTTTGCCGAGGCAGGCGCCCGCTATCGCTCCTTGAGCATGAACCTCTTCTACGAAGGGTTCCGCTTCCACCAGTCCGATCTCAAGATGGTACAGGGGACCGCGTACTTCCAGCCCGACTCATCCTCCGACATCTTCGGGATGAGGGTGGGCTGGACCTTCTAGCTTCCGCCACTACGGTATTTCATGGAGCAGGCAATCTACATAGCCCTTCTGGGCGCGCTGGGCTGCTTGTCGCGCTATTTTCTCTCCGGTTTCGTGTACCGGGTCTGCGGCAACGCCTTTCCCTATGGCACCCTTGCCGTCAACGTGATCGGCGCTTTCCTGATCGGGCTCATCATGGAGTTCTCCATCAGGAGCGCCCTCGTCCCCCCCACACTTCGTTTCGCCCTCACCGTGGGCTTTCTCGGCGGGCTTACCACATTCTCCACCTTCAGCCTGGAAACCTTCCGCCTCATCGAGGAGGGAGCGCTGCTGCTCGCCTTTGCCAACATCATGCTGAGCGTAGTGTCCTGCCTTGCCTGCACCTGGCTGGGCATCATGGTGGCGCGCTGGCTGTAGCTTGCCGCATTTCAATACCTTTCTGCCAAGGAGCGACATATGAAGGACAGGGACATGAGCCAGGAGAATGACAGGAAAGGGATGCTCGGTGAGCAGGTGCTGCTCAGGATCTTCATTGGAGAGCGGGACAAGTACAGGCACATCCCGCTCTACGAGGCGCTGGTGGAACTGTTCCGCACCGAGGGCTTTGCCGGCGCCACCGTGCTGCGCGGCGTGGCCGGGTTCGGCGCGCACAGCATGTACCACACCGACCGGCTGCTGAGGCTCTCCACCGACCTCCCCATGGTGATCGAGGTAGTCGACGAGAGGGCACGCGTTGAGGCGGTGCTCCCCACCGTGGAGGAGATGATGGACGGTGGCATGATCACCCTGGAAAAGGTGCAGGTCTGGCGCTACGCAAAGAAACGCTCAGCTTGAAAGGACGAACCCATCTGCTACACTCTCACCTTGTTCATGAAAAGGAGCGGATAGATGGGCATATTAGAAAACCTGACCCCCCAGTGGATTGAGAGTCAGTACGAGCTGTGGAAACAGGACCCGCAGCAGCTTTCCGAGGAGTGGCGCGCATTCTTCACCGGCTTCGAGCTGGCGGAGGGGGGAGCTGCCAGCGCCGCGGCACCTGTGGGTGGTGACGAAGCGCTGAAACAGTCCGGAGTCCAGTCACTCATTTACCGTTACCGGGACATAGGGCACCTCCTCGCCTGTACCGATCCCCTTTCCCCCTGCCAGATCGAGCATCCTCTGCTCTCCCTTTCGGCCTTCGGGTTGGAGCCCGCCGACCTCGACAAGACTTTCGTTACCAGGCGCTTCATGAGAAGAAGCGCGACCCTCAAGGAGATCCTGCAGGTGCTGCGCAGCACCTATTGCGGCTCGGTGGGCGTCGAGTTCATGTACCTCCAGGACCCGGACGAGCGCCAATGGCTCATCGACCGTATGGAACCCGGCGGCAACCGCGGCTTCTTCACACCGGAGCAGCGCCTCTTGCTGCTGAAAAAACTGAAGGAAGCAGCCCTCTTCGAGCGCGAGCTGCACAAGAGGTTCCCCGGACAGACCAGGTTCTCCCTCGAGGGGGGCGATATCCTGATTCCCATGCTCGATGCCGCCGTAACCAAGGCCGCTTCGCTGGGCGTCACCGACGTCGTCTTCGGCATGCCGCATCGCGGCCGCCTGAATGTCCTGTGCAACATCTTCGGGATGCCTTACGAGAATATGTTCGCGGAGTTCGCCGACAACGCGGAGTACGGTGTGGTGGGCGAGGGGGATGTGAAGTACCACAAGGGCTTCTCGGTTGACCTCCCTGTCGATGCGGGCGGAACCGTGCATCTCACCCTCACCTCCAACCCGAGCCACCTGGAGGCGATCGACCCGGTGGTGCAGGGGAAATGCCGTGCCCGGCAGGACCGTATCGGCGAAGAAGGGGAGGTGCGGGTGCTGCCGCTGCTGATCCACGGCGATGCTGCATTCTCAGGCCAGGGAGTAGTCGCCGAGACGCTGAACCTCTCGCAGTTGGCCGGGTACCGGACCGGCGGCACCCTCCACATCGTGCTCAACAACCAGATCGGCTTCACCACCAGCGCCGCCGATGCCCGTTCCAGCCACTACGCCACCGACGTCGCCAAGATGGTCCAGGCACCGGTGTTCCACGTCTACGGCGACGACGCCGAGGCCGTGGTGCATGTCACCGAACTCGCCGTCGCCTACCGGGACCGCTACCGCAAGGACGTCGTGGTGGAAGTGATCTGCTACCGCCGGCACGGGCACAACGAAGGGGACGAGCCCTACTTCACCCAGCCGCTCATGTACCAGCAGATCAAGCTCCGCCCGCAACTGCACTCCCTCTACGAGATGGAACTGCTTGGAGAAGGGGTCCCCGAGGAGGAGTTGAAGTCGATCGAGAATGAGGTGGTGCAGCGCCTGGCTCAGGCGGGCGAACGGCAGGCCGCGCCGGTCGAATCGGCGTTCCTTGCCCGCTGGAGCGGTATGAAGCCCGGCGTTGCCAAGGTTGCCGTCCCGACCGCCGTCGCCGCTGCGACCCTTTTGGAGCTCTCCGAGCAGCTCGCGCGGATCCCTGAAGGATTCCAGCCGCACCCAAAGGTGGCCGCCGTGCTGCAGAAGCGCCGCGACGCCGTCATCAAGGGCGGGCCGCTCGACTGGGGTAACGTCGAGACCCTCGCCTACGCCTCGCTTCTATCCACCGGCGTCTCGATCCGCCTTTCCGGCCAGGACGTCCGCCGCGGCACCTTCAGCCACCGCCACTCGACGCTCTTCGACCAGCAGACCGGTGAGACCTACCTGCCGCTGTGCAGCGTGCTGGACAAGGGGGCGCGCTTCTGCGCCTTCGACAGCATGCTGGCCGAGTTTTCGGTGCTCGGTTTCGAGTACGGCTACTCGTTAGAGGCCCCCGACGCGCTCACCATCTGGGAGGCGCAGTACGGGGACTTTGTCAACGGCGCCCAGGTAATCATCGACCAGTTCCTGGTGAGTGGCGAGGCCAAGTGGGAGCGCTCCAGCGGCCTGGTCCTTATGCTGCCGCACGGCTACGAAGGGCAGGGGGCGGAGCACTCCAGCGCCCGCATCGAGCGCTTCCTCGAACTTGCCGCGGCCGGGAACATCCAGGTGGTCTACCCCACCACGCCCGCCCAACTTTTCCACGTGCTGCGCCGCCAGATGCTGCAGCCCTTCCGCAAGCCGCTGGTCCTGTTCACCCCGAAGAGCCTGCTGCGCCATCCCGACTGCGTCTCCCGCCTGGAGGAACTCAGTTCCGGCACCTTCCGCGAGGTCATCGCTGAGCCCGCCGTGGGGGAGTCGGTGCGCCAGGTGATCCTCTGCAGCGGCAAGATCTATTACGACCTGCTAGGGCGGATCAGGAAGGACCAGCTGCAGGGGCATGCCCTGCTGCGGATCGAGCAGCTCCATCCGCTTCCCGTCGAACAGTTGCGGGACGAGTTGCAGCGCTACCCGGCCGGCGCCCGTTTCACCTGGGTGCAGGAGGAACCGCGCAACATGGGGGCGTGGCGTTTCATCCACGAGCCCCTCTGCGAACTCTTGGGGACGGTACCGAGGTACGTCGGGCGTCCCGATGCCGCAGCGCCCGCCTCCGGCTCGCACCGCCTGGACCGCGTTGAGCAGGAGCGCATCGTGGACGAAGCACTGAAAATCTGAAAAATACGTCGAACGGCTTTTAAAAGAAGGGAGAAGCACATGGATATCAAGGTGCCCGCGGTCGGCGAGTCGGTGTACGAGGCGGTAATCGCCAGGTGGCTCAAGAAAAATGGAGACGTGGTCTCCAAGGACGAGGCCCTCTGCGAGATCGAGACCGACAAGATCACCCTCGAAGTCACTTCGGAGGCGGACGGTGTCTTGAGCATCACCGTAGCGGAGGGAGAAACGGTGAAGATCGGTGCCGTCATCGGCAGCATCGACGCCCGCGGCCAGGATGCCCAAGCCGCCCAGGGAGGAACCGACAGCGCCGCTGCCGCGAAGCCTGCCGGCAAACCTGCCGCAAAGCCCGAGGTCAAACCTGAGACCAAGCCGGGGACGGCCGCTCCCATGTCCCCCTCGGGTCGAAAGCTGGCGCGCGAGCTGGGGGTCGAGCCGACTGCCGTCCAGGGCAGCGGGCGCGGCGGTCGCATCACCAACGAAGATGTCATCAAGGCACAAGGCGCAAGGGCGGATGCCGCTGAACCCGCCAAAGCTCCCACGGCACCGGCTGCTCCGGCCGCACCCGCCGCTACCCCCAAACCGGCCGCGATGCCCGAACCCGCTCAACAGCCCAAGGCTGCCGCGCCGCCGGTCGACCAATCCGGGCGCGTGCTGCGCAAGCCCATGTCGCAGATAAGAAAGCGGATCGCCGAGCGCCTGGTCTCGGTGCGCCAGCACACCGCCATGCTTACCACCTTCAACGAAGTGGACATGAGCGAGGTGATCAAACTCAGGAAAAAGCACGGCGAGCACTTTCAGAAGCGCCATGACGTCAAACTCGGTTTCATGTCGCTCTTCGTGCGCGCCTGCTGCGCCGCCCTACAGGAGTTCCCTGACGTCAACGCCAGCATCGACGGCGATGACATCGTCTACCACAACTACTGTGACGTCGGCATCGCGGTGGGGAGCGAGCGCGGACTGGTGGTGCCGGTACTGCGGAGCGCCGAGAAACTGAGCCTTGCGCAGATCGAGCAGTCCATCGCCGGCTTTGCCGAGAAGGTCCGCACCAACCGCATCGCCCTTGCCGACCTCGAAGGGGGGACTTTCACCATCTCCAACGGCGGCATCTACGGTTCCATGCTCTCCACCCCCATCCTCAACCCGCCCCAGTCCGGCGTGCTCGGCATGCACAACATCCAGGAGCGCGCGGTGGTGGTGGACGGTCAAGTGGTGGTCCGCCCCATGATGTACCTCGCCCTTTCTTACGATCACCGCATCGTTGACGGCCAGGGTGCGGTCGGGTTCCTGAAGCGGGTCAAGGAATACATCGAAGATCCTGAAGAGATGTTGCTGGAGTGCTAGGAGCAATCATCCCCCGCATGCCCCTCTCCCTCCGGGAGAGGGAGGAAAACAGCACTAAACGGAAGAGGACTCGATTCAACGTCTGGAGGGAAAAGATGTCCGAAGAAACTTTTGATCTCATCGTCATCGGCGCCGGCCCCGGCGGTTACGTCGCCGCCATCAGGGGCGCGCAACTGGGCATGAAGGTGGCCGTGGTGGAAAAGCGCGGCTCCTTGGGTGGCGTCTGCCTGAACGAAGGGTGCATCCCCAGCAAGGCGCTCCTCGATTCCAGCGAACTCTATCACCTTGCCAAGGACCGCTTCGCTGCCCACGGCATCGAGGTGCAGCCGCCGAGGCTCAACCTCGGCCAGATGATGGCGCGCAAGGAGGACGTGGTCAAAAAGCTCACCGATGGCATTGCCTTCCTGTTCAAGAAAAACAAGATCGTCAGCTTCCTCGGCACCGCCACGCTGCTCTCCCCCGAGAGCGGCACGCACCGGGTGGAAGTAAAAGGCGAGGAGACCAAGGTCATCACCGGCAAGAAGGTGGTCCTCGCCACCGGTAGCGAAGCAGTGCAGATCCCGACCCTCCCCTTCGACGGTGAGTCGGTGGTCACCGCCCGCGAGGCGCTCTCTTTCCCGGCGGTCCCGGAGCATCTCCTGGTCGTGGGGGGCGGCTACATCGGCCTTGAACTCGGTTCGGTCTGGCTGCGCCTGGGCGCCAAGGTGACCGTGGTGGAACTCCTCCCCCGGCTCGTCGCCGGCAGCGACGGCCAAGTCGCCGAGGCGCTGCTGCGTTCCCTGAAAAAACAGGGTATGACCTTCATGCTGGGCGCCAAGGTGACCGGCGTGGAAAAGAAGGGCGGCAAACTCGTGGCGCGCGTCGAGGGCGAGAGCGAGACCCAGGAGATCTCCTGCGACAAAGTGCTCGTGGCGGTCGGGCGCAGGCCGCTCACTGCCGGGCTGAACCTCGAGGGGCTCGGCGTCGTCATGGACGGCAGCCGCATCCGCGTCGATGCCGACTACGCCACCAACGTCCCCGGGATCTACGCCATCGGCGACCTAATCGCGGGCCCCATGCTGGCGCACAAGGCGATGGAAGAGGGGGCTGTCTGCGTGGAAAGGATGCACGGCGAGCCGAGCCAGGTCGATTACGGCTGCATCCCCGGCGTCTGCTACACCTGGCCCGAGGCGGCCTCGGTGGGCAAAACCGAGGAGGCGCTCAAGGAAGAGGGGATCGCCTACAAGACCGGCAAGTTCAGCTTCATCGCCAACGGCCGCGCCAAGTGCATGGACGAGACCGAGGGGTTCGTGAAACTCCTTACCGAGGCGGAAGGGGGGCGGCTGCTCGGCGTGCACATCCTCGGTCCGCGCGCCTCGGACATGATCGCCGAGGCGGTAACCGTGATGGCCTTCGGCGGCAGCGGCGAAGATATCGCCCTCACCGTGCACGGCCATCCCACCCTCTCCGAGGTGATGAAGGAGGCGGCGCTCGACTTGGACAAGCGCGCCATCCACGGCTGACATGGTCGTACGCGATGCCGGTCTGATCGAATACCGCGAGGCGCTCGCGCTGCAGGAGAGCCTGGTCCTCGAGGTACAACAGGGAGGGGCGGAGACGCTGCTCCTGCTGGAACACCATCCCGTCTATACCATCGGCGCCGGGGGCAATCCCGGCAACGTCCTCGATCCGGGGATAGAGGCGCATCGCGTCAATCGCGGCGGTGATGTCACCTACCACGGACTGGGGCAACTGGTGGGGTATCCCATTCTCGACCTGGGGCGGCGCGGGCGCGACCTGCACCGCTACCTTCGTTTTTTGGAGCAGTTCCTGGTGGAGCTCTGCGGCAGCTTAGGCGTCGCAGGCTTCACCGTTGCTGGCAAGACCGGCGTCTGGACCGCCCACGGCAAGATCGCCGCCATCGGCGTCGGCGTCAGGCGCTGGGTCTCCATGCACGGCTTCTCGCTCAACGCCGCTGCAGACGTGTCAGCTTTTGGTAATATCAACCCCTGCGGCATGCCCGAGTGCCGCATCACCTCGCTCACCCTTGAGCGTCGGCAGGAGATCACCGTAAAGGAATTGAAAGCCTTGGCCGGAGAACGGTTCGCAGCCATGCTCGAATCGCACCTGCCGCGCAGTTAACCGTTGCAGTTGCTCGCAAGGAGGCTCCCATGTCCGAAACCGATTGCCGAGTCCCCGTAGAGAAGCTCCGCTGGGTTTGCGACCCCGCCCTCTTCAATTTCAAAACCACCGAAGACATAGCCGGTCTGGAAGGCAACATAAGCCAGGATCGGGCCCTCGCCGCCATCGAATTCGGCCTGGGCATGTCCAACAACGGCTTCAATATCTACCTCGCCGGTGACCCCGGCACCGGGAGGACTTCCACCATCCGGCAGATACTGAAGAGGTTCGTCAAGGGCACCTGTCCCCCCAGCGACTGGTGTTATGTCAACAACTTCCACACCCCGGATGCGCCACTGGCCATCGCACTCCCCGCCGGGATGGGACGCGGCTTCGCGGCGGATATGCGCGAGCTTTTGGACTACATGCGCGCCAACGTCCCCACCGCCCTGGAGAGCAAGGAGTACGAGACCAACCGCGTCGGCATCATCGAGCGCTTCCAGGAGCGCAACGGCGAGATCTTCTCCGACCTAGAGCAGGAGGCGGGAGAGAAGGGGTTCGCATTGCAGCGTACCGTTTCGGGGCTGGTGATCGTGCCCCAGAAGGAAGGGCGCAACTTCACCCAGGAGGAGTACGAGGCGCTCGAGAAGGATGAGCGGGACAAGCTGGACACGGTGGGGCGCGAGCTGACCGAGAAGCTGAACGACGCGTTGCGCCAAGTGCGCGAGAACGAGAAGGCGCTCAGGGACGCCCTGGCGCAGCTGGACCGGGAGTTGGGGCTGTCGGCCGTGGGGCACCACCTGAACCCGCTCAAGGAGAAGTACCAGGGCTTCGCCAAGATCCTGCAGTACCTGGAAGACGTCCAGGAGGACCTGCTCCTGAATCTGGAGGACTTCAAGCCTCAGGTCGCCCCGCCGCAGATCCCCGGACTCAAGATCCCCAAGCAGGAGCCGACCTTCGAGCGCTACGAGGTGAACGTCCTGGTGGAGAACAACCCGGACAACGGTGCCCCCATCGTCTTCGAGTCCAACCCGACCTACAACAACCTGTTCGGGCGCATCGAGAACATCATGCAGATGGGAGGGATGGCCACCACCAACTTCACCCTGATCAAGCCCGGCGCCCTGCACCGCGCCAACGGCGGCTACCTGATCCTGGACGCGCGCGAGGTGATGATCAACCCGTTCGCCTGGGAATCGCTCAAGCGCTGCATCAGGAACACGGAGATCAAGATTGAGGACGTCCTGGAGCAGTACCGCTTCATGACCGTGGTCTCGCTCAAGCCAGAGCCGATTCCGCTCAACGCCAAGATCATCATGATCGGCTCGCTCTGGATCTACTATCTACTCTTCTACCTTGAGCCCGACTACCGCAAGTTCTTCAAGGTTAAGGCCGACTTCGACAGCCAGATCAACCGCACCCCCGACGTGATGCAGGATTACGCGCTGTTCGTCGCCGCCCATTGTTCCAAGGAGGGGCTGCTCCCCTTCGACCCCACCGGCGTCGCGGCGCTCTTGGAGCACGCCTCGCGCCTGGTCGAAGACCAGGACCGGCTCTCCTCCCAGTTCATGGAACTTTCGGACCTGATCCGCGAGTCGAGCTTCTGGGCCACCAGGGAGGGGGCGCAGGTCGTGGACCGCGGCTGGGTCAAGAGGGCCATCCAGGAGAAGACCTATCGCTCCAACCGCATCGAGGAAAGGATCCACGAGTACCTGGCGCAGGGGATCATCCTGTGCGACACCAAGGGGAGCGTGGTGGGGCAGATCAACGGCCTCTCCGTGATCACCATGGGGGACTACACCTTTGGCAGGCCCTCCCGGCTCACCATCCGCGTCTCCCAGGGGCGTGCCGGTATGGTCAACATCGAGCGCGAGGTGAAGCTCTCCGGCCCGATCCACGACAAGGGGGTGCTGATCCTGACCGGCTACCTGGCCGGCAAGTTCGGGCAGGATCAGCCGCTCTCCTTCTCCGCCCACATCTGTTTCGAACAGTCCTACGAGGGGGTCGAGGGGGACAGCGCCTCTTCGGCCGAACTCTACGGGCTCCTCTCCGCCTTCTCGGGGCTACCCATCAGGCAGGGAATCGCCGTCACCGGCAGCGTTAACCAGCACGGGCAGATCCAACCCATCGGCGGGGTGAACTACAAGATCGAGGGATTCTTCGCGGTGTGCAAGGCCAAGGGGCTGACCGGGGACCAGGGAGTGATCATCCCCAAGATCAACGAGCACAACCTGATGCTGAACGACGAGGTGGTGCAGGCTGTGTCTGACGGGATGTTCCATATCTGGAGTGTGTCGCAGGTCGAGGAGGGGATCGAGATCCTGACCGGCGTGCCAGCCGGCATGCCGGGCGAGGACGGCAGCTATCCCGATGGGACTGTTAACTTCCTGGTGCACAAGAAGCTCAAGACCATGCTGGACAACATGCGCAAGCTGATGCAGGACAAGGAAGGGAAGGACGAGCCGGTGAAGATGCTGGAATAACCCTTGCCCACAAGCTCCTCCCCCCGGAGGGGGGAGGCCGGGAGGGGGGGAGCTCGATAGAGCGCAAATGGACGCCCTTTTCCTAACCCTCCCCCTCCGGGGGAGGGGATAAAGCTAAAACTGTTGTAACGTTGCCTCCTTTTTGTTACTTTCCGAGGGCCGCGACTGCGGCCCTTGCCATTCCCGCGTTTCCTGCACCGCATCAAAGAGGTGACCGTTTGTCCAGACGCTGTTTCCTGATCGTGAACCCCACCTCGGGGACCTACTCCCAGCAAAAAGTTGACGGCATCATGGCCGGGCTCGCCGAGCGCGGCCTCGCTCCGGAGCTTCTTCCCACCCAAAGCGCCGCCGACCCGGCCCGCTTCGCCGCAAGGATCTGCGCCGAAGAGAGCGAGCCCCTGATCGTGGTGGCCGGGGGGGATGGCACCATCAATGGTGTCTTGAACGGCCTGGTCCCCGGAACCGCCACCCTCGGCGTGGTCCCCCTGGGCACCTCCAACGTGCTGGCGCGCGAGCTGGAGATCGATTCCGTCGACGATGCCCTGGACCGCCTGGACCGCGGCGAGACCCGCCCCATATCCGTTGGCGAGATCGAGCGTGGCGGGGAGCGCAGGCGCTTCCTGCTCATGGCCGGGGCCGGCTTCGACGGGGCCGTGGTGCGCGACGTGCGGCTTTCGGAGAAAAAGACCTTTGGAAAAGGCGCCTATGTGCTGTCGGCGCTGCGCACGCTCTGGCACTGGGACGGTTCGCAACTGTCGGTGACCGGAGGCGGCAGGAGCGTCTCCTGTCACGGCGTGATCGTCTGCAACGCCTCCAAGTACGGCGGCAACTTCGTGCTCGCTCCCGAGGCCGACCTCTTCGCCCCCGGCTTCCAGGTGCTTTGCATCTCCGGAGGGCGGCTGGCCTACCTGGGGCTCGCCCTGGGGCTTTTGAACGGCACCGCCATCTATAGCAGCCACGTCACCTCCTTCAGCGCCGCCTCCCTGGAGATCACCGGGGAGAAGGCGGTGCAGCTGGATGGAGACTACGTCTGCCCGACACCGCTTGTTGTCCGGACCGTCCCGGAACTGGTGCGGTTGGTGGTGTGATATACCCTACTTTTCCCGTTGACAAAGCCGACCCGATATTTATTAATGTGCGGGTGCAACCCGTTCGGCATCATCCCGCGTGAACCGTCTTTTACTACCTGAGTGGGGGGAGTGGTGGCTAAACCTAAGATTATGTTGGTGGACGATACCAAGCTGATTCTGGAACTGGAGAAGAGCTTTCTCAAGGTATCCCATGTTGACGTGATTACCGCCGGCGACGGCGTAGAGGCCCTGGAGCTGGTCCGCAAGGATCCTCCCGACCTCGTCTTCATGGATGTCAACATGCCGCTCATGGACGGCATCACCTGCTGCAGGCTCTTGAAGAGCGATCCCTTCCTTGCCGCCATCCCCGTCGTCATGCTCACCACCCTCGGCAACGACGAGGACCGCCAGCGCGCACAGCGGGCGGGGTGTGACGACTTCCTCACCAAGCCCGTCGACCGTCGCCTCTTCCTCGACATGGCCCGCAAGTACACCGACGCCGTGGACCGGCGCGAGGTGCGCATCCCCTGCCAGATCCCGGTGCTGTTCCTCCTCGGTAACACCCCGGTCAGCGCCCATGCCCTCGACATCGGCGACGGCGGCCTCTTCCTTGCCAGCCGCGAGGAGGTGCTTCAAAACCAGGAGTTAAGACTTGCCCTCTTTCTGGAGACCGAGCAGGCGCCGCTGTTGGAACTGAAGGGAAGGGTGGCCTGGGTGAACCAGGAGGGGAAACGGGTGCATGCCGGGCTCCCCACCGGGTTCGGGGTCGAGTTCCTGGAGCCGGCACAGTGGCAAGCGGAAGAGCTGAAGAGGTTTATCGAGGCGGCGCGCGCAGCGCGCAGCGAGGGCTAGGGCGCAGCCAGAAGCGTCAGCCGGAACCAGAGCCAGGTCAGCAGGGCGGCCCCGAGGTCGCCCGCCTTATTGTCGATGACACGCCCCAGAAAGCGGTCGTAAAGCTCCAGAAACCTCCCCCCCCTCCCTGCTTCCCGTATCCCACCGGTCACCACGTCCAAAAAGAAAGGAATCTGCCAGGCGTTGCCCCGCACGTAGGCACCGGTGCGGTACCACAAGCTGCGCCGCTCTCCTTCGTCGAGTTCGCCGATGGCCCGGTGCAAAGGCTTCAGGACGGGGGCGAGTTTCAGTCGCGCCGTGGCATCCTGACTGCGGTAGCTCGTCTGCAGGCAACGGACGAGGGACAGCTGCCCGGTGTGGGCCAGGTTCATCAGTATGGCGTTGAGCGCTTGCCTGGGGAGGAGCCCTTCGGAGAGGAAACGGCGGGGCGAGGTGGTGATGCCGGCCGGCAGGAGGAGCCAGCGTCCCTCCCGCCGCACCCGCTCGGCCAGAAAGGTGTCTTCCATGAGCGGCAGCGAGGTGTCGTAGGGGCCGACCTGTGCGAAGAAATCGCGCCGGATCAGGAACCCCTGGTCGCCGTGGGTGCAGCCGGGGCGGTCCAGCGCGGCCTTGGCGCCGTAGAAACGGTACGGGAGCGGAATGCTGTCGGGGAAGTCGAAGCGCAGTGCGAAGCGTCCCGCCACCCGTCCTCCGGCGTCCTGCGCCTCATGCAGGGAGTCCAGCGCCTTCCTGAGCGCCAGCGGATCGTCGAAACTGGAGTCGATGTGCAGGAAAAGGAGTGTGTCAGCGTGGGCGGAGTCGGCGCCGCGGTTCAGCTGCCCCCCTCTCCCCTTGGTTCCCTCGAGGATGATGAGCGGGAAGGGAAGGCCGGCGCGCAGTTGCTGAGCGATAGGGAGGCTGCGGTCGCTGGACGCGCCGTCGGAGAGGATCACTTCCAGGCGTACCCCCTGCTGCCGGGCGAGTGCCGTGAGGAAGGGAGTGACGTTCCCTTCCTCGTTGTAGATCGGCACTACGACCGACAGCTCGGGGTGCGACTCATAGGGCAAGAGTATCCGCCTTCTGGACCAGGTTGGGGAGGTCCGGCTTGGTAAGGATGTCGCTGGCGCCGAGGTTGCGCCATTTCAACTTGTTGTCGTCGCTGGCCAGTGACGAGAAGATTACCACCGGCAGCCCGCCCAGGTCCGCTTCTTTCCTGATCAGGGCGGTGAGGTGCAGGCCGTCCATTCGGGGCATTTCGATGTCGGTGATGACGAGGCTCAGCAGTTCCTTGAGCGGCTGCCCGCTCTCGGCGCACTTCTGCCGTACCGCCTGCACGTGCTCCCACGCCTCCTCGCCGTTCTCCGCCTCCACCACCTTGTAGCCCGCTTCGCGCAGGGAACCGCACATAGTCCTCCTGATGAAGGCGGAGTCGTCGGCGACCAGGATGGTCCTGGCCCCGCGGTTCAGGGCAGAATGGGCCAGCATCAGGTCCTCGCCCGGTGCGGCCAGCGCCATGGTGGAGGAGAGCTCGCCGATGATCTTCTCGAAGTCGAGGATAAGGATGATCCTGTCCTCCATCTTCACCACGCCGGTGATGTTGGCGTCGTGGATAGCCTTGACCGGCGGCTCCACGTTTTCCCATGAGATCCGATAGATGCGGGAGACGGAGTGTACCTGGATGCCGACCACGATCCTGTTGAACTCGAGCACGATGACCCGATCCGCCGGGATCCCATCCGTGTTCTTGTTCAGCGAGCGGGAGAGGTCGATCAGGGTGATCACCTGGTCGCGCAGTTTGATCATGCCGCTGACGCAGGGGTGGGAGTTCACCACCTTGCGGGTCTCGGGCAGCCTGATGATCTCGCGCACCTTGGCCACATTGACGCCGAAGTAGCAGGGAATCACGTTCCCCTTGCCGTCCACCTCGTCGATCCTGAATTCGACTATTTCCAGTTCGTTGGTGCCGCTTTCCAGCAGGATCTTGTTGTTCGGTTCCATACGCCCCCCGATTGTTTATTGCCGTTGCTTCTCATTACATCGGCAGCCGGTGGGAAATCATGAGACAAAATCTGCCGCTCACGCAAAGCCGCGAAGACTCCAAGCACTTCTTCTAGGGGTGCTTTCTTTGCGTCTTTGCGTGAGGCCGGGGTGCTGTCAATTGGCCAAGCGCACATCGACCCGGTTGTCGTAGAAGGTGCTCCCGCCGCCCTGGTCGGTCAAACGCTGCGATGTGAGGGCGTTCACCGAGCGCGCTCCCGGCGCATGGGCGAGCCACCATACCCCCTCGGCCACCACCACGCTCCGCGGCACCTTGGGCGTTACCTGCAGCCGGAAGGTGACCTTGCCGAGCTCGTTCCAAGCCACCACCTCCGCGCCGTCGCTAAGTCCCTTGTCAGCCGCATCCTGCGGATTCATCTTGAGCTGCATCCCCCCCTGGCTCTCCCTCAACTCTTCCCGCTCGTAGAAGGTTGCATTCAGTGCGTACGGGGTGGGCGCGGTCATCAGCCGGAAGGGAAGCCGCCCCTGCTCCTCGTGGGTGGGGAGGTAGCGCGGCAGCTTCTCGGCGAGCCTCTCGTTCAAAATCTCGATCTTACCCGACGGCGTCATGATCCCTGCCGGCCGTGCCGCCAGGGTCACCGGGCGTCCTTCCGCAAGCGCCTCCTCGTCGATCCCCGCGCGCAGCGGCTTGGGCACCTCCAGGAGCCGGTCGATCATCTGGTCCGCGCTGAGGGTGAAGATCTCTTCCTCAAAGCCCATCGCCTGGGCCAGAAGGGAGAACACCTCCCAGTTGGGCTTGCTCCCCCCCACCGGATCGATCACCGCCTGGGCGCGCTGGATGCAGTAGGTGCCGTAGGAACGGTAGATGTCGCTGTGCTCCAGCGACGATGTGGCGGGGAGCACGATGTCGGCGTAGCGCGCGGTGTCGGTCATGAAGCGTTCATGCACCACGGTGAAAAGGTCCTCGCGGGACAGGCCCTCGAGCACCGCGTTCTGGTCCGGGGTCACCGCGGCCGGGTTGGAGTGGTACACGTAGAGCCCCATGACCCGCGGCGCGTCGAGCTGGTTCAGCGCGTCGCCCAGCTGGTTCATGTTGATGAGCCGGGTCGGCCCGGGAGTCAGGTCCTCCCTGGTCAGGATCTCCATCGGGAAGGCGCCCCCGGTCGCGGTGTCGGGGAAGCACCCTGCGCCCTCCTTGCCGTAGGCGCCGACCAGCGCCGGCAGGCAGCAGATCGTGCGTACCGTCATAGAGCCGTTGCCGTAGCGCGACAACCCGCTCCCCAGGCGGATGAAGGGGGCCTTGGCCGCAGCGTAGGCACGCGCCATCTCCACGACTGCCTCTGCCTTGAGGCCGGTAATCTCCGCACAGCGCTCCGGGGTCATGGCTGGGAGTACCTCGGCCGCTAGTTCATCGAAGCCGAGCACCTGCTCCGCAATGAACTCGCGGTCGGCGAGTCCCTCGCGTGCAATGATGTGCATCATCCCCAGGGCCAGCGCCCCGTCGCTTCCCGGTCGCACCAGGAAGGTGCGGTTCGCTGCCGAGGCGGTTGGCGTCTCGTAGGTGTCGATCAGCCAGATCTGGCCGCCCCTTTGCCGCACCTCCTGCGCCTGGTTGAGGAAGTGGATGCTGGTCGCCGCCGCGTTGATCCCCCACAGGATGAGCAGGTCGCTGCTGCCGGCCGATTCCGGCGGCGGTGTCGCCGTCTTGCCCATCACCGCCTCCCATCCCGCTCCCTTGGCCGGGGAGCAGATGGTACGGTCCAGCCGGGAGGCGCCCATGCGATGGAAAAAGGGATGTCCCGCGTTACGCTGCACGATGCCCATGGTCCCCGCGTAGGAATAGGGGAGGATCGCCTCGGCGCCGTGCCCGGAGATGATGGTGCGCCAGCGCTCGGCTATGGTGGCGATCGCCTCGTCCCAGGTGATGGGGGTGAACTCGCCGCTCCCCTTGGCGCCGGTCCTCTTGAGCGGCGTCGTCAGGCGCAGCGGCGAATGGACGCTTTTCTCATAGTGGCGCATCTTTGGGCAGAGGGTGCCGCGGCTGAAGGGGTGCAGCGGGTCGCCTTGCACGGCGATGGCCTTGCCGTTTTCCACCTGCACCAGCATGCTGCAGGTATCCGGGCAGTCGAAGGGGCAGACCGATCTCCTGGTGACGACGTTCATCTGTGATCTCCTGTGTTGGTGGCAAAAAAAAGTCGCGAGCCGTTGCGACGGCTGCTTCTTTGTATCTGTATTTGCGAGGGGGATCAACAGAAAAGGAAGGGGGGGAGGCGGGTTGCGCCCCGGGACGGAGCGCAGCCCGAATAGGTGGTGCCGCTACTTCTTATGGCACTTGGCGCAGTTGCCGGCAGGCTTGAAGGCCTTCTTGCCGTTGTGGCACTCGCCGCAGTACTTACCGGCGTTGATGTCGGCCATCTTCATCTGGGCGGAGCCCTTCTTCATCTTGAAGATCTTGGTGTGGCACTCGTTACATTTGAGCCCCTTGCCGGCATGGTCGTCGCCCTTGAAGGTCACTTTACCCATCGAGGTCGGCCACTCCACGGTCTTGCCTGCCGAAACCGCCATGGCCTGTGCCGCTGTCATTACTACCACCATTGCCGCCGCTGCTATCGCAATTCTTTTCATAGCTACTCCTTATTCATTAGTAAAAAAGCCATTACTTTGATAGCACAGCTCCCCCCGATGTCAAGGCACCTCCTCGACCTGATTAGGTAAAACAGGAAAGCCTCTTTCGCATTCAATGACTTGCAAGTCGCCGCGACTGTAGTTTAATGTGATGGTCGGCTCAACCTCTTATTAAAATATCATCCGGATTCGGCATGGAAGACGATTACAGCGAATACCGCCAGGTCCTTGCACCGGGCATGCGCATCGAGATCGGCATCCCGCTCTCGGGCGGCGGCGTGTTCCGGGACTGGGGCGTCATCAGCGAGTCGGGCGGAGACCTGCTGCAGTTGCAGATCTCCCGCGACGTGCTTCCGGCCAACGTCCGGGTGGATGTCGGCTTCATCCTTGATGTCAGCGTCTGGCTTGGCAAGGACAGCTATACCTGCAGCGGTATCGTCACCGACCGCCTCGGCGACCGTGTGCTGCAGATACGGCTTTTCGGCCGATTCACCCTGCGCGAACGGCGCCAGTTCTTCCGGACCGACATGGCGTTGAGGGTCCGCTACGACATAGTGGACGAGTCGACCCGCAAAGAGGTGGAAAGGGATTGGGAGGTGCGCAAGGAGCGCGAGCAGATGAAGTTCCAGGGGTATGATGACTTCGTCATCGCCGCCCAGATGGCGCGCTTCAAGCCGGCCAAGGACATCGTCTGGCGGGATCTGCTTCGGGCCCAGCTGAACCTGGGCGGAGGCGGGATCTGTCTGCGCATGCCGACCACGGCGCGGCCGGACCAACTGGTGAACATGGAACTGTACCTGCCGCAGGAGCCGCCGCGGCTAGTGCATGCGGTCGGTCAGGTCGTCCATGTCAAGCCTCCGCTTGTGCAGCGTGACGGCTCCAACCGCTACGACGTCGGCATGGAATTCCTTTTTCTGGACGAGCGGGACCGCGACCTGATCTTCAAGCAGATCTCCTCGGTCCAGATCGCCCACCTGCGCAAGATCGCCGACAAGCGTGACGAGGACGAGGCTACCGACACTCCTCCGGTTGTGCTGTCCCGCAGGCAAAAAGTGGTCAGAGCCCTCTGGACGCTGTTTGCTCTCATCCTGGTGTATGCCCTGGGACGCTACCTCATTTCCTACAGCAAAGCCCCCCCCGAAAACGAGATCCAGAAAACCTACGAAGAATCAATCCGCAAGTACCGCCACCTGGACAAGCAGCCCTGACCGGCTGCTATCGTATTGCCTTGCAGTGCAAACTCTACTATGATGCCCCCTCCGCGGCAGCCGTCTGCCGTCGGCAAGGATTGCATGGCGAGGAGTGCCGATGACCAACATGATCAGCGCCGAAGGGCGCAAACGATTGCAGGAACGCTACGATTTTCTCTGGGAGACCGAGAGGCCGCGCATGGTGAAGAACATGGCCGATGCCGCCGCCGAAGGGGACCGCTCCGAGAATGCGGAATACATCTATTCGAAGAAGAGGCTGCGCGAGATCGACCGGGAACTGAAGCACCTGGGGGACCGGCTCAAGGTGCTCAAGGTGATCTACCCGCCGCTGAACCCCACCTCGGTCAGCTTCGGCTGCTGGGTCACCTACGAGGACGAGGAGGGGGATGAGCGTTGCTACCAGTTGGTCGGGCCCGACGAGTTCGACGTGAGCCTGGGCAAGATCAGTGTCGACTCACCGGTGGGCAAGGCGCTGCTCGGCAAGAAGGTCGACGACGAGGTCACGATAAAGAGGCCGGCCGGCGACCTTACCGTCACCGTGCTCTCCATTACCTCCAAGAAGCCGGAGTAGCCCCAGTCAGAGTCGGGCTCGAAAACCGTTTGACCTTCTTTGGGGAGCGGTTATAGTGTAGCAGGCCTGTCCCAGAAGCGACCTCCATTGAATGAAGGACCATCCCAAGCATACATGTCAGACATCAAGATCCTGATAGTAGTAAAAGATAGTGAAGCAGGTGACGCCTATGCCCACGCCGTAACCGAAATCGGTGTGGCCTGTGACGTCGCGCGGTCGTTTGCGGAAATGTCGCAGATGGCGACGGAGAACCGCTACAACGGCTTCCTCGTGGACATCCTGACACTGGTGCGCTGCAGCAAGGAAGAAAAGGTGATCGCCTATGAGTGCATCAACCTTTTCCCGGTGCTGCGGGTGAAGTGGGAGGCGAGGCAGAAGAAGATAAAGCTGAGCCCGTTGGAGCAGAGTTTCTCCCCCGACACCGACTCCGCACTGCACTTCTTCATCGAAAAACGCTGCCGGAACTTCCCCGCGCGCTCCCTGCGCCGGTCGCCGCGCCGGCAGATCAACCTGAACCTCTACTACAGCACTGATCCCACCTTCCCGGCCGATGCCACTCACAAGTCCTTCACCATCAATCTTGGCAGCCATGGCCTGTTCCTGCATACCATGGAGGACTTCCTGCAAGGGGAAACCCTCTGGATCCGCTTCCTCGAGTTCACCGACCAGACCCCCATCCGCGCTACCGTGCGTTGGTCCCAGCCCTGGGGAGTAACCCGCTGCATCCCCGGCGCAGGCGTGATGTTCGAATCCATGACCAAGAAGCAGGAGCAGGAGATCGCCAAGCTGCTGGATCTCTGAGCCCTCCCAGGAAATCCTATGTGCACGCTGTTACTCGCCTACCGGGCCCACCCCGAATACCGGCTCGTCATCGCGGCCAACCGTGACGAGTACTACCAGCGTCCGACGCAGCCCGCCCATTTCTGGGAAGACGCCCCACACATCTTCGCCGGGCGCGACCTGGTCCACGGCGGCACCTGGCTCGGTGTGACGGTGACCGGCCGGATTGCCGCGCTTACCAACTACCGCGACCCGAATGATCCACACCGGCATGGCCCTTCATCACGCGGGCAACTGGTGAGCGGGTTCCTTACGCAGGAGACGGGCGCCGAGCAGTACCTGGCCCGGCTGCGGGAATCCGGCATCCCCTACGGTGGCTACAACCTCCTGGTCGGTGACAGCGAGCGGCTGTTCTGCTACTCCAACAAGAGCGACCGGGTGTTCCCCATCGAGGCGGGGATCCACGGTCTCAGCAACCACCTGCTGGACACCCCCTGGCCCAAGGTGTGCCGCGGCAAGGACGGGCTTGCCCGCATCCTGGCACGGGACGACTTCGACGTGGAGGAACTGTTTGCGCTCCTGGCCGACGAGACACACCCTCCGGACCAGGAGTTGCCCGATACCGGCGTCGGACTGGAGTTGGAGCGGATGCTCTCTCCCATCTTCATCAGGAGCGCGCAGTATGGCACCCGCTGTTCCACAGTCTTGCTGGTGGATGAGGCAGGGGAAGCCACCTTCATGGAGCACAGTTTCGAGGGGGGAGTTGCCACCGAGAGGCAGGCGCACTTCCAGTGGTGACGGGGACGACGTACGCGCCCATCTCCCTCGGCAAAATGGACGAGGTGAGGTTTCCCCCCTCGCCCTCCGGGAGAGGGCCGGGGTGAGGGCGTCGTTGACTTGGAAAAAGTAAAGGGGCGAACCATAGTGGTTCGCCCCTTCTTTTTTGATACCGATGGGTACTGCAAGGGCGAATAATCATTCGCCCGAGTCGGCCAGTTGGGTGCATCCGCGTCCCCGCCCCCGGAGGGGGGCAGGAAGGGGTTACTGGTACTGGATGTACAGCGGTTTCGGGTTCAGCAAGAGCACCTCTTTCGGGGTGAGCAGCGCGTCGCCCTTCTTGGTGTCGTTGTGGTAGAAGAGCTTGAACCCGGTGAACTCGACCGGCTCCGCCACGACGTAGTCCTTGTAGGAGTCGCGCTTGAGCCAGGGAGCGCCCCAGCCGTCCATGTTCATCACGATCTGCACCTCGGGGCGCAGCTGGATGTTCTTCGAGTTGGTCACGCCGTTTCTGGTAAAGCGGTGCACGATGAACACCTTCGGCGGCAGGTTGTACTTCTTCACCAGTTCCTTCAGGTAGTTCGATGCGTAGTTGATGTCGGCGGCGTCGTAGGTGCCGATCTTGGTGCCCGGCTTCTTGCCGCTCTTGATCAGGTTGAACTCAGGATCGATGCCGAGATGCACGTCCGGGTTCTTGAGGATCCACTCGAAGCGCGGCAGCACGTTGCGGATGTTGTCGTGCCCGGTCTGGATGTCGATGAACATGATGGCGTTGATCGACTTGGCCCAGCTGTACACGTCGTTGATGATCTTGTCGGGCATGACCATGCGGTAGAGACCGGCCTTGCCCGGCTCCCCCTGGGCCACAACCGCGATCAGGTGCAGCGCCGGTTGCACCGGGTGGGAGGGGTCTGCAGCCTGCCACTTGGCCACTTCCCGCTTAAGGCGCTGCAGCATGTCGTCTTTCTGGTACTCGCCCAAGGCACCCATCCTCTTGGAGAGGGGGTTGCCGTAGTAGGCGACGATCCGCTTCTGGGGCAGGAGCGAACCCGGGAGCGGCGCGGGAGATTTTACCGGCCAACCCTTCTTGGCGGCGAAGTCCGGGTCTTCGCCGGCGCGATAGGTAACCTTGGGAGCGGCTGCCTCTTTACCTTTGGCGCCCTTGCCCTTTCCCTTTCCCTTTTTGCCGGCGCTAGAGTGTGCGTCGAACTTGGCGGCGCCAGCCGGGGCGGTCGCATCGGTTGCCGGTGTAGCAGGGACCGCCGGGGTGGCCGCCGCCGGGGTGCCGGTGGCAGGAGCGGTCGCTGCCGGGAGGTTGGTCGCCGGGACGGCCTGCGCCGACGAGGGATGGCCTTGCACGGCTGCGGTGCCAGCCGGGGTGGCGGAGGCCTTTTTATCCTTGCATCCCATGAGTGCCAGCGGCAGTGCCAGCAGGGCGACCAGCATGAGGGCGTGGTGGTTCGGGTACAGGTGCTTCACGTTGAAGTTCTCCTTGTATGGTGGTGCAGCCTGGACCGGCCTCGACCGTGCGGACATGTCGGTGCGGACGGCGCCTGGCGTGCTTTTATTTCTCGTGATTGTGCGGAGTCTGGTTTTGGCGGTTACTGGGGGAGATATCGGGGCGGGCTTTAGTGCCGTACACCTGTGACAAAACCGACAAGCTCGTACGTACTTATACCCTTTTTACATTTACGGTGTCAACAACCAGTGGGCTATTTGCGTGAGAAAAGTTTTATATTGGCGCTTTGTTTGACGGTTTGATCCATTTTTTTTCGATTCTTCAAAGAATTGTTCCTATTTAGCGGCACTATGGCGTTGACGATAGCTCTTTGCCGGTGGTATGCTCGGCGGTCGAAAATAGGTCCGACCTTTTCACCGGTCGGCGGCGATAGATTACGGTTTGGCAGTACCAGCAGCAGAAATTCAATTCAATGTAAACCGGAGGTATCTGTGCGCAAGAAGATCGGTATTCTGTTGGCTCTCTCTTTGTCTGTGTTGTCTGCGGCAACCGCTTTCGCAGCGGCTCCCGCCAAGCCGGTAACGATCGGCATCTCCAAGATCGTTTCCCACCCGGCGCTGGATGCTGTTGTAAAGGGCATCCAGGATGAACTGAAGGACTCCAAGATCAACGCAACCTTCGACGTGCAGAACGCCAACGGCGACATCAACACCGCGGCGTCCATCGCCACCAAGTTCCAGAGCCAGAAAGTCGACCTCGCTGTCGGCGTAGCCACCCCGACGGCTCAGGCGCTGGTGAACACCCTGAAAGGGATCCCGATCGTCTTCTCCGCCGTTACCGACCCGGTCAAAGCGGGCCTGGTTCCCTCCCTCGCCAAAGGCGGCAAGAACGTCACCGGCGTTTCCGACATGACCCCGGTGAAGCAGCAGATCGAGATGCTGCTGAAGATCAAGCCGAAAACCAAGCGTATCGGCCACATCTATACCAGCTCCGAGGAGAACGCCGTGGTGCTGGCCGGCATGGTGAAGCAGGTCTGCAAGGAGAAGCACCTCGAGTTTGTTGAGACCACCGTTACCAAGTCCGCCGAAGTGAAGCAGGCAGCCCAGACCATCGCCAACCGCGTCGACGCCATCTACATCTCCACCGACAACACCGTTGTCTCCGCCATGAGCGCCGTTGCCGAGGTTGCCGCCAAGGCCAAGATCCCGGTCATGTCCGCAGACCCGAGCTCCTCCGAGACCTACGACGTCCTCGCCGCGTGGGGCTTCGACTACTACAAGATGGGCCGCGCTACCGGCAAGATGGTCATCGAGATCCTGAAAGGGAAGAAGCCGGAGCAGATCCCGACCCGTTTCATGACCAAGGCTAGCGACGTCGACCTGCTCATCAACCTCGACGTGGCCAAGAAGCTCGGCCTGACCGTCCCGGCCGACATCGTCAAGGCCGCCAAGACCGTCCGTCAGAACGGCAAGCTCACCAAGAAGTAAACAGAACGCAAACCCATTGGCCGTCCACCCGCTGAAGCTGCGGTGGGCGGCCAGTGGGTTTTAAAGCCGAAATTGTATGCTTGCCCACCACAGCTTTAGCGAAGGTGGGACTAAGGTTCTAAGAAGGGTTTTATGATCGAAGGTATTTTTGTTGAAGGTTTGATCTATGGCATCATGGTCCTGGGCGTATTCATCTCGTTCAGGATTCTTGATTTTCCGGACCTGACGGTTGACGGGTCCTTCCCCTTGGGGGCGGCGCTCATGGTGCAGTGCCTCCTCACCGGCATGAACGGTTGGCTCGCGCTCCTCGTCGCCTTCGCGGGCGGCGTCACGGCCGGCGTGGTCACCGCCCTCATCCACAACCACCTGAGGGTGCCGAACCTCCTGGCCGGTATCCTCACCATGACCATGCTCTACTCGGTCAACATCCGCATCCTGGGTAACCGCGCCAACGTCCCCATCCTGGATCAGCCGACCATCCTCAAGCAGGTCACCGAGAAGTTCACCGGCGTCATTCCCGACGACTACATCCTGCTGGTGTTCTTCGTGATCGTCGCCCTGGTGGTAAAGGTGGCTCTTGATCTGTTCTTCCGCACCGACCTCGGCATGACCCTGGGCGCAATGGGGAACAACGAGCAGATGGTCATCTCGCAGGGGGTGAACCCCAAGACCCTGAAAACCATCGGCGTCGGCCTCTCCAACGGCCTGGTTGCCATCTCCGGCGCCTTCGCTGCGCAGTACCTCGGTTTCGCAGACGTGGGGCTTGGGCAGGGCATCATCGTTTCCGGCCTCGCTTCCGTCATGATCGGGGAATTCCTGATGCTCAAGAGCAACCGGATCGGCGTCCTTACCTTCTGCGCCCTCGCCGGTTCCATCTGCTTTTATGCCGTGATGTACGTCGGGCGTTTCTACGGCTACGTGATCCACATGACCCCGAGCGACCTGAACCTGATCAAGGGGGTGCTGATCATCGTCCTTCTCATCATGACGCAGGCCAAGAAACTGAAGGTCCCGTTTAAGGTGGCAAAATGATAGAACTTAAGAACGTTTCCATCGTATTTGGCCAGGGGACCGTCAATGAAAACAAGGCCCTGAACAACATCAACCTCAAGGTGAAGGAAGGCGACTTCATCACCATCATCGGCTCCAATGGGGCCGGCAAATCGACCCTGTTCAACACCATCGCCGGGACCTATCTCCCCAGCGAAGGGCAGATC
Source organism: Geomonas agri (assembly GCF_020179605.1). Lineage (NCBI taxonomy): Bacteria > Pseudomonadati > Thermodesulfobacteriota > Desulfuromonadia > Geobacterales > Geobacteraceae > Geomonas > Geomonas agri. The sequence continues at coordinate 1,690,682 of NZ_JAINZO010000002.1, forward strand.
TTCGCCAACGACAAGAACGTCACCCGCGACCCGGAGTACAAGAGGGCGAAGTACATCGGCAGGATCTTCCAGAACCCGCTGCTGGGCACCGCCGGCAACATGAGCCTGGAAGACAACATGACCATCACCCACAAGAAGGGGATGAAGTGGTTGCGTCGCAGTCTGAACAACAAGACCCGCGAGATCTTCCGTCAGGAATTGGTGCAGCTCAGGATGGGGCTCGAGCACCGCATGAAGGAGAACCTGGTCATGTTCTCCGGCGGACAGCGCCAGGCGCTTACCCTGCTCATGATGGTCCTTTCCAAGCCGTCGCTGATCCTGCTCGACGAGCACACTGCGGCGCTTGACCCGAAGAACGCCGAGATCGTGCTGGAGCTGACCAACAAGTTCATCAGCGAGTACAAGCTGACCGGCATGATGATCACCCACAACATGACTCACGCCATCGAATTCGGCAACCGTCTGCTCATGATGGACGGCGGCGAGATCATCTTCGACATCGAGGGTGAAGCGAAGAAGGCTCTCACCGTGGAGAAGCTGATCCAGAAGTTCCACGAGTTGCGTCACAAGACCTTCGAGAACGACCGAACGCTGCTCGCCGAAGACTAGTCGGCGGACAAGAGAAGAGACACGGGAAGGCCCGGCAGAGAATCCTGCCGGGCCTTCCTTTTTAGAACAACCCCCAAACTGTTCCCGACCGTAGCGCCTGAGTGTTTAGGTGGAGCTTGCCCACCGTAGCTTTAGCGAAGGTGGGAAGCTTTAGCGAAGGTGGGAGGCGTGTCTACATAATCATTGACACAAGTTGGGCCGGAGGTGTATTAAAAGACACTTTTTTATCACTAAACGCGGTAGAAGGACTGAGAGAAGCCATGATAAAGATCGATTTCGAGAAGATGGGTGGACTGATCCCTGCTGTTATCCAGGACAACGAAAGCGGGGAAGTGTTGATGGTCGCGTTCATGGACGAGAAGACCCTGAACCTGACCCTGGAAACCGGCAAGACCTGGTTCTTCAGCCGCACCAGGAACAAGTACTGGATGAAGGGCGAAGAGTCCGGCAACACCCAGGAAGTGATCGAGGTGCTTACCGACTGCGACGCCGACACCGTGGTGATCAAGGTAAAGCAGAACGGGCCCGCCGCCTGCCACACCGGCAACCGGAGCTGCTTCTACGTAAAATACGAGAACGGCACCTGGGTCGAGCACTCCAACCCGCTCTTCGATCCCAACACCGTCTACAAGAAATAACATGACCAGCCACGGGGCTTCCGCTTCGTGGCTTTTTTTTTCTTAATTCAATGTGAGTCAAGAGAGGGAATGAAATGGAAAAGTTGAAGCTCGGCATCCCCAAGGGGAGCCTTGAAAACGCCACCGTCGACCTGTTCAAGAAAGCCGGCTGGCAGATATCGATCTCGTCGCGCAGCTATTTCCCCGGTATTGACGACGATGAGATCAAGTGCTCCCTGATCCGTCCGCAGGAGATGGGCAAGTACGTGGAACGCGGCACCATCGACGTTGGCATTGCCGGCCGCGACTGGATCCGCGAGAACGAGTCCGATGTCATCGAAGTCTGCGAGATGGTCTACTCCAAGGTCTCCCGCCGTCCCGCCCGCTGGGTGCTGGTCGTGAACGGCGACTCCAAGATTCAGGGGCCCGAGGACCTGCGTGGCGGCACCATCTCCACCGAGCTTGTCGGCTTCACCAAGCGCTACTTCGCCGAGAGAAACATCCCCGTCACCGTCGAGTTCTCTTGGGGTGCCACCGAGGCGAAGGTTGTCGAGGGCCTCTGCGACGCCATCGTTGAAGTAACGGAGACTGGTTCCACCATCAAGGCCAACGGTCTCAGGATCGTCACCGAGCTGATGGAATCTGTCCCGGTCATGGTCGTCAACAAGGCCGCCTGGGAAGATCCCTGGAAGCGCGCCAAGATCGAGCAGATCGCCACCCTGCTGCAGTCCTCGCTGCGCGCCGAGGGCATGGTCGGTCTCAAGATGAACGCGCCGAAAGAGAAGGTTGCCGAGATCACCGCCGTCATCCCTAGTTTGAAGAGCCCGACCGTCGCCAACCACTACAACTCCGACTGGGTTTCCATCGAGAGCATAATGCCCGAACAAGAAGTCCGCCGCATCGTCCCCGAGCTCATCAAACTCGGCGCCGAAGGCATTGTGGAATACTCCCTCAACAAGATCATCTAAGGCTGCAGCCAGTAAAAAAAGGAGGCCCACTTCAACAAGTGGGCCTCCTTTAGTTTTTCGCGGGACGATGGCCCCGAGATATGGTGCCGGTTTTGAACTAGAGCACCGGAACTATGACGCTGATGGCTCCACGCAGGTCGCCATCCCTGTATCCTTCCTTCTTATGTCCCGAAACGTCAACTGTACCTGCCGGATCGCCATGACAACCGAGGCAGGCCTTGGAGATGTAAATCGGTACCATGTACCTCACCACCTTCTTCCCATCCACCGTTAACTCCTCGCTATGGCTTTGGTCCTTGTTCCCGCCGACGAATTTCGCCAGTATGGTCGTCTCATATTCGTCGGGTTTGTTGTAGGCTCCGCGGAATTTGAGGCTCGTTTGTTTGATCCGGATATCAGAGCGTTTTTCCAGGGCCGCACCGACCTTCGCCCCAAACGCCGCCGGATTGAAACCCTTGAATCCCTTCCCCTCCTGATTGATCAAGGGCTGCGCTTCGGTAATGACTTGTTTTGCGGACTGATGAATTTCTGAGAGGGCTTTTCCAAAGGCGTCGTCCGCCATCTTCGTGATATCAGCCGAGGTTCTGCGCAGAAACTCCAGCCGCACCTGTTGTTCGTACACATCAGCCGTGAAACCCTTGTTGCCTTTATCTGGATCGTTGATCAGCGATTGGTTCGTCGCCAGCACAGCACGGGCGGAAAGGAGGTATTCAGTCAGTGCGACGGCGACCGACTCCTCCTTTTCGGAAGCGCGCAAGCTGCTGACAGAGATGATGCTTCCCACGATGACAATCAATGCTACAGCTACAATACGAAACAACATGATTCCCCCTCCTGACCGGTAGTCGGCAGCGCCTGTCGTTAACTCACAGGACGCGTGCCGTGATGAGATACTGAAGCTAGGATATCGGGGGCAGAACCTTATTCATTAAGTAGGGGAAAAACCCCTGGCTGTTTCGCAAAAACTGAGGGATGACGGTGAGAGCAGACGCAGCACTCCGCCTGCCTTCATCTTCTTTCGTGCGCCTTTTTACCGTGCACACGTTCGTAGGCCCGGCAGAAGGGGCAGACGTCCTCCTCGATCTTGTTCACGAAATCATAGACGAGGCCCTTTTGGTGATAGCGGGCATGGAGGCATACGGGGCAGAGTTCACACACTTTTGCCATTGCTTTGTCGAGAGCAGTGAGGTTCTCGGTAGGGGGCATGATCCGGTCCTTTTAACGATGTTGGTAGGTCTAGCAAACTCCTTGGTTGCAGGGCATCCTAAACTCCCGTCCCCGCCTTGACAAGGATTAACCCCATTTGGGGTACAGGAACCGTTTTAGGAGTATTGGCAAGGCCAGGCGCGCAATCTCCTAAAGTTATCCTGCATCATACCGATCAGGTCTGGGATATACAGCGCCTACTGCTTGGGGGATTGGATGAGTATTGCCAAAAAAATGTTGCTCGCTTTGGGTATGACCACTGTCATAGTGCTCATCTGCATCATGATACCACTGCTGACCTCGCACCGGCTGGATGACGTCAGGAACCAGCTCTCAGATTACTCGGGGTTGAGTGAAGAGGCGACCATGGCTCAGGAACTCCAGTTGCAAATCGCCAACCTTTGGCAGTTTCTCACGGATGCCAGCCTCACCAGGGACAGGGAATCAATAGACAAGGACGCGAAGACCGCTTATGACAAAGCATCCCAACTTGTGGAACGGATGCAAAAGTACACGCAGCATTCTGCTGGGTATAGTGCCGACCTGAAGAAGATCGAGACCGCACTTCCGGCGATGTGGCAGACAGGCTGCCGGATGTATGACGCCTACGGCAGGAGCCCCCAGGAGGGGAATGCCGTGATGGAGGAGTACGACAAGGTCTGCGATACGACCATCCAGACGGCGATGGTTATGGTGAAACATAGCCAGGCGGACGGCCGGACGCAGATGCAGGGTATCCTTTCCAAACTGAGCCTGCTGACCACCCATGTGTACACCAGCGGTGGCGTCGCCACGGCAATTGGCGTACTCATCATCGCCCTTGTGGTCTGGGTGCGGCGTTCGATAATGCAGTCGTTAAAAACGATGGTCAAGGAAGTGGAATCCCTTACCAACGGCAACCTGAGCTGCAAGTTCGATGCAACCGGCAACGATGAACTCGCCACGGTGAGCGGGATGCTGAACCGCTTGATAGAAACGCTGCATCGGACCGTGAGTAACATAGCGGCGACCTCGTCCCGGATATCGACTGCGTCGCTGCAACTGCACAGCACCTCCGACCACATCGCCGCGGGAGCCAGGGACGTGGCGGAACAGGCCGGTTCGGTAGCTACGGCCAGCGTCGAGATGTCGGCAACCTCCGGTGAGATCGCCAATAACTGCCGTATGGCTTCGGCGGGAACGCAGAGCGCCTCCCAGGCCGCTTCGGTCGGTGCCGACGTGGTAGAGAAAACCGTCTCGGTTATGGGACAGATCGCAGACACGGTGCAGGAGTCCACCCGTACCGTGGAGAGCCTGGGGGCACGGGGAGACCAAATCGGCACCATCATCGGCACCATCGAGGACATTGCGGACCAGACCAACCTGCTGGCCCTCAATGCAGCCATCGAGGCGGCACGGGCCGGCGAGCAGGGGCGCGGCTTTGCTGTCGTGGCGGACGAGGTCCGTGCCCTTGCCGAACGGACCACGCGGGCGACCAGGGAAATTGGAGAAATGATCCAGGCCATCCAACGGGAGACGAAGAGCGCCGTCGACGCAATGGAGAGCGGCGTGTCACAGGTTGGCAACGGCAAGGCGGAGGCGGCGCGCTCCGGAGAGGCGATCAGGGACATCCTGGCCCATATCGCCGCCGCTGGCCGGCAGGTGGAGACCATTGCGCTGGCTGCCAACGAGCAAAGCAGTGTCACCAACACGATATCGGACAACATTCAGCAAATCACGCATCTCGCCCACCTGACGTCCGATGATGCCAATCAGTCCGCCGCCGCTGCGGCCGATCTGAACCGGACCGCAGCGGACTTGCAGGAGCTGGTACGTTGGTTCAAGCTGTGAGCCTTACTAGGCAGGCTCAGTCAGGGACCAGAATCGTGGAGCCGGTGGTCTGGCGTGCCTCCAGTTCACGGTGGGCCTGGGCCGCGTCCTGCAGTCTAAAGCTCCGGTTGATCTCTATCCTGACCTTGCCAGAGATTACCATCTCGAACAGCTCGGCGGCAGCCTTTTCCAACTCTGACCGTTTGGCGATGTAGGTAGCGAGCCCGGTGCGGGTCAGGTACAGGGAGCCCAGTTGCGAAAGCTGCAGGAGATCCACCGGCGGCACTGGGCCGGAAGCGTTGCCGAAGCTCACCATCAGGCCGCGGGGGCGCAGGCACTTGAGCGAGGTCTCGAAGGTGTCCTTTCCTACCGAATCGTACACTACCGCGGCCCCTTCTCCGCCGGTAATTTCCTTCACCCGCTCCAGGATGTTTTCGGTGCGATAGTTGATGCAGTAGTCGGCGCCGTGCTGCCGCGCCAGCTCGCACTTTTCCTCCGATCCGGCAGTGCCTATGACCCTTGCGCCGAGCGCCCGCAGCCATTGGCAGGCGATGGTGCCGACACCTCCGGCGGCGGCGTGGAACACTACCGTTTCTCCGGCCTGCACCTGGTAGGTCCTTCGGACCAGGTACTGAACGGTAAGCCCCTTGAGCATCATTCCCGCAGCCTGCTCGAAGGAGACTGCATCAGGTAGCAGGCAGAGCCGGTCCGCCTTGATGACCCGCGATTCGCAGTAGCCGCCGCCGGAAGTGCCCGCGTATGCGACGCGGTCTCCGGGCTGGAACAGTGTAACTCCCTCGCCGACCGCCTCGACCACGCCGGCTCCTTCGTTGCCGGCTATCGCCGGCAGCGGCATCTTGTAAAGCCCGCTGCGCTGGTACACGTCAACGAAGTTCACCCCGACCGCCTTGTGCCGGATGCGCACCTCCCCGGGACCCGGCTCCGGTACCGCGACATCCATCCACCTCAACACTTCCGGACCACCAAATTCTTCGAAGCAAATCGCTTTGGTCATTGCTGCCTCCTTGATGAGAGCTGGGCCCTGTGCGTGGCCGGTCTCAATCTGATTTCACGATATTGTCTTAAGCTCCAGTCTCGTGAAGCCGAAATACTGAGTAGCAAAGCAGTGCCCTCGGTACGTGTTGCTGAAACTACCATCTATGCAGTCAAATGATAGCAAGAGGAGCTCATCATGAAAAGCAGCGGGTTCAGCATTAAGGTAAAGGTTCTCGTTGGTGCGTCGCTCGTGGTCATGCTGCTTGCGGTGGTGTTGATCGGCATTGCCCGGCACGCCATTCTCAGTACCAACGAGACTGGTTACGAGATACTGAAGTCGAAAACGATCGAGTCCCGCAAGCAGGAGTTGAAGAGCGAGATCGCCGTCGCCCTTGCGATCATCGACTCCGTGTACAACGAGGCCAAGGCATCAGGGGGCGACATGGAGGCGGCAAAGAAACGTGCCTTGGAACTGCTGCGCCCGGTTAGGTTTTTCGAGAACAAGAGCGGGTACTTCATGGTGCACGCCCTGGAAGGGGACCACGCGCGTGCGATCCTGGTCCCGGTGAAGACCGAGCTCGAGGGAAAGGATATTACGGATCTCAAGGACAAGAAGGACAAGATGTTCGTGCGCGAGTTCGTCAGGGCCGCGCGCTCCGGCGGCGGCTTCGTGGAGTACGCCTTCCCGAAGACGCCTGACGGGCCGCCACTGCAAAAACTCACCTACATCGGCCACTTCGCCCCCTGGGACTGGGAGGTCGGCACCGGCGTCTACACCGACGATCTGGAAGCGGAAGCCGCCAAGATCAGGGCCAAGGGGGTCGAGCACGCTAACCTCCAGTTTTCCTGGATGCTTGGTGCCGCCGTAGTGGTCTTCATCCTCAGCGTAGCCGCGCTCGGCTTCGGCATCGGGATAGCCCTGAAACCGCTGCGCAGTATCGTGGAGATGGCCCGGGAGCTGGCCCAGGGCGAGGGGGACCTTACCAGGAGACTCCCGGTCCAGGCCCAGGACGAGGTGGGCAAACTTTCCGAGGCCTTCAACCTGTTCATCGAGAAGATCCAGTTGATCATGCAGGACGTGGTGGCAGAAAGCAGGGATGTCGGCAGCTCCAGCGAACGTCTTTCCGGGATTTCGGACGGCATCGCCGCCGACATCGACAACTTGGCCGCTAAGTCGGCATCGGTGGCTACGGCAAGCGAAGAGATGGCGGCCACCACCAATGACATCGCTGCCAACTGCATGAGCGCCGCCGATGGGGCCAAGCTTGCCAGCAGTAAGGCGACCACCGGTGCCGCCATCCTGGACAAGACTCTTGAGTCGATGCGCCGGCTTGCAGAACAGGTCACGGCCTCGGCGCAGACGGTGGAAGGTCTGGGGGCACGCTCCGACCAGATCGGCGCCATCATCAGCACCATCGAGGACATTGCCGACCAGACCAACCTCCTCGCCCTCAATGCGGCCATCGAGGCGGCACGCGCCGGCGAACAGGGACGGGGCTTCGCGGTGGTTGCCGACGAGGTGCGCGCGCTGGCAGAGCGTACCGCCCGTGCCACCCGAGAGATCGGTGAGATGATCAAGGGAATCCAGTCTGAGACCAAGGCGGCTGTCGCCGTAATGGAGGCCGGCGTGCGCGAGGTCGAGATCGGCAGCGAGGAGGCGGCGCGCTCGGGAACCGCGCTGAAAGAGATCCTGGACCAGGTGGACCGCGTGACGGAACAGGTGAACCAGATCGCCACCGCAGCCGAGGAGCAAAGTGCTGCTACCGGCGAGATCGCAGCCAACGTGCAGCAGGTAAACCAGGGGCTGCAGGAAGGGGCCCGGAGCCTGCGGGACTCGTCCCGCCTGGCCTACGGCATGAAGGAGCGCTCCGACGACTTGAACCGCGTCATAGGGAAGTTCCGGCTTTCCTAGGAGTGCCGTGACTGAGGACCGTTTTATTGCACGAAAAAAGGCCGTCCCGGAGGGGACGGCCTTTTTTCTTCTATGCTTGCTGCCACGGAGGCAGCAGGGGGAGGCGAAAGGCCTTCGCGTTTCCGCCTGCTCCCCCCGCGACAATGGGTTACGAGATCATCTCGCAGTCGTCTTCGGGCCAGCTGTCCAGGCTACCGTCGGGTAGTTCCACCTGCACGGTGTCCCCCTCGATAGTGCAGCCGTAGCTCAAGCCGATCTCGCCGGTCTTAGTGTTCTTAACCTGGACCCGCTGCTCCTTCCTCTCCGTCGTGTCACATATCTCTGAATGTACCCTTTTCATGGTAACCTCCTGAGCTTTGTCTTAATGATAGCAGCGTCGTTTCCCGGTGCAACTAGAGAACTGAAGCGATCTCGGGCGATGCAGTCTCCTTGAACTGCTCGAAGTTCTTGCGGAACATCGCGACGAGCTTCTGCGCCATTGCGTCGTAGGCGGCCTTGTCGCTCCAGGCGTTTCTCGCGTTCAGGATCTCCGCCGGTACCCCTGGACAGCTCTCGGGGATGTCCAGGCCGAACACCGGATCCTTGACGAAGCTCGCCGCGCTTAGCGTCCCGTCCAGCGCAGCGTTGACCAGGGCGCGCGAGTACCCGATCTTCATCCTCGCCCCCACGCCGGGGCCGCCTCCGCTCCAGCCGGTGTTCACCAGCCAGCAGTCGACCTTGTTGGAGCCGATCTTCTTGCCGAGGAGGTCGGCGTACAAGGACGGCCTGAGCGCCATGAAGGGAGCGCCGAAGCAGGCGGAGAAGGTGGCTTGCGGCTCGGTTACGCCCGCTTCGGTTCCGGCCACCTTGGCGGTGTAGCCGGACAGGAAGTGGTACATGGCCTGCGCGGGGGTGAGCCGTGCGATCGGCGGCAAGACGCCGAAGGCGTCGCAGGTGAGCATGATCACGTTGGTGGGGTGGCCGCCGGTACCGCCGGGGATGATGTTGGGAATGTGGGTGATAGGGTAGGAGGCCCGGGTGTTCTCGGTGAACGAGGCGTCGTCGAGATCAATGCGGCGCGAGATGGTATCTATGGCGACGTTCTCCAGGATGGTGCCGAAGCGCCGGGTGCACTGGTAGATCTCCGGCTCGCTCTCGGCGGAGAGGTTGATCACCTTGGCGTAGCATCCCCCTTCGAAGTTGAAGACGCCGTCCTCGTCCCAGCCGTGCTCGTCGTCGCCGATGAGAAGCCGGTTAGGGGCGGCGGAGAGCGTGGTCTTGCCGGTGCCGGAAAGGCCGAAGAAGATGGCCACGTCGCCGTCGAGGCCGGTATTGGCGGAGCAGTGCATCGACATCACGTTCTTTTGCGGTAGCAGGTAGTTGAGTACGGTGAAGATCGACTTCTTGATCTCGCCGGCGTAGCTGGTGCCGCCGATGATCACCATCTTCCTGGCGAAGTTGATGATGATGAAGGCTTCCGAATTGGTGCCGTCGACGCTGGGCTGGGCGTGAAAGGCGGGGAGGTCGATGACGGTGAACTCGGTCTGGTGGGTGAGCAGCTCCTCCTGTGTTGCGCGCAGGAACATGTTGCGGGCGAACAGGGAATGCCAGGCGCGTTCGGTTATGATGCGCACCGGGATGCGGTGGTCCGGGCTCGCCCCGGCGAAGCAGTCTTGGACGAACAGGTCGCGCCCTTGCATGTAGTTACACATCTTCTGGTACAGCGCATCGAATTTGTCCGCCGGGAAGGGGCGGTTCACCTTGCCCCAGTTGACGTGTGCGCTCGAGGAGGGCTCGTCGACTATGAACTTGTCGTTGGCGGCGCGCCCGGTGTAGTGCCCGGTCTTCACCGCCAGTGCGCCCAGGTGCGAGATGAGCCCCTCGCCGCGGCGCACTACCTGTTCGTAGAGGACGGAAGTGGGGGAGGTCCAGTAGATCAGGTTCGCGTTGTGGATGCCGTGCTGCTCGAGTCCGTTACCCCTGGTGATATCGTTTAATCTCACTGCTCCCTCCCTGTCTCGTTGCCTCTCTCATTGGATCTGCGACAAGCTTAAAAGATATCAGGGGTAGGTAGCTTTGCAACCGGCGCGGCAAAGCAAAAGGGCCCCGGTCATTAAGACCGGGGCCCTTGCTTGTTTCATTGGTACTTCGACGACTTATTAGTCGTTGAACCCTTCTGCGGAAGCCGGGTTGTACTGCTCCCAGTGCTCCGGCGAACGCCACAGGCCGGAAAGGATCATCTCGCGGATGTGGAGGAACTCTTTCGGGAGACGGTCGTACATCTTCACGAACAGCTCCTCGTGGGAGAGGATCTCCTCCTTCCAGACGTCGCGGTCGATGGACATGAGCTCCTGGTACTGCTCACGGGTAACGTCGTTCAGGCCGGTCCAGTCGATGTCCTCGTAGCGCGGCATCCAGCCCAGCGGGCTCTCGACGGAAGCGCCGCGGCCGTTGGCGCGGTCGGCGATCCACTTGAGCACGCGCATGTTCTCGCCGAAGCCCGGCCAGAGGAACTTGCCGTTGGCATCCTTGCGGAACCAGTTGACCGAGAAGATGCGCGGCGGGTTCGGGGTGGTGCGCCCGACCTGGAGCCAGTGGTTGAAGTAGTCGGCGACGTGGTAGCCGGTGAAGGGAAGCATCGCGAACGGGTCGCGACGGACGTTGCCGATGGCGCCCACGGCGGCTGCGGTGGTCTCGCTCCCCATGGTGGCGGCGAGGTAGACGCCGTAGCTCCAGTTGAAGGACTGGTACACCAGCGGGATCACGTTGTTGCGGCGGCCGCCGAACACGAAGGCCTTCATGGGCACACCCTTCGGGTCTTCCCAAGCCGGGTCGATGGAGGGGCACTGCGAGGCCGGGGAGGTGAAGCGGGAGTTCGGATGCGCGGCGTTGCGGCCGCAGCCCGGGGTCCACTCGTTACCCTGCCAGTCGGTGAGCTTCGCGGGGAGTTCGTCGGTCATCCCTTCCCACCAGACGTCGCCGTCCGGGGTAAGCGCCACGTTGGTGAAGATGGTGTTCTTGGCGCAGGAGTGCATCGCGTTCGGGTTGGACTTGAACGAGGTGCCCGGGGCAACGCCGAAGAAGCCGGCTTCCGGGTTGATGGCGTAGAGCTGGCCATCGGGTCCGGGCTTGATCCAGGCGATGTCGTCGCCGACGGTGGAGATCTTGTAGCCGCTCTTCGCGAAGTGGTCGGGCGGGACCAGCATGGAGAGGTTGGTCTTGCCGCAGGCGCTCGGGAAGGCGGCGCCGAGGTAAGTCTTCTCACCTTCCGGGGTCTCGATGCCGAGGATCAGCATGTGCTCGGCCAGCCACCCCTCGTCCTTGGCGATCTTGGAAGCGATCCTGAGCGCCAGGCACTTCTTGCCCAGGAGGGCGTTGCCGCCGTAGCCGGAGCCGAAGGACCAGATGGAGCGCTCTTCGGGGAAGTGGACGATGTACTTCTCCTTGTTGCACGGCCAGGGCACGTCTTTCTGGCCCGGGGCGAGCGGTGCGCCGACCGAGTGCAGGCAGGGGACGAACTCGCCGTTCTCACCGAGGATGTCGACGACCTTCTTGCCCATGCGGGTCATGATCTTCATGTTGACGGCGACGTAGGGAGAGTCGGAGATCTCGACGCCGATCTTGGCGATGTTGGAGCCCAGCGGCCCCATGGAGAAGGGGATGACGTACATGGTGCGGCCCTTCATGCAGCCGGTGAAGAGGCCGGTCAGGGTCTTCTTCATCTCTTTCGGGTGCACCCAGTTGTTGGTCGGGCCGGCATCCTGCTTGGCGATGGAGCAGATGAAGGTACGGTCCTCGACGCGGGCGACGTCGCCGGGATCGGACAGCGCCAGGTAGCTGTTCGGGCGCTTCTCCGGGTTCAGCTTTTGGAAGGTGCCCCCCTTAACCAGCAGTTCGCACAGGTTGTTGTACTCTTCCTCGGTCCCGTCGCACCAATGGATCTGTTCCGGCTGGCACATTTCGGCAACTTCCTTGACCCACGCCAGCAGCTGCTTGTTCTTTACTTCGTAATTCATGGATATTCCCTCCTTTGGGTATTGCTTCATCGCATTTTTAGAAGAGACCAAACCCTCCGCGGTGCTGCTAATCTCACAGGTTTCCATAGTTGTCCTCTCTGCCATGATGGCGGTGGACCGGAACATGACGGAGGGAGACCCCTGCGGGGGCTCGATACGGCTCCGGCCTACGGTTGATGTTTCGTTAGCGTCGGTTAGATGGGTTTATGTTGCCGTGCCTTAGTTTTTGGACGTCGTACGCGGGGTGCTGGGAAGTGAGGCCCTTGCCCTGACTGACGATTCGCTCTGTGAGATAGTGGCGTGTGCTCTATGAAAGACATGCACCGACTGATGTCATCGAACGACTCTCTGCTCTCCTCTTTGAGTCACGATTTTAATTATTTTAAAATAACATAAGCGCTTTTAAAAGCAAGAGCAAATGTATACGGACGCCCAATTGACACGCAGTCTCAGTCTGTTAGACTGTTTCCGGACTTCAGGCTGTCTTTCGTCCCTGTCAAGTCAGTTCCGCCGAACATTAGACAGTCTTGACTCCTCGCCGACCGAAGTAGTTGGCCTCACCATGCACAACAGGGGGTATTCAATGGAGCCTTACATCTGCACCGTTTGCCAGTACGTCTACGACCCCTACCTGGGGGACCCGGAGAACGGGGTGCCGCCCGGAACCCCCTTCACCGACCTTCCCGACGACTGGGTCTGCCCCATCTGCGGGGTAGGCAAAGAGGCCTTCGAGCCGGAATAGGAGATGTAAAAAGGGGGGGAGCTGAACTGCTCCCCCCCTTCGCCTTTAGAGACCCTGCAGCAGTCCCTCCAATTCGGTTGTGATCTGTTTGAGATCTTCCAGCTTCATGTCGCCCATGTGCGCGACGCGGAAGGTCTTCCCTTTCAGTTTCCCGTACCCGTCATCGAACGCAATACCGCGTTCGCCCAGCTGCTTCTTGATCAGTGCCAAGTCCACGCCGCGGTCGTTGGTAGCGCAGGTAAGGGTGACCGAGCGGTACGGTTCGGCCGGCAGGATGCCGAAGCCGTGCTGGGCCACCCAGGCGCGCATGAAATCCGCCATTTCCTGGTGACGCTGGAAGCGTCGCTCCAGCCCTTCGGCGAAGATGCGCTCCAACTGCAGGTTCATGGCGTAGATGAGCGAGATGCACGGCGTGGACGGTGTGTTGTCCTTCTCGTCGGCCGCCAGGAACTCCAGGAAGTCGAAGTAGTAGCCGCGACCGGGCACGGTCTTGGCGCGCTCAAGCGCCCTTTCGCTGGCGGTGAACACGGCCAGGCCCGGCGGCAGGGCAAAGGCCTTCTGCACGCCAAAGACGCAGCAGTCGATGCCCAACTCGTCGATTGGGATGTTGAGCGCGCTCATGGAGGAGACGGTGTCGATGATCGAAACCACGTCCGGGTACTTCTTGAGCACCGCGCCGATCTCGGGGAGCGGGCTCATGGTGCCGGTGGAGGTCTCGTTGTGGATCAGGGTGATGGCGTCGTACTTGCCGGTGGCAAGCGCCGCGTCCACCATTTCGGCGGTGATGGGCTGGCCCCACTCGGCCTTGAAGGCGTCGGCCTCTTTGCCGCAGGAGAGGGTGACCTTGTGCCATTTGTCGGAGAAGGCGCCGTTGCAGAAGTTGGCGCAGCGCTTGCCGACCAGGTTGCGGACCGCGCCCTCCATGGCGCCGAAGGCGCTCGAGGTGGAGAGGAAGACCTTCTCCTTGGTGGACATCAGTTGCTTCAGCTTGTCGGTGACGCCCTTGTGCAGGCGCGCGTACTCCGGCATGCGGTGGCCGATCATCGGCGTAGCCATGGCCTCGAGGATCTCCGGGCTCACTTCGATCGGCCCGGGGATATACAGCTTCTTGTGCATGTAGGCTCCGTATCAAGCTTATTTCTGCCGGCAGCGTGCGGCGGGGAGGGGGTAAGGAAGGGGCGCGTCGCCAAGGTGCGAGCGGTGCGCGAGCCTGCTGCAGGCGGATCGCCAACCTAGCAGATTACGACGTCGATGTCAATTCTCACGTCCCGGTTTGTAACACAAAATGGGCGGGTCAGGCGGCGCGGGAAAAGGGACGCACTTCCGTCTCCAGGCGTCCCTGCAAGGCCTCCAGCGCCATCTCCATTTCGTAATGGTTTTGCAGGTTGAGCCAGAACTGGGCCTCCATGGCGAAGAACCGGCCCAGCCGCAGCGCGGTGTCTGCCGTGATGGAGCGCCGCCCGCGTACGATCTCGTTGATGCGCCGCGGCGTGCAGCATCGCCAGCTTCACCGCTGCGGTCCGCTGAATCGATTGCGGGAGCTTACGGGAGAAGCGGCCATGAAAAAGCTTTTCGGCTTCCCTGTCCTTGAACGAAGTTATCCTGCCAGTTCGTATCCCGTCGAGATAATAGCACTAGGCTGGATAGGAGGATCCTTTTTGGGTGACTCAGGGGGCGGTTCCCGCCAAAAACGGTATCTGTTGCTTATTACGAAGCAAAATGTTACACATACCGGTTAGCTGTCAAATACATTAAAACGGAAAGTTGCGCCATTTTAATCGGTTACGATTGGCCACCTTTCCGCTGGAAAACCATGAAACCAATTATTGCCATCGTCGGACGCCCTAACGTCGGGAAGTCCACCCTTTTCAACAGGCTGGTCGGGCGCCGTAAGGCGATGGTTCACGACATGCCCGGAGTGACCCGGGACCGCAACTACGCCGAGGTGAACCGCTTCGACGTCCCCTTCATCCTGGTCGACACCGGCGGCTTCGAGCCGGAAACCTCGGACAAGCTTCTGCAGCAGATGCGCGAGCAGTCACGCTTCGCAATGGACGAGGCGGATCTCATCCTCTTCGTGATGGACGCGCGCGGCGGACTCACCCCCGCCGACCGCGAAGTGGTGGAGATGCTCAGGCGCATCAACAAGCCGGTCTTCTACATCATCAACAAGGTGGACGGCGAGAAGCAGGAGGCCGAAGCGGGGGACTTCTACTCGCTGGGGGTGGACCACATCCACACCATCTCCGCCGAGCACAACCGCGGCGTGGGCGACCTGATGGACGAGGTGCTGGCCGTGCTCCCTTACAACCGGGACAAGGATGAGGACGAGGAGATCACCAAGATCGCTGTAGTGGGCCGCCCCAACGTGGGCAAATCCACCCTGGTGAACCGCCTTCTGGGCTATGAACGCGTGGTGGCCAACCCCACCGCAGGCACTACCCGCGACGCGGTCGACACCCGCTTCATGGTGAACAAGAAGCCCTACCTGTTGATCGATACCGCCGGCATCCGCAGGAAGGGAAAAACGGTGCAGGCGATCGAGAAATATTCGGTGGTGGACGCCTTGCGCTCCATCGACCGCGCCGACGTGGTGCTCATCGTCCTGAACGCCGAGGAGGGGGTCACCGAACAGGATACCAAGATCGCCGGCTATGCCTACGAGGCTGGGCGCGGTTGCATCTTCGTGGTGAACAAGTGGGACACGGTGCTGAAGGATAACTCCAGCATAAGTAAGTTCACCGACGATATCCGCCGCAACTTCAAGTACCTTCCCTTCGCCCCGATCCTCTTCGTCTCGGCCCAGAGCGGGCAGCGCACCGGCAAGATCGTGGCCGAGGTGGACCAGGTGATGGAGCAGTACTGCAAGAGGGTGAGCACCGGCGAGTTGAACCGCATCTTCAACCAGGCCGTGGACGAGAACCACGCCCCGCTGGACGGCGGCAGGCGGGTCAAATTCTACTATGCGACCCAGGTGGGTATCAAACCTCCTTCCTTTGTCGTCTTCACCAATCGCCCCGAGGGAATTCATTTTTCCTATGAGCGGTACATCATGAATCGTTTTAGAGAGGCATTCGGTTTCAGCGGTACTCCTTTAAAGCTTATTTTCCGCGGCAGAGACAAGAAAGATACCTAAATCATTCTTTACTTGGCCGATACGATGGTTTAGTATGATGCCTATTTCTAATCCACCCCCTACTAACAGCGAGCGGCATCAATGAGTCTAGTCGGCAATTTGGAAGATCTCGGCTTAGGCGAGATCCTGCAGATCGTAAGCCTGAGCAGGAGGTCCGGCGTGCTCGCCCTGCAAAGCAGGGGGAGAGAGGCGCGGGTGATCTTCCGCAACGGGCAGGTGATCCGCGCCACATCCTCGACCTTCCAGCAAAACCTGGGCGAGGTGCTGATCCAGCAGGGTGTCATCGACCTGGGAATCCTGAAGCGCGCGCTGAGCATCCAGGCCGACGAGGGGTACACCCAGCTTCTGGGCGTCATCATGGTGGAGCGCTTCGGGGTGAGCGCGGACGCCATCGAGACGGTGGTGCGTGAGCAGATCGAGAACGTGGTCTACTCGTTGTTCGCCTGGGCCGAAGGGACCTTTGAATTCGAGCTGCAGGAGGTAGGAGACTCCGACCACGCCAGGCTGGACCCGGTGCAGTTCATGCTGAAGCAGGGGCTCAACCCGCAGTACCTCGCCATGGAAGGCTCCCGCATCATTGACGAACAGCGTCACCGCGGCGAGGGTGAAGACGAACACGGCGATCACGGCACCCACCACGACGAATCGGTCGACTTCGCCTTCGACCTGCTGCAGGAGCCGTCCGCTGCCGCTCCGGCCACGCCACCCCCCACCCCCGACGTTCCCCCTTTCCCACAAAACGCGCGCCAAGAGGCGCCCCAATCTGCGGCTGTCGCCGCCATGGCGCCTGACATGGGCGAGGGCAAACCGGTGGTGCTGGTGGACGACGACCCGGCGACACTCGCTGTGCTGAATGCGCTCCTTCTCGAGCAGGGGTACCGGGTTGAGGCCATGGAGCGGGGGGAGGATGCACTGATCCGGGTCGATTCCCTTTACCGAGACGGCGTACGCCCGACGGTGCTGGTCGACCTGATCATGCCGCGCATGGACGGGACCGGCATCCTGGGCGGTCTCGAGCTCATGGAGCTCGTGCGCAACAACTTCCCGGAGCTGCCGCTTTTGGGGCTCACCGATTTTGAAAACGACGAGGCGCAGCGCAAGATGCGCGGCCTGGGCATCCCGCTACTGATGAAGCCGCTGAAAAGCGAGGTCGAGGAGTCGCGCGATTCCTTGGCACCCAGGCTCGCGGCGGCTTTGGAGAGCCTGGCTGCGGGAGCGGACGCCTCCTTTACCAGCGTCAATATCGGCGATGAGTTGCGGCTGGAGATGGGCGAGGAGCCGGCGCTTTTCGCGCCGCAGCTGCACCAGAGCACCGGCATCTCCCAGCTGCGCGGCATGCTCGAGGAGCTGAACAATCCGCAGCTGGGTGGCGGCATCATCCTGCTGGTGCTTCGTTTTGCCGCGGAGTTCATGAACCGCGCGGTCGTGCTCCTGGTCAAGAAAGAGACCGTGCAGGGGCTGGGGCAGTTCGGCCTGCAGGACCGGGATGACCGTGCCGACGCGCGGGTGCGCAACCTCACCATCCCCAGGGGGGAGCCGTCGCTGTTCACGGAGGTGCTCGAGACCAGGTTCCCCGCCAAAGGGGCGGTCGATGCCTCGGTGTGGACCCACCACTTCCTGGAGCAGTTGGGGGGCGGGCGTCCCGCCGAGTATTTCGTGGGACCGATAGTTAGTGAAGGCAAGGTGGTCGCCATCCTTTACGGGGACAACCTCCCCGAGGACAAGCCGATCGGCGACACCGATTCGCTGGAGATATTCCTGTGTCAGGCCGGCATAGCTATGGAAAAAGCCCTGTTGCAGCGCAGGCTGCAGGAACAGGGACGGGGAGAAATGTGACGTGAAGAGGATACTGATAGCGGAAGATTCCAACACCATGCGTTCCATGCTGGTTTCCACCATAGACGAACTGGAAAAGTACACCATCGTCGAGGCTGCCAGCGGCTTCGAGGCGTTGCGTCTTTTGCCGCGCGAGCAGGTGGACCTGATCATCACCGATATCAACATGCCCGACATCAACGGTCTCGAGCTGATCAGCTACGTGCGCAACAACCCCAACTACCAGTCCATCCCGCTGTTCATCGTTTCCACCGAGAGCGGTGAAAAGGATCTCGAGAAGGGGCTGGCCCTGGGCGCCAACGAGTACCTGGTGAAGCCCTTCGACCCGGTGAAGCTGCAGGAACTGGTCTGCAAGTACCTGGGTGACTAGAACGTAGAACGTCTTCTTAAAAAAGAGAGTCTATGAGCGTTGAGGATAACATTGGGAAAGCGTTGAAGGACTTTTTGGCCGAGGCCGAGGAGATCCTGGACCAGTTGAGCCTTGACCTGGTCTCACTGAGTGACTGCGCCGACGGCGGGGAATGCAGCCCGGACCTGGTCAACTCCGTGTTCCGCGGTGCGCACTCCCTTAAGGGACTGGCCGGCATGTTCGGACTCTCCGACATCGCCGAACTGGGGCACCACCTGGAGAATCTGCTCGACGCCCTGAGGCTGGGCAAGGTGGAGTTGGACCAGACCGTGGTGAGCACGCTGTTCGAATCGACCGAACTGCTGGCGCACCTGGTGCGCAACGCCGGCGAGACCGGGGGCGAAGGGGCCGACCTTTCCGGCGCCATGCAGCGCATCAACGATTGCCTGACCCGCGGCCCCAAAACCAACCAGGACTCACCCCTGGCCCGGCTCAACATTCCCGAGCGGGTGCTCTCCTCGATGACCGAGTACGAAGAGCACCGCCTGCTGGAAAATGTGAAGAAGGGGCGCCACATCCATTCCATCCGGGTGTCGCTCCTCTTGGCGAGCTTCGATTCGGACCTCATGGAACTGACCGACGCCTTGAAGCAGGCGGGCGAGGTGATCAGCACCCTTCCCTCTGCCTCCAGCGGCCTGGACTCCGGCATCGACTTCGAGATCCTGTTCGGCTCCGAGCTCTCCGCCGGTGCTCTTATGCCCATCATCGACCGCGAACACCTGGCCATCTTCACCTTCGGGGAACCGGTCGCGGAACAGGTGGCGGTGCGCAGCGTGGAGGGGGCGGCGCCGTCCGCGGAACCGGGCGGGGCGGAAGGTGACTTCCAGGCACCGGCGGTCGGCGACGGCGGGGCCATCAGCGCCAAGAGCATGAGCCGCACCGTCCGCGTCGACATCGGTAAGCTCGACCTTTTGATGAACATCGTGGGCGAGCTGGTGCTCTCCCATTCCATGATCGCCGACGTCGCCGCACGCATGCGCCGCGACGGGCTCATCGTCCCCTCCCAGCAGCTGAACAAGGCGGCCAAGGGGCTCGAGAAGAAACTTTCCGAACTGCAGAAGGGGGTCATGGAGATCAGGATGATCCCGGTCGGGCAGCTCTTCGACAAGATGACCCGCATCATCCGCAAAATCGCCCGGGAGCAGGGGAAGAAGGTCGAGCTTAAGCTCTACGGCGCCGACACGGAACTGGACAAGCTGATCATCGAGGACATCTCCGACCCGGTCATGCACATCGTGAGAAACAGCATCGACCACGGCATCGAGACCCCCGAGGCGCGGGTGGCCGCGGGCAAGGACGAGAAGGGGACCATCACCCTCTCCTCCTACCAGAAGGGGAATCACGTCGTCATCCAGATCGACGACGACGGCGGCGGCATCGACGTGGCGCGCGTGAAACAGAAGGCGGTGAAGCTCGGCATCATCTCCTCCCCCGACGAGGTGAACGACCGCGAGGCGCTCGATTTCATCTTCCGCCCCGGCTTCTCCACCACCGAAACCGTGAGCGAAATCTCCGGGCGCGGCGTGGGCATGGACGTGGTGCGCACCAACATCGCCGCACTCTCCGGCCTCATCGACGTGGAAAACTTCCCGGGACAGGGGGCGCGCTTCGTCATCACCCTCCCCATCACGCTGGCCATCATCAAGGCGCTCATCATCTCCACCGCCGGACGCACCTACGCGCTCCCCATCACCTCGGTGCTCGAGAGCATCATCGTGGAGCAGAAGGAGATCAAGACCGTCGAGCGCAAGGAAGTGATCCAGCTGCGCGAATCGACCCTCCCGCTGTTGCGCCTTTCCGAGCTCTTCGAACTGAGGGGGGGGGAGGCGGCTCCGGAGAGCTGCTACGTGGTCGTGGTGGGGGTGGCCGAGAAGCGGCTGGGACTCGTGGTGGACGACCTTTTGGGGCAGCAGGATATCGTCATCAAGTCGATCGGCGACACCTTCGCCGGGTTCCGGGGCGTCTCCGGGGCTGCGGACCTCGGGGACCAGCGCACCATCCTGGTGCTCGACGTCGGTAGCGTCATCGCCGAGGCCACCCGGGGGAGCGCCTGATGTACAAGGAATTCTACGGCCTCACCGAGAAGCCCTTCAGCAAGACTCCCGATCCCCGCTTCCTCTACATGAGCTCGGGACACCAGGAGGCGCTGGCGCGGCTCGAGTACGCGGTTGAGGAGAGCGAGATTGCCCTTCTGACTGGCGACATCGGCTGCGGCAAGACCACCATCTCGCGTGCCCTCATGGACCGGATGGGGGACCGTTACCACTTCATGTTCGTGTTCAACCCGCGTCTGACCGCCGACGAGCTGTTGCGGGTGATCGCCTCGGGGCTGCAGGTGAACGAGCCGTCTTTGCAGAAGGACCAGCTCCTCAAGGAGATCACCACGGCACTGTACCGGCTGCACGGCGAGGGGCGGGTCCCGGTGGTGGTGATCGACGAGGCCCAGATGATCCCGGACCGGGAGCTCTTCGACGAGCTGCGCCTTCTGACCAACTTCCAGCTCGACGACCGCAACCTGGTGAGCGTGATCATCATGGGGCAGCCGGAGCTGCGCGAGATGCTGGCCTCCCCGGTTTACGAGCCGTTCAGGCAGCGCATTTCGCTCAACTTTCACCTGGCGCCGCTGGGGCTGGAGGAGACGCTGGAGTACCTCGATTTCAGGATCGTGGCGGCCGGCGGCGAGCCGGGGCTCTTTTCGCCGGATGCCGTGCAGAGGATCTTCGAGCTTTCCGGCGGGGTGCCGCGCCGCATCAACGCTGTCGCCACCAACGCGCTGTTGATCGGCTACGGCAGGGACGCCGCCTGGATCGATGCCGCCATCATCGAGGAGACCGCGGCGGAGCTGCTGGCTTAACAACCGTTGCACGGTTTTTGAGGTTTCAATGAATCTTGCAGAGATCAGAAAGAAGGCTTCCCGCGGCGAGGCACAGGGCAGCACGGCGACCGAAGCGGCGCCGGAGCAGGGGTGGCAGGCGCCCCCGGCTGAGCCCACGCCCGTGCCGGCGGAGACGGAGGTGCCGGTCGAGGTGGCCGCCCCCGAGGAATTCTCCATGCCGGAACCCTTCGAACCCGTGGATCCCGACCCGCTGCCGCGCGCCTCTGCTCCGGCCTGGCAGGCCGAACAGTTCGACGCGCCCTACCTGTACCAGGATGAGTCCGACGAGTTCGACCCGGTGGCGGTGATCCTCAGAGGGCGCGAGTCCGCCTCTTTCGAGACGGAGGCCTCGCAGGAGGAGGTGGCGGACGCGGCCAGCGTCGAGCTGCTCTGCTTCCGGGTGGCGAGCGAGGAATACGCCATCAGCATCATGGACATCAAGGAGATCATCAAGCCGCGCGAGGTGACCGAGGTCCCCCGGGTGCCCTCCTTTGTCCGCGGCATCCTCTCGCTGCGCGGCAACATCATCCCGATCTTCGACATGAAGAATAGGCTGGGCCTTGCCGATGGGGCCGTCTCGGAGCGCGAGCGCATCGTGGTGGTCAAGCGCCAGGAGGGATACGCCGGCGTGCTGGTAGACGAGGTGGTGCAGGTGGTCCGCATCGCCGAGGGGGGCATCGAGCCTCCGCCGGTGGTCCTCGAGGGGATCGATCGCGAGTTCGTGCTGGGGATCGGCCGGGTCGGCGACAGGATGCTGATCCTGCTCGACATGGGAAAAGTACTGGACGTAGGTCTCTTGTAGAGTCGGGGGCAGGGGGGATGAGCATGGAGAAGAACAGGATCCTCGTGGTCGAGGATGAAGAGAGCCTGCTGAAGCTGGAGAGCATCCTTTTCACCTCGAAGGGGTACCAGGTCACCGGGGTACGCGGCGGCAACGACGCCCTCAAGGCGATTGCGCAGGATGCGCCGGACCTCGTGGTGCTGGACCTCATGCTTCCGGACATGGACGGCTTCGAAGTCTGCCGCAGCATCAAGGAAAACCCCGCCACCAGCGCCATCCCCGTGGTGATGCTGACGGCGAAGAAGAGCAGCCGCGACCTCGAACACGGCCGGCAGGTCGGTGCCGACGCCTACATCACCAAGCCCTTTAAATCGGTCAAGGTACTCGAAGTGATCGAGGGGCTCCTGGGCAACAACAGCGCAGCAGGGGGGGGCGCAGTCTGATGACCGAGGATCTGCAGGAAATTCAGGTAGCCTGCCTGCGCATGGACGAAGGGCTCTATGCCGTCGACATCATGCGCATCAGGGAGATCATCAGGGTACCCAAGCTCGCCCCGCTGCCCCGGGCACTCCCCTTTGTCGAGGGGGTGATCAACCTGCGCGGTTCCGTGATCCCGGTGGTGGATCTGCGCAAGCGCTTCGGGCTTCCCGCTGCCGAGAACAAGGACAGCGCGCGCCTGTTGATCCTCTCCATTTCGGGCCAACCCCTGGCCCTGATGGTGGATGAAGTGACCGAGATGATAACCATTCCGCTGCGCGAGCTCAAGGCGCCGCCGCGCGGGGTACGCATAGTGGGGGGAGAGTACATGGTGGGGCTGTGCCTGGTGCGTGACGTGCCGGTGATGCTGCTCAACATCGACGCACTGCTCACCTTCCAGGAGAAGGCCCAGTTGGGCTACTTTACCCCCCAGGGGGAGACCATTTCCACGACGAAAAAGAGCCCAGCATGCTGATAGTCTGTCCCAACTGCAAAAAACGATTCAACGTTGTCGTCAGCTTCTCGGACGAGCCGAAGAAACTGCGCTGCTCAAGCTGCAAGGCGGTGTTCCGGCTGGTGCGCAAGAGCGAGCGCCCGGTAGCGCCGCAGGCGAAGGTAAAGGTGGTGGTAGCCAACGAGAGCGCCGCCTTCTGCAAGGCGGTGGAAAAGGTGCTCGCGGCCGAGCCGTTCGAGTTGTTCCTGTGCACCGACGGCAAGGAGGCGCTCGAGACCGTGCAGCGTGTGCAGCCCGGCGTGCTGCTTTTGGACGTGGCACTGCCAACCATGTTCGGCTTCGAGGTCTGCGAGCGGGTACGCCAGGACCCGGTGCTTGCCAAGACCAAGATCGTGCTGATCGCCTCCATCTACGACAAGACCCGCTACAAGCGCTCCCCCAATTCGCTGTACGGGGCCGATGACTACATCGAGAAGCACCATATCCCGGACTCCCTGGTTTCGATGATCCACCGTCTCACCTCGGGCAGCATCCCACCGGTGGTGAGCCCGACCGAAAGCGAACTGGCCGCCCAGGAGGAGAGCCGCAGCGAGATCAGGCAGGTGGAGGTCGAAGAAACCTCGATGCCGGCAGCAGCCGCAACTGCAGCGCCGGCGGCCGAGGCGCCTGCGGTGCCCGTCGTGGCGGCTCCGGAAGCACCGGTCGTGACGCCCCCGGCAGCGCCGGCTCCGGTCGCGGCGGCACCGGAGGTTCCTGCCGTCGAGGTGCCTGCAGCACCCGTCGTCGAGGCGCCCGCGGCACCCGTCGAGGCCCCGGCAGCACCGGCAGCTCCGGCAGCTCCGGCAGCTCCGGCAGCTCCGGCAGCTCCGGCAGTCGCCGAGCCCGCCGCCC
This sequence comes from Geomonas agri, assembly GCF_020179605.1. Classification (NCBI taxonomy): domain Bacteria; kingdom Pseudomonadati; phylum Thermodesulfobacteriota; class Desulfuromonadia; order Geobacterales; family Geobacteraceae; genus Geomonas; species Geomonas agri. The sequence goes on from NZ_JAINZO010000002.1 coordinate 1,714,395, forward strand.
CCGCGCAGCTTCCCGAGGAGCAGGTGAAAGCACGTCGCCTGGCCAGGATCATTGTCTCCGACATCGTCCTGTACAACCAGGCGAAAGTGGAGCAGGGGGTACGCGAGGGGAGCTTCTACGAGCTGTTGGCCGACGACATACGCGAAGGAGAGTATCTGTACCAGCAGAGGGTGTCCCAGCAGGTGCGCGACACCACCTCCTTCCTCAAAGATGCCTTCGACGAGCTCATCGCGAAGAAACGAGCCGAACTGAGCCTTTAGGAGAGAGACCCTGTCCAACGATCTGCTTGAAATCTCGGAGAGACTTGCCGACACCGACGAGGAGCAAAGGCGCCTTGCGGTAATGTCGCTACGTCGCCGTCCCTTCCCCGAGGTCATGGAACTGCTGTTTCGTGCCATGGGGGACGACAGCTGGCGGGTGCGCAAGGAGGCGGTCGGCGTGGTCCTGCAGGCGCAGCCTCTGCAGGCGGAGGAACTCGAGGCCCTGATCGCACTGTTGCGCTCCGCCGACAACGCGGGGTTGCGCAACTCCGCGGTCGAGTCCCTGGAACGGATCGGCGTACCCGCCGTGGAACAGCTCTGCGCGCACCTGGGCGATTCGGATCACGACCTGCGCAAGTTCGTCATCGACATCCTGGGCAACATCCGCTGCGCCACCTGCCTCCCCCTGTTGGTGCAGGCGCTCGACGACGAGGACATGAACGTGCGGGTAGCCGCGGCCGAGAACCTGGGCAAAATCGGCGACGTCCGGGCGCTGCCGCATCTTTTGAAGGTACTGGACGGAGGCGAGGTCTGGCTGAAGTTCACCGTGCTGGACGCCCTCTCCTCCATCGGGACAGCGGTGCCGCTCGCCAAGCTCGAACCGCTCTTGCAGGAAGGGCTTTTGCGCCGCGCGACCTACGACTGCCTGGGCGTCCTCGGCGACCGCAGGTGCCTCCCCCTGCTGCTGGAAGGGTTGCACGACAAGGCAAAGAACGCGCGCGAAGCGGCCACCGTCGCGCTGATGCGCCAGCGGAGTCGCTTGAACCTGCAGGAGCAGGAAGAACTGGTGGACCGCCAGCTCAGGGCCCTGGCCGGAAGCGCGACGGCGAAGAAGCTGATCGACTCGCTGCACGGCGAGGAGCCGGTGATGATTTCGGCCCTGGCCCAGCTCTGCGGCATCATGGGAGACGAGCGCGCCGCGCTCCCCCTGGTGCGCGTGGCGCGCGCCGATCGCCTGAGAAGCGTCTGTCTGGAGGCGCTGCGCCGCATCGGTGAACCGGTGATGCCGCTGCTCCTGGAACACTTCCCCTTCGCCATCGCGGCCGAGCGCGCCGTCATCGTGCACCTGATCGCCGAGACCGGGCGCCCCGGCAGCGAAGACCTCCTCTTTGCCGCACTGGAGGACGAGGGGGCTGAGGTTAGGTGCTGTGCCGCGGTTGCCCTGGGTCGGCTGGCGCCGCAAGGGGCCGCAGCACGGGTGGCCCGCCTTCTCGAAGATGAAGATGGGCAGGTATGCGAAGGCGCTCTCGACGGTCTGCAGCACCTTGCCGCCCGGGATGCCGAGGGCGTGGGTGCCATCTGCTCCGAGCTTTTGCGCAGCCGGGACGCACGCAAGAGGCGGGATGCCGCCATCGTGCTTGGTGCACTGGGAGACGGGGAACGGCTCGCCTTGCTGGTGAAGGACGAGGACGCCTCGGTGCGCCGCGCCGCGGTCGCCTCCCTGGCGCGCGTGGACCGGCCGCAGGCACTGGGGGCGCTGACCCTGTCGCTGTCGGACGAGGAGCCGGAGGTTCGTATCGCGGCCGCGCAGGCCCTTGCCGAAAAGGGAGGGCACGAGGTGCTGGCGCCGCTCTGCCTGGCCCTTGCCGACGAGGATCCCTGGGTGCAGACCGCGGCCCTCAAGGGGCTCACCGTCGTCGGGGATGCAGAGGCGCTGCCGGGCGTGACCGCGCTTTTGGAACAGGCACAGGGGCCGGTCCTGATCGCCGCCCTGTCGACCCTCGCCGCCCTGGGCGGTGCGCAGGCGCTCGGCCCGGTGCGGCAGGCGCTGTATCACAACGACGAGGAAGTGGTCGAAGCCGCCATCGGCATCCTTGCGGCTCACGGTAGCGAGTGGATCGCCGAGCATGGCCAAGCGCTTTTGGAACACCCGCACTGGATGGTGCGGCGCTCTTTCGTGCGCGCCCTGGCCCAGTTGCAGGGGGCGGATTCGGTGGCGGTATTGGATCAGGCGTTGGCCCGGGAGTCGGACCCGCTGGTCAAAGGCGAGATCGTTGAACTTCTCGACAGGCTGCGCTAATGCCATATTTCGAACCTGAATTGCAACTGACGGAAGAGGAATTCCGCCTGATCAGGGACCTGATCTATAACCACTGCGGCCTCTTCTTCGACGACGACAGCAAGTACCTGCTGGACCGTCGGCTCGGGCAGCGGGTGACCCATCACAACCTGTCGGGCTTCCGCGAGTACTACCAGTTCCTGAAGTACGACCGCAGGAGGGACCAGGAGATCGCGGACATCATGGATCTCCTGACCACCAACGAGACCTACTTCTTCCGCGAGGCGTTCCAGCTGCGCGCCTTTACTGACGAGATCGTGCCCGAGTTGATGAGGCTCAAGCAGCGCGAGCGGACCCTGCGCATCTGGAGCGCGGGGTGTTCCACCGGCGAGGAGCCGTACACCATCGCCATGCTCCTCCTGGAGATGGGGTGCCTCCACGGCTGGCGGGTCGAGATCGTGGGTTCCGACATCAGTCAGCGCGTGGTGCAGCATGCCCGCAAGGGGGTCTACACCAAGGCATCCTTCCGCGCCACCGAAGAGCGCTACCAGAAACGGTTCTTTTCCGAGACCGACGACGGGTACCGCATCTGCGACGAGGTGCGGGAGCTGGTCACCATCAGCCAGATGAACCTGTTCGACGCTAACCGCTTGGCGCTGTTGGGCAAGATGGACGTGATCTTCTGCCGCAACGTGATCATCTATTTCGACCAGGCCTCGAAGAAGCGGGTGATCGAATCGTTCTACAACACGCTACGCGGCGGCGGGTACCTCCTTTTGGGACACTCGGAGTCCCTGATGAACCTGTCCACGGCCTTTGCGCTCAGACACCTGAAAAACGACATGGTCTACCAGAAAACGGATACGACCGGCGGCGGAGTGGCCACGTGAAAAAGATACGGGTAGTAGTCGTAGACGATTCGGCCTATAATCGGCGCGCCATCACCAGGATGCTGGAAGAACTCCCGGGGGTCCAGGTGGTGGGGTACGCCACCAACGGCGAGGAGGGGATCCGCAGGGTGATCGATCTCACCCCGGACCTGGTGACGCTCGACCTCGAGATGCCGCGCATGGACGGCTTTACCATGCTGCGCATCCTGATGGCGAGCACGCCCGTGCCGGTGATCGTGATCAGCTCCACCTCCGGGGACGAGAAGGTCTTCAAGGCGCTGGAACTCGGTGCCGTCGATTTCATCGCCAAGCCGACCAGCGTCATCTCCGACGAATTGTTGAAGATCCAGCAGGACCTGCACCAGAAGGTCCAGGCGGTCTTCAAGCTGAACATGGCGCGGGTGCAGAAGCGGGCCGAACCGGCTCCGCCCGTGGCCGAGGTCGCCGTCCCTACGGCTCCCGCCGGGACGGCGAGCAGCATAGACATCGTTGCCATTGGCTCTTCGACGGGCGGGCCGCCGGCCCTGCAGCGTATCTTCGCCTCTTTCAGGGAGGCACCACCGTTTGCCATGGTGATTTCCCAGCACATGCCGGCCGGCTTCACCACCGCCTTCGCCGAAAGGCTGAACCGCAGCACCGGCTTCGAGGTGCGCGAGGCGAAGGACGGCGACGAGGTGCTCCCGGGGCGGGCCCTCATCGCCCCCGGCGGGCACAACCTGGTCTTCGCAAGGCTTGGCGACAAGGTGGTGGCGCGCATCGTCACCCCCGGTCCCAAAGACCGCTATATACCCTCGGTGGACGTGATGTTCCGCTCCTGCGCCGAACTGTACCGGAACCGCATGCTGGCCGTTGTCCTGACCGGCATGGGCAACGATGGAGCCGCCGGTGTGCGCGAGGCGAAGAAGGCGGGCGCCCAGGTGCTGGCCGAGTCCGAGGAGTCAGCGGTGGTCTTCGGCATGCCGCGCGAGGCGATTGCGACGGGAGTAGTGGACCGGGTGGTGCCGATGGACGGCATGGTGCGTGAAATTGTACTTCGTTGCGGCCTCTTGCCGCGATTCAGTTGATCAACTAGCGTAAATTCGGGGTGCGCATGCAAAAGGACGATGAACGACTGGTTCATAGCAGGGGCGAGGAGTTCCTGCAGGTTTTCAAGAAGGGGGCGGAGTTCACCCAGGAGCTGTTAAGGGAGAACGAGCGTCTCAGGTTCCGCGTGCTGGAACTGGAAAAATCCCAGGTGTCGGGCGAGCCGGCGCCCGCCGCCGAGCTGAAAAAGCTCAACGAGCGGATCGCCGATCTGGAGCAGGAGAAGCAGGAGATCCTGGACCGCATCAAGCACGTCGAGGAAGAAAACCAGGATTTCGCAGCACGCTACCTGGAGATCGAGGATGAGAACAACAACCTCGCCAATCTCTACATCGCGAGCTACCAGCTCCACTCCACGCTCGATTTCAAGGAAGTGCTCCAGATCATCACCGAGATCATCATCAACCTGATCGGTGCCGAGGAGTTCGCCATCATGCTGCTCGACGAGAAGAGCGACGAGCTGCAGGCGGTCGCCACGGAAGGGATCGAGCGCAGCGAGATCCCGTCTTTCCGGCTCGGCAAGGGGATCATCGGGACGGTGGCGCAGTCCGGCGAAAACCACTTCGCCAGCGACTTCGACAGCTATGAGCGCGATTTCAGCGCGCCGATGGTCTGCATCCCGCTCAAGATCAAAGAGCACGTCATCGGTGTGCTGGCCATCTACAAGCTGCTGATGCAGAAGAAGGAATTTGCCGCCGTCGACTACGAGCTCTTTACCCTGCTGGCCGGTCATGCCGCCACCGCCATCTTCAGCTCGCGGCTTTACAGCGATTCCGAACGTAAGCTGTCGACCATCCAAGGGTTTATCGATCTGCTGACGAAATAGCCAGCTGTGCAATGGGGGATACAGTTCAGATGTCAGATTACAACGTATTGATAGTTGAAGATTCACCCACCATGAGGCAGCTCATCGCCTTTGCGCTGAAGCGGATCCGGGGGGTGCGTATAGTCGAGGCCAACGATGGTGTTGACGGGTTGAAGAAGCTTTCTTCTGAGCGTTTCGACCTGATCCTGACCGACATCAACATGCCCATCATGGACGGGTTGAAGTTAGTGAGCCTGGTGCGTAACGATGCCAACTACAAGACCATACCCATCGTGGTCATCACCACCGAAGGTGCCCAGGAAGACCGCGAGCGTGCCCTCGCGCTGGGAGCCAACGACTACATCACCAAGCCGATCCAGCCGACCAAGATCCTGGATGTAGCCAAGAACCTGCTCCGGATCGCCTAACCGGCTCCACCGGTTCCACAACTCGCGTCACTCCTCCCCCTGGAGAGGGGAGGTCGGGAGGGGGAGCCCACCGGCTTCGTCCACCGTCGCCGGCCATGGCCCACGTGTCACCGCACCCCGGGCTTCCCGGGCACTAACTCCCGGCACCCACTGGCTCACCAGGTCCACCAGGTCCACCAGTGGCTTTGTCACACTCACTATCCGCAACCACCGGTTGCCGACATTACTATATTGCGCGTCCCGTCAGGGGCGCTGGAAGGCGGGGTTTAATGGAAGAGAAATACGTTCCCTCGGCAGTCGAGGGCAAATGGCAGCAGTTCTGGGCTACCCACAACAGCTTCAAGGCAACCGAAGACGCCAGCAGGAAGAAGTACTACCTCCTGGAGATGTTCCCCTATCCCTCCGGCAAGATCCACATGGGGCACGTCAGGAACTACTCCATCGGTGACGTCATCGCCCGCTTCAAAAGGATGCAGGGCTACAACGTGCTGCACCCGATGGGTTGGGATGCCTTCGGCATGCCGGCTGAGAACGCCGCCATCCAGAACAAGAGCCACCCCGCCAAGTGGACCTACGAGAACATTGCTTACATGCGCGGCCAGCTGAAGCGCCTGGGCCTTTCCTACGACTGGGAGCGCGAACTCGCCACCTGCGACCTCGACTACTACAAGTGGGAGCAGAAGATCTTCCTGGAGATGTACAAGAAGGGGCTCGCTTACAAGAAGTCCTCCGCCGTGAACTGGTGCCCCAAGTGCGAGACCGTTCTCGCCAACGAGCAGGTCGAGGATGGCTGCTGCTGGCGCTGCGATTCCATGGTCCAGCAGAAAGAGCTCGAGCAGTGGTCCTTCCGCATCACCAACTACGCCCAGGAGCTCCTGGACGACACCTACAAGTTGACTGGCTGGCCCGAGCGCGTGCTGACCATGCAGCGCAACTGGATCGGCCGTTCGGTCGGCTGCGAGATCGACTTCCCGCTCGAGAACGGCCTGGGCAAGATCAGGGTCTTCACCACCCGTCAGGACACCGTCTTCGGCGCCACCTTCATGTCCCTGGCCGCCGAGCACCCGATGGCCCTTGACCTGGCCACCGCCGGGCAGCGCGCCGCGGTCGAGGCCTTCATCGACAAGGTGAAGAAAACCGACCGCATCAAGCGCTCCTCCGAGGACCAGGAGAAAGAAGGGGTCTTCACCGGTTCCTACTGCATCAACCCGGTCACCAACGTGAAGATGCCGATCTTCCTGGCCAACTTCGTCCTCATGGACTACGGCACCGGCGCCGTCATGGCGGTTCCGACCCACGACCAGCGCGACTTCGAGTTCGCCCAGAAGTACGACCTGCCGCTCAAGGTGGTGATCCAGCCCGAAGGGGAGACCCTCGACCCCGCCACCATGACCGAGGCCTACACCGCCGAAGGGACCATGGTCAACTCCGGCCGCTTCGACGGCATGGGCAACTCCGACGCCAAGGAAGCCATCGCGGACTTCCTCGAGAAGGAAGGGATCGGCAAGAAGACCGTCAACTTCCGCCTGCGCGACTGGGGCATCTCCCGTCAGCGTTACTGGGGTAACCCTATCCCGGTGATCAACTGCGACCTGTGTGGCGTCGTGCCCGTTCCCGAAGCGGACCTGCCGGTCGTGCTCCCGATGGATGCCGAGTTCACCGGCGAGGGTGGCAACCCGCTGGCGCGCGTGGAAAGCTTCACCACCTGCACCTGCCCGCAGTGCGGCGAGGCCGCGCGCCGCGAGACCGACACCATGGACACCTTCGTGCAGTCCTCCTGGTACTTCCTGCGTTACTGCTCGCCCAAGTTCACCTCCGGCCCGCTGGACCGCGAACAGGTCGAGCACTGGATGCCGGTGGACCAGTACATCGGCGGCATCGAGCACGCCGTACTGCACCTGCTCTACGCCCGCTTCTTCACCAAGGTGCTCAGGGACCTCGGCTACTGCAACGTCGACGAGCCCTTCTCCAACCTCCTTACCCAGGGGATGGTCATCAAGGACGGCGCCAAGATGTCCAAATCCAAGGGGAACGTGGTCGACCCCAACGCCCTCATCGAGCGCTACGGCGCCGATACCGCCCGTCTCTTCTCCCTGTTTGCCGCACCGCCGGAGAAGGACCTCGACTGGAGCGACCAGGGCGTGGACGGCAGCTACCGCTTCCTGAACCGCGTCTGGCGCCTGGTGTACGACGTGCTTCCCGCAGTTAAGGAAGCCGGCGCCGTGCAGCCGGACCAGCTCTCCGCGGAAGGCAAGAAACTGCGCCGCGCGGTGCACAAGACCATCAAGAAGGTCTCCGAGGACATCGAGGAGCGCTTCCACTTCAACACTGCCATCGCCGCGGTGATGGAACTGGTCAACGCCATCCAGGGTTTCACCGCCAAGGACGCGCCGGAAAACGTGGCCGTGGTGCGCGAGGCGGTGGAGTCGGTGGTGCGCCTGCTGGCTCCCTTCGTCCCGCACTTTGCCGAGGAACTGTGGGCCGAACTCGGCCACGAGGTGGCCCTGGAGCAGGCGGGCTGGCCTGGCTACGACGCCGACGCCGTGGTTGACGAGGAAGTCACCGTCGTCATCCAGGTGAACGGCAAGCTCAGAAGCAAACTGACCGTTGCCCCTGACGCCAAGGAGGACGATGTCCGCGCCGCCGCACTGGCAGACGACAAGATCCTCCCCTACCTGGAAGGCAAGACCGTCAAGAAGGTGGTCTACGTTCCGGGCAAGCTGGTCAGCATCGTCGTCGCCTAGGCCAGTGAGGAAGCTTCCCATGACAGCCACCAGGCTCTTCACAATGCTCGGCATGCTGGCCCTGCTCGCGGTCCTTTTCGGCAGCGGTTGCAGTTACAGCCCGGTGATCCAGCATGGTCCACTGGCCGGCGCCAACGGCGTCAACGTGGTGCTCTTCGCCAACAAGAGCTACCGTGCCGGCGTCGAGGCGGTCCTGGCCCGGGAGATGATCGACGAGTTCAACTTCCGGACCGGCGGCAAGGTCCTCCCCGCGGACCGGGCCGACTATGAGCTATCCGGAGTGGTTCTCTCGTACAACAATGTGCCGGTCTCCTATACTGCGACCGACGTCATCAGGGAGTACAACGCTATCCTTACCGTTCAGGCCACTTTGCGTGATCAGAAAGCGCACAAGGTATTCTGGAAGGGGGATATCACCGAGCAGCAGGTCTACCCGGTCAACGCCAACATCGCCCTGCAGCAGGACGCTGAGGACGCCGCCATCGAGAAGATCAGCCGGCGCATCTCCGAACGGATCTGGCAAAAGCTCGGCGAGCGCTTCTAGGGACCGACGACAACTGCGAAGATCGACGCCGCCCATTCAGCATCAGGCTGGGTGGGCGGTTTTTTTGAGGTGAGGTTAGAGATGAAACCGGAAGAGTTCAACAAGGCGGTGGAAAAGGGAGAGCTGGCGTCGCTGTACCTTCTGTACGGTGAGGAACCGTACCTCGTGGAGCGGGCCGTCAAGAAGTTGATGGATAGGGCAGTCGATCCCGGCTTTCGCGACTTCAACCTGGACATCTTCTACGGCAACGAGTGCAAGGGTGAAGAGGTCTTCAGCGCGGCCCAGACGCTCCCCATGTTCGCCGACCGCCGCGTCGTGCTGGTGAAGAAGGGAGGGGACCTTTCCGCCCATGCCATGGAGGTGCTCCTTCCCTACCTGCAGGATCCTTCGCCCGGCACCTGTCTCATCCTGCAGGCCGAGAAGGTCGACGGCCGCAAGAAGTTCTACGCCGATTTCAAGAAGCGTGGCGAAGCCGTCGAGTTCAAGCGTCCCTACGAGAACCAGCTCGGCCCCTACGTGCGCGACGAGGTGCGTGCCGCCGGCAAGAAGATCGAGCCTGCCGCGGCAGACTTGCTCGCCTACCTGGTGGGCAACAACCTGCAGGAGCTTGTTTCGCAGATCGAGAAGCTGTGCATCTACTGTGGCAAGAAGGAGACTGTGGCGGTTGCCGACGTGAAGGCCATTGTTTCCGATACCAAGGTGGAAAGCGTGTTCGAGTTCACCGATGCCCTGGGCAGCAAGGATCTCCCCCGCGCCCTGAAGATGCTGACCGCGCTCTTGCAGGACGGCGAGGTTCCGCTGCGCATGCTGGGGGCCGTGGCACGGCACTTTCGCCAGCTTTGGCAGGTGCGCGACCTCTTGGACAGGAAGGTGCCTCAGTCCGAGCTCGCCAAGGCGTCCGGCATCAACCCGTACTTCCTGGGCAAGGTGACGGCGCAGGCGCGCAACTACACGGCAGTGGAGCTGCAGCGGATTTTCGAGCGGATGTTGGAGCTGGATCTCGCCTTCAAGTCAGGCGGATTAGAAGAGCCGCTCTTCGAGCGTTTCGTGATGGAGGCGTGCCGGCGCTAGGCCGATCCGGTTCCCTCCCCCGGAGGGTGAGGGTTAGGGAGGGGAAAGTACAAACTAGAAAAGGGAATCCCCAGGTGGGAATTCCCTTTTTGCTTTCATGTAATCCGCTGCCGGACTAGGCCAGGGTGTTGACCAGTTTGGTGAGGCGGGAAACGTTCCTGGAAGCGTTGGAGGAGTGGATGATCCCCTTGGTTGCAGCACCATCGATGACCGGGATAGCAGCAGCCAGAGCAGCCTTTGCAGCATCCTGATCCTTGGTGGCAACCGCTTCGCGAACGCGCTTGATGAAAGTGCGCAGGGTAGAACGCTCGTGCTTGTTGCGCTCAGTCCTCTTTGCGGTCTGCTTGATCCTCTTCATTGCCGATTTATGATTTGCCAAACTGCACCTCCGGGTATTTGAAAAATGTAGCTTTAGGTTTTTGGAAAGAGGAATTATATAACACCCGGGCGGCGCAGAGTCAAGCACAAATCCGCCCGTAGCCGAAAATACTTCCCGCCACGCGAACAGGCGACCTTACCATTGTTTGGCAGGTAAAGCCAGGGAAAAATCATCCGTTCAAGCACCTGTCCCTGCAGTCCACCAACCCCACTGCCCTAGCCCCATTCCTCCCATTCCCGCTTGCACCGCACCGCCATCTTGACATTCTAGTATTTGAATATTATGCTGCCTTACCATCAGGGCGTCGCCCTGCAGATCCGGAGGCAAACCATGCACTCAGAGAACAAACGTGATTTCGACGCCGTAGCCGACCAATGGGACCAGGAACCGCGCCGTTTGAAGCTGGCGCAGGATGTCGTAGCCGCCATGCGCGATTCCCTCCCCTTGAACCCCGGTATGGATGCTCTTGACTACGGTTGCGGCAGCGGCCTGGTTACCCTCGGCCTGCATCCCTTCGTCGGCCACATCACCGGTGCCGACAGCTCAAAGGGGATGCTGGAGGTTCTCAACAAGAAGATCCAGGCTCAAGCCGTCCACAACGTCACCACGCTGCCGCTCGACCTCGAGCACCAGCAGCTGGAGGGGAGCTTCGACCTCATTGTGAGCAGCATGACCCTGCACCATGTCCAGGACGTCACAGCCCTCGTCGCCACCCTGTCCAATGCCCTGAAGCCCGGCGGCTGGCTCGCACTGGCCGACCTCGAAACCGAAGACGGCCGTTTCCACGATGACCCCACCGGCGTTCTGCACCACGGGTTCTCTCGCGAATTCCTCACCGGGGAGTTTGCCAGAAACGGCCTTACCGATGTCGCCGTCGTGACAGCTGCCTCCATCGAAAAAAAGGGCCCTGACGGCAATCCCCGCCGCTATCCCGTCCTCCTCTGCGTCGGCCGCAAGTAATCCGAAATATTCCCCACGCAGCACGTCCCTCCAACCCTTGTTCCCCCTTTGCAAAAGGGGGAACAAGGGGGATTTGGTTCTGTAGAGAAAGGCCGTGTTACGGTAATACCCATAAAAAAAGCCCCCCTCAAAAGAGGGGGGCTTTTCTGTATCAGCATGCTACAGCAGCAGCTGTGGCTACTACCAGTCTTCCTTTTGCTTCTGTGCCAGCTTCTCCATGAAAAGCTCCGGCGAGGTCAGCTTCAGGATCTCCTTGTCGGTGTACCCCAGGTCCTTGAAGTTGAGCACGCCGTTAGGTGCGTGGCAGTTGGCGCAGTAGAGCGCCTTGGTCTTGGTGACCAGGTGGTTGCTGCCGAAATAGATGGTCTGCCACCCCGGTACCGCTTCCTTCGCGATCTTCTCGGGGTTCTTCAGGCCCAGTGTCTTGGCTGCCGAGAGAACGCCGGCGCGGGTGTCGCCATCGGACATCGGCTGGGCGAAATCCATGGAGAGGAGCTCGCCGGTCTGCTTATTGTAGTAGGCCTTGCCCTGGAAGATCTTAAACGGCGTGATCTTGCTCTTGCCGTCCTTCTTGCTCCCCTTGGGCCCGATGAAGTGCGGCGTGTTCTTCACGGTGCCGTTGTACCAGGCGTACACCGGCGTGGTCTCGTTCGCTTCCTTCTTCAGCGTGGTCGGCTCGTAGAACTTGTCCGGCGTCTGCTCCCAGACGGTGAAGTCCTTGGCGAATGCGCCGCCGGTGCGGGTGATGTGGCAGGTCTGGCAGGCGATCTTGGCGCAGTGACGGTTCAGGTCGGCATCCTTGTGCGGCTTCACACCGTGGCAGGAGGTGTCGGCACAGGAGACGAAGACGCCGTCGTTGGCCCAGTTGTTGGGATCATGCCCGCTCGGCATCTTGTGGTTCTTTGCCTTGTGACAGTCGACGCAGACCATGCCCTTGGCGGCGTGGGCATCGGTGTCTTTGGTGAAGGTGAAGCCGCGTTTGACGATCACGCCGCCGCCGGCCGCTTCGTGACAGACCATGCAGTTCTTGACCGTCGGCTTGCCGATGGCGAGCGCGGCCTTCACGCTGCGGTCCTGCCCCATCACGACCTCACCCTTCTCGTTCTTGAACGGTTTTCTCTGGCGGAAGTCGTAGTCGGTGGAGTGGCAGACCAGGCAGTCGACAGCCGCCTCGGCCGCGGCGCCGGTGCTGCCGACGTCGGAGAGGTGGTTGCCAGGGTGGCAGGTGTTGCAACCGGAGAACTTGCTCTTCCCGGTCACCGGGCTCTTGGGGATCTCCTTAAGGTTGTTGACGATATCGTTGCCGTTGCACATGACGTAGATGCGGTTCTTCATCCCGTACTCTTCCTTGGGATTGAGCCCCTCCACGTTGGTTACCTTGGAGGCGTGCTTCCAGTGCACGGTGTCCAGGAAGCCCTTGGCGCTGCCAGGGTGGCACTCCTCGCAGGTTTCCGGCCCCTTATAGCCGCTTTTCTCGATCGACTCCTTGCCGGGATGTACGCCTGCCGCCCAGGCCGTGGTAGCTGCCAAGGCGAGACCGAGCACTGCCGCTGTCATGGTTTTCTTGCTCATCGAACCCCTCCTGTTGTCTTTGTTAGCTGTTCTCTTGCTCATTGATCGTTATCGGCAACCAGAGAGAATAGTTTAGTGGAATGCCGATGTATGTCGAGGGTGGTGCTGAATGAATTTTACGGTCGAAGCTGTGTCAATCGGTGTGCTGCCGATGACGGTGCCTGCACGGAAATGCTGCGGCTGATAGTGCAGCATCACTCCCGCTTGCACTGGCAACGGAAAAAGGGGCGGAATATGCTCCGCCCCTTTCTTGGTCACATCATGCTACTTCTTGGCCACCTTCTGCGCTTTCTTGGCAAACCTGCCGCCCTTCTGCATGGGGTCGCCCTTGTAGCCGAGCGCTTTCCAGTCCAGACGGTTGCCGCCCATGTGGCACTCGCCGCACTGCAGCGCCTCTTCCTTGGGAGCCACTTCGTGCTGGGCGGCAATGTAGGCCACGGTATTCACGAACTGGTACTTGCCGCTGTAGGGGAGGCCGGTTCCTTCGGCGCCCAGGCGGCACGCCTTATCCCAGTCGTAGTCAACCCACAGAGATTTGTACTGCTGGAAGATGATCAGGTTCTTGAACTTGGCGTCCATGGGCTGGTCGCCCTTGTAAAGCTTGTAGGGGTAAATCTTGGATTTCTGGTCCTTGATGGCGCCGACCGGGCGCATCATCACCACCGGCTTGGTGGGATCCTTCACCTTGTCGCCCACCATATAGCGCTCGACCATGCCGTTGTTCCAGGCGTAGACCGGCTTCACGTTCATGCCCCAGACGAAGGTCCCCTTGTGCTTGGCGTAGGTCTCCTTGTCGAACTGCTCCTCGGCGGTGATGTTCTTGCCCACATCGGACCACTTCCACGCCATCTTGGTGGCCTGGCCCTTGGCGAAGAAGGGGATGTGGCAGGTCTGGCAGGCGACGGTGGCGAGGTGCCGGTTGATGAGTGCGCCGTTTTTGGCCTTCTGGTGCGGAGCCTTGGCGCCGGAGTGGCACTGCTCGCAGTTAACGCGGGTGTCGTAGTGGGCCATCATGCTCGACGCGCCGCCGATCTTGTGGTTCTTGGTCACGTGGCAGCTCTGGCAGCTCATGTCCTGTCCGCCGCTCTCCTTGCTCCCCATGTGCACGTCCTGGGACTTCTTGGTCTTCTCCAGGGTGGAATCGAGGCCCGCGTTCTTGACGGCATCACCGCCGCCGCCGAAGAAGTGGCAGGCGCCGCAGTTCTTACGGGTGGGAAGGCCCACGCTCTGGGCGGCGACGTTCAGGTCCATGGCCTTCTTGTCGATGCTCTTCTTGTCGATATCGCAGCCCACCGTGGCCCTGGTGTAGTTTCCTTTCTGGGCATGGCAGATGAGGCAGTCGACCTTGCCCTTGTCGGTGAAGTCGAAGTCGGTACGGGTCCAGCCATAGCCGGCGTGGCATTTGCCGCAGGATTCGTGCACCACCCCGTCCTTGCCCCCCTGGATCGAGGTGCAGAACGAGTTGATCATGTTGGACTTGCCGTATTTCTTGGTGCTCTTCTCCATCCCCTTGACCATGTTGGGCGTGCCCGCCCAGGTCCAGTGCGTGGTCTTCATGAAATCAGCCGCCTGCTGCTCGTGACACTCGAGACAGACCTTGGTCACCTCGATGCCGCTCTTGAACGGCCCCTTGACGAACTCGGCGTGGTCCACCGCCGCCATCCCCTGCGCGGCGAACACCAAAAGCGCCACTCCCGCCAAAAATCCCAGCATACCTCTCATTCAACAACCTCCCGTAGTAAATCAGCTTGCGCCGTCACAGCTATATAAAGTCCTTAATATATACCGAAAACAGCATGTTTTTGGGCAAAAAGAAGCGCTGCAATCGTGATAACTACAGCGCCACCTACGAGGAACCTTCCCGGCTTAACAGCCGGCGGTCTTCCTGAACAGTTTGGAGACGTTCTTGCCGTCGATAACCTCGTACTTACAGCGGATCTCGTCGCCTTCCACGATCCTGTGGTCCTTGAACTTGTCCAGGGTCAGGTCGTCTTCCACGGTGATCACCACGAGCTGCTCGGTCTTGTTGTCCTTCAAGGTGGCGGTGGCGGTTTTGGCATCCTTGCCGGCGATGTCGATCTTGGTGATGACACCCACCATTTTGATCTCGTCACCTGCGCTGGCGACGCTGCCGAAGCAGAAGATGGTGAGCGCTGCGACTGCTACCAGGACCATTACCGAAACTGCTTTTTTCATCTTCGTTCTCCTTTTGGGGGTGGGGTGGGGGCGGTGGCGCCCCCCCCGGGTTCGCGGTTCCGCGGGGGGCGTACGGGGTTAGAACTTAACTTCGAAGGTCGCGTAGACGTCCTGCGCGCTCTTAAGCGGCTGGAGCAGCATCAGGTCGGTGGACTTGATGTCCGAGATCTTCTGCGGTGCGCCTACCCAGTTGTTGCTCCCGGTGTACGCGAAGTCGTAGTACTGGTAACCGATCTTGAAGAAGGCCTTGGACAGGTGCGAGGAGATCGGTTTCAGGTTGAGTTCCTGGATCAGGTACGCCTCGTAGACGTCGCCGCGGGTCCCCAGCTTGGAGGTCCACATGTCGTCGGCCGCAGGGGCGAAGGTGATCCAGTTCTTGGAACCGTGGTTGTACTCGACGCCGAACTTGGTCTTGGTCGGCTCGTAGTCGTAGCGCGCGCCGGCGTAGGCGGCCCAGCCGGTCTTGTCGGTGGGTGCCTCCTGGTTGAAGAAGGAACCGGTCATGAGACCCTGGAAGCCCGCGTTGTTGGAGACGTTGTTGTTGGGGTGGGTGACGCTCAAGCCCGCATCGGCGAAGAAGTTGAGTTTGCCCGGGCCGATGTTTTTCATGGTGCTCATGAAGCCTGCGCCGTACCAGTCGATGTCGCCCAGCGAGGTGGCCGGACCGGTGTTGCCGAAGGCGGTGTTGGACATGACCGGGAAGTCGAAGATGTTGAAGCCGCGGTTCCACTGCAGCCAGACGCGCAGCGGGTCGGTGTCGACCGGGATGAGGGCCACACCCAGCATGTCGGTGTCTCTCAGGCTGTTGCTCGGGGTCTCGAAGCCGGACTCAAAGCCGCGGCCGTAGCAGACCTTGGCGTAGGCGCCGGGGAGGGCATCGATGTCCGGCGCCCAGCCGAGGGTCATGCCGTCGAAGGCGTAGTCGACCAGCAGGGCAGGGGTGCCGCCGTTGCCCGGGCGTTCGTTGTTCAGGCGCAGGTTGCTCGGTGCGCCGTTGGTGGAGGGCCTGCGGCCGACGGAGAACCAGATCGGCTGCTCGGCGATGTTGCTCCAGGTGGCGTAGGCGCGGTCGACGTCGAGGAGGCTCGACGTGGGGACGTGCCCCAAGGTGCCATCGAAGGCGCCGACGCGGTCGGCGAAGAACGGGGTGTTGCCGTTGTTGGTGACGGCCGAGTCATCCTGCGAGCCGAAGGTCTTGTAGGCGACCAGGCGCACATTCACGGTCACGTCCTTGGTGGCCTTGGCGTGCATGTCGATGCCGAGACGGTTAGTGTACAGGAGGTCGTTCTTAGCCTTGTAGGCCTGAGTGGTGGCCAGGTTGGAGACGTTGTTGTTCAGGGCACCGGCCTGGCCAAGGAAGGCCTGCATCAGCATCTGCTGGGCGAGTTGTTGCTGGGCAGCGGGAAGGCCGCTGAAGACGTCGCCTACCTTGGTCGTTGCCGTTGCCGCAGGGTTCATTGCCTGGACCAGACCGAGCATGTTGGGGATGCTGCCGATCTGCATGTTCATCACCGTCGGCATTACCTTGGCCCCAAGGGTGTTCAGGATACCCTGCTGCTGCGGGGTGAGGGCGGTGTTCTGTACGGTGAAATTGCCGGAGCCCATGGCGGTGAAGATGCCGGGGAGGGCTGCAGCCATGGCCTGCGGCATGTAGCTGTTGAGGATGGTGTTGAACTGGGAAGGTGTGAACAGCGAGCCGGATTTCCCCATCATGATGAACTGGAGAGCGGTGGGGCTATTGGTCCCGTCTGCCGAACCGATCGGGGTACCTGCCACTCCGTTTGGGCCTAAAAATCCGCCGACCAGGTTGTTCATGGTGCCGATGGCGTCGGAGTGGGCCGCGACGTCGCCCCTGAGGGAGTCGACGCGGAAGCGGTAGTCGCCGCCGATGGTAAGCCACTTGCCCAGCGACTTCTCTTCGATCCTGTCGACCTTGCGGGTCAGGTCCTCGACCTTCTTCTGGTCCGAGCCCTTCTGCTGCTCCTCGAGCTTCTGCACCTTCTTGGTCAGTTCATCGATCTTCTTCTGCATGTCCTGGTCTTCTGCCTGCGCCACGACAGGGGTAGCCAGGGCACATACCGCGGCCCCGATCAACAGTTTCTCCAGTTTTCTCATTCACTTCTCCTTTCTGTTTCGTTGGTTTTTACACCAACCTTTGGTCGAAGGTATTTCATTGGGCTCGTCTGGTCCGGCCCTAACTCATTAAATCTGGGCGTTACTGCTGTAATCGGATTATTTACCGGTAGATTTAGAGGAAATCTGTATGTTTGGAATTTTATAATCTAAATGAGGAGCCCTAATCATTAGTAATGTTTAGTTTGGAGAGGATGTGTCGTGGCAGAAACGCACGGCCGCTTCGGGGCCGCCACGCTAACGAGATCTTATAGATCTTCGAGACGTCATATGTCAATATATTTTTTATTGCATATAGCGCTAGGTTAATGATTTGTGTCGGCTAATGTGCGATCTTCGGGTTAGGGGAAAGAAGCGGCGCGGTCGGCTTAATAGGTGTTGACTGCGTGCGGCCAATTTTCGTACTATTCATGCATTTAAACCATCAGGATATAGACGTGAATAAGGCAAAAAAGCTTTACCTGGAAACGTTCGGCTGCCAGATGAACGTGAGCGATTCCGAGAAGATAGTGACCTTGATGAAGGGAATTGGGTACCAGCAGACCGCCGACCCGGTGGACGCGGACCTGGTCCTTTTGAACACCTGCAGCATCCGGGCGACCGCCGAGCAGCGCGTCTATGGACACCTGGGCAAGTTCAAGTCGATGAAGAAGCAAAAGCCGGGGCTGATCATCGGCGTAGGGGGCTGCGTCGCGCAGCAGGAAGGGGAGCGGCTCTTAAAGAAGGCACCCTTCGTGAACCTGGTCTTCGGCACCCATAACCTGCACCTGTTGCAGAAGATGGTCACCGGGGCCGAGCAGGGCAAGCAGAGCGTCGCCACCGATTTTCTCGATGACGAGAAGCGCTTTGACCTCTTCCCGCACGCCGAGAGCGAGGGGGGCGTCTCCCGCTTCGTCACGGTTATGCAGGGGTGCGACAACTTCTGCGCCTACTGCATCGTGCCGCACGTGCGCGGCCGCGAGATCAGCAGGAGCGCTGACAAGGTAATCGAGGAGGTCGCCGCCCTGGCCGCCGCCGGCGTCACCGAGGTGACCCTCTTGGGGCAGAACGTCAACTCCTACGGCTTCAAGGAGCCGGGCGCACCCGATTTCGCCGACCTGTTGCGCCTGGTGGCGCAGGTGGAGGGGGTCGAGAGGCTCCGCTTCACGACCTCGCATCCCAAGGACATCTCCCCGAGGCTGATCGCCTGCTTCGCGGAGATCGAAAAGCTCGCGCCGCACATCCACCTCCCTGCCCAGTCCGGAAGCGACGCCGTGCTGAAAAAGATGAACCGTGGTTACACCCGGGCCCAGTACCTGGACAAGGTGCGCGCGCTCAGGGACGCCTGCCCGGAGATCCAGTTCACCGGTGACATGATCGTCGGCTTCCCGGGCGAGGACGAGGCCGCCTTCGAGCAGACCATGGAGCTGATCGAGGAGGTTCAGTACGCCGACCTCTTCTCCTTCATCTACTCGGCCCGCCCCGGCACCAGGGCGGCCGAGTTCCCGGACGAGGTAAAGAGGGCCGAGAAGCAGGCCCGCCTGGAGCGCCTGCAGGCGGCGCAGAAAAGGATCACGCTGGCGCGCAACGAGAGTTTCGTGGGACGGGTGCAGCGGGTGCTGGTGGAAGGGCCCAGCAGCACCGGGGATGCGCTCTTTGGCAGGACCGGCGGCAACCGCGCCACCGTCATGGACGGCGATCCCGTCCTGGCCGGGCGCCTGGTCAACGTGCGCATCACGCAAGGATTGCAGACTCTCCTCAAGGGAGAGATCCTCGATGTCTGACAGCGGGAGGGACGAGGCACCCATGTACGTTGAAATGAAGGTATTCGGCTTCGCCCTGGACGCCATCGCCCAGATGCCGGTCATCATACTGAAAGACGCCGAGGAGAAGCACGCCGTCCCGGTATGGATCAATGCATCCGAATCGGTCTCCTTCGCTGCCCAGTTCGTCGGGCGCGAGATGAGCGCGCGCAACAGTCGCAAGGACGTGTTCACCACCCTCATCGAGCGGCTGGACATGACCGTCGTCGGGATCTATGTCGAGAGCCTCAACGATGGCGTCTTCACCGCCTCGGTACGCCTGAAGCCTGGGGCAGGGGAAGAGTTGCGGCTCGAGGTCCACGTCGCCGAGGCCATGCTCATGTCCCTCAAGTACCACCTCCCGGTGCAGGTGAACAACGATGTCCTGACCCGCGCCTCCAGTCTCGACATGAACGAGGAAGGCTTCGCCCAGGAGAACAACGCCCGCCGCTTCGTCGACTTCCTCGACCACATGGACCCCGCTGCCATGGGCAAGTACCCGATGTGAGCGGCCTCGCCACGCTACGGCATATTGAAAAAAGAAATCATAAAGGGTAGGGTGAGAATGGGCTCTGCCCTTTTTTAATCTTCAAGCATAATCTTCCGGAGGTTCCGACATGCGCGACGCATCCTTTGCATTTCTGCAGCAGCTTCTGGCCGCGCCCAGCCCCTCGGGCTACGAGCAGCCGGCCCAGCGGGTATTCCGCTCCTATATAGAACCCTTCTGCCAGGTGGCCACCGACGTCATGGGCAACGTCTTCGGGATGATCCAGGGCGAAGGGAGCAACCGGCCCCGCGTCATGGTGGTCGGCCACTCCGACGAGATCGGCCTGCAGGTGCGTTACCTGGACGACAACGGCTTCATCTACTTCTCCGCCATCGGCGGCGTCGATCCGCACATCACTCCGGGCATGCGGGTGCACGTGCACACCTCCCGCGGCAGGTTAAACGGCGTCATCGGCAAGCGCCCCATTCACCTGATCGAGCCCAAGGAGCGCGACACGGTGATCAAGCTCGACGCCCAGTACATCGACATCGGCGCCGCCAGCAAGAAAGAGGCGCAGGAGTGGGTGCGCGTGGGCGATCCCATCACCTTCGCCAGCAGCCTTGAGAGCCTCTTCGGCGACCGGGTCAGCTCGCGCGGCCTGGACGACAAGGCGGGGAGCTTCGTGGTGGCCGAGGTGCTGCGCCGCGTCTCCGAACTGCCGTCGAAACTCCCGGTCGACCTCTACGGCGTCTCCTCGGTGCAGGAGGAGGTCGGGCTCAGGGGAGGCTCCACCAGTTCCTACTCGGTGAACCCCGACGTCGGCATCTGCGTCGAGGTCGACTTCGCCACCGACCAGCCCGATGTGGATAAGAAACACAACGGCGAAGTGGGGCTGGGCAAAGGCCCGATCCTGCCGCGCGGCCCCAACATCAACCCGGTGCTCTTCGATCTCCTCTCCGACACCGCAACGCAAAACAACATCGCCGTGCAGTACACCGGTATCGCGCGCGCCACCGGCACCGACGCCAACGTCATGCAGATCTCCCGCGGCGGCGTCGCCACGGCCTTGGTCAAGCTGCCGCTGCGCTACATGCACACCCCGGTGGAGACCATGTCGCTGTCCGACCTGGACCACGCGGTGGAACTGATCGTCGCCTCTCTGGGCCGCATGGGGAGCAAGGACGCCTTCATCCCGATGTAACCGAAACGCCCCCTCCCGCCCGGTCCGGAGGGGGCGTTTTCCTTATCCCATTAGCCGAAGTTGTGTAGACGCTAAGGATGGGAAATCGTATAGGTTTTTTCTCTGTCATTAGCCTAATTTTAGTTGACTTGCCTTTCCCCTTGTAATAAGTTTTCCGGTTAAAACCTGCCTCGAAACAACAAAAGGAGTTTCCCTAATGTTAGAAAGCAGCCTTCCCGAAGGTCTCACGTTTGACGACGTCCTGCTTCTCCCTGCCCACTCACTCATCCTCCCCCGCGATACCGATCTGAGCACCCGACTGACCAACAACATACAGCTGAACATCCCGCTGGTGAGTGCTGCCATGGACACGGTCACCGAGTCGAGGGCCGCTATCTGCATGGCGCGTGAAGGGGGCATCGGCTTCATCCACAAGAACCTCACCATCGCCGAGCAGGCCATGGAAGTGGACAAGGTGAAGAAGAGCGAGTCCGGGATGATCGTCGACCCGATCACCATGCGTCCCAACCAGCGCATCAGGGAAGCGCTCGAGATGATGGCCAAGTACCGCATCTCCGGGGTGCCGATCACCAAGGCCAACGGGAAGCTGGTCGGCATTCTGACCAACAGGGACCTCCGTTTCGAGACCGACCTCGATCTCCCCATCGCCGACCGCATGACCAAAAGGAACCTGGTCACCGTGCCGGTGGGTACCACCTTGGAGCAGGCCAAGGAACACCTGAAGCACACGAGAGTCGAGAAGCTCCTGGTGGTCGACGAGGAGAAGAACCTCAAGGGCCTCATCACCATCAAGGACATCGAGAAGATCAAGAAGTACCCCAACGCGTGCAAGGACTCCCTCGGGCGCCTGAGGGTCGGCGCCGCCGTCGGCCCCACCCCGGACGTTGACGCCCGCATCGAGGCGCTCATGAAGGCCGGCGTGGACGTGGTGGTCATCGACACCGCCCACGGTCACTCCCAGGGCGTCATCGACGCCATCGCCCGCATCAAGAGAACCTACCCGACCCTCGAGCTCGTGGCCGGCAACATTGCCACCGCCGCTGCCGCCGAGGCGCTCATCAAGGCCGGCGTCGACGCCATCAAGGTAGGCATCGGACCGGGCTCCATCTGCACCACCCGCGTGGTCGCCGGCATCGGCGTGCCGCAGATCACCGCCATCGCCGAGTGCTCCAAGGTCGCCAAGAAGCACAACATCCCGCTCATCGCCGACGGCGGCATCAAGTACTCCGGCGACCTGACCAAGGCCGTCGCGGCCGGCGCCGACGTGATCATGATCGGCTCCCTCTTCGCCGGTACCGAGGAATCCCCGGGCGACACCATCCTGTACCAGGGGCGTGCCTACAAGAGCTACCGCGGCATGGGCTCCATCGGCGCCATGAAAGAGGGGAGCAAGGACCGCTACTTCCAGAGCGACGTCGACGCCGACGTGAAACTGGTCCCGGAAGGGATCGAGGGCATGGTGCCGCTCAGGGGACCGCTCTCCGCCAACGTGCACCAGCTGATGGGAGGCCTCCGGGCCGGCATGGGCTACACCGGCAGCCGCACCATCGTCGACCTGCAGCAAAACGGCCGCTTCGTCAGGATCACCGGCGCGGGCCTGAAAGAATCCCACGTCCACGACGTCATGATCACCAAGGAAGCCCCGAACTACCGGGTGGAAAAATAAATCGCTCACGCAGAGCCGCAAAGACGCAAAGAAAGCAAGACCTGGTTTTGCATTCTTTGCGCCTTCGCGTCTTGGCGTGACAGCCTTCTGATTTTCTAAAATAAGGAATCGAACCCAATGACCGTAGATATCCACTCAGAAAAGGTGCTGATCCTCGACTTCGGCTCCCAGGTGACCCAGCTCATCGCGCGCCGGGTGAGGGAGCAGAGCGTCTACTGCGAAATCCACCCCTACAACATGGCGCTCGAGAAGATCAAGGCCTTCGCACCGAAGGGGATCATCCTCTCCGGCGGCCCCTCCAGCGTCTACGACAAGGACGCCCCGCACTCCGACCTCGGCATCTACGACCTCGGCATCCCGGTCCTGGGCATCTGCTACGGCATGCAGCTCATGACCCAGCAGCTGGGCGGGCGCGTCGAGCGCTGCGACAAGCGCGAGTTCGGCCGCGCCACCCTGGTGCTGGACGGCGCGAGCGAGATTTTCGCGGGCTTCGAGGGGGGCGCCGAAGTCTGGATGTCCCACGGCGACCGCATCGAGCAGATGCCGGCCGGCTTCAAGCTGATGGCCCACACCACCGGATGCCCGGTGGCCGCCATGAAGGACGAGAAGAAGAACTTCTACGGCGTACAGTTTCACCCCGAAGTGGTGCACACCCCGCGCGGCGACGAGATGCTGGGCAACTTCCTGTTCAACGTCTGCGGCTCCAAGCCGACCTGGACCATGGCCAACTTCATCGAGACCGAGATCGAAGACATCCGCAAAAAGGTCGGCACCGGCAAGGTCCTGTGCGCCCTCTCCGGCGGGGTCGACTCCTCCGTCGTCGCCGTCCTGATCCACAAGGCGATCGGCGACCAGCTCCAGTGCGTCTTCGTGAACAACGGCCTGCTTCGTAAGGGCGAGGCCGAGAAGGTGGTGAACCTCTTCACCAAGCACTTCAAGATCAACCTCGACTACGTCGACGCCACCGACCGCTTCCTCAACATGCTCGACGGCGTCTCCGACCCCGAGCAGAAGCGCAAGATCATCGGCAACGAGTTCATCTACCTCTTCGAGGAAGAGGCCAAGAAGCTGGGCCAGGTCGACTACCTGGCGCAGGGGACCCTCTACCCCGACGTGATCGAGTCCGTTTCTACCAAGGGCCCCTCCGCGGTCATCAAGAGCCACCACAACGTGGGCGGCCTCCCCGAGAAGATGAACCTGAAGCTCCTCGAGCCGGTGCGCGAGCTCTTCAAGGACGAGGTACGACTTCTGGGCAAGGAACTGGGCATGCCCGACGAGGTGGTCTACCGCCAGCCCTTCCCGGGCCCGGGTCTCGCCATCCGCTGCATCGGCGAACTCTCCGTGGAGAAACTCGACATCCTGCGCGAGGCCGACGCCATCGTCATCGAGGAAATCCGCAAGGCTGGGTTATATCGCGACATCTGGCAGTCCTTTGCCGTGCTGCTGCCGGTGAAAACCGTCGGCGTCATGGGGGATGCCCGCACCTACGAGTGGACCGTCGCCCTGCGCGCGGTGAACTCCCTGGACGGCATGACCGCCGACTGGGTCAAGCTCCCCTACGAGCTTTTGGGGAGCATATCCTCGCGGATTATCAACGAAGTCAAGGGTGTCAACCGCGTGGTGTACGACATCAGCCAGAAGCCTCCCGCAACCATCGAGTGGGAATAATCCCCGCGCCTCATCTGTAGAGGTTCGTTTATTGCACCAACACACCGCGGTGACCGGCCCAGCAGCCGGTTGCCGCGGTTCTTTCGTATCTGGAGAGTGACAATGGATTGCATCCGGCTGCTCATCTTCGACCTGGACGGCACGCTGATCGATTCGCTGCCCGACCTGACCGATGCCACCAACCTGATCCGGGGCAAGTTCGGGCTGCCGCAAATCGGTATTCCGGACGTGCGCAAATTGGTGGGGCAGGGGGCGCGCAATCTGGTGGAGCGGGCGCTTCCCGGCGTGGCCGAGCCCGAGGTAGAGCGGGCGCTGGAAGACTTTCTCGCCTACAACCTGGCGCACATAGCCGACAAGACCCGTCCCTATCCCGGCGTGGCCGAGACCCTGGGCGAACTGGGCGGGCTGGGCATCCCGATGGTGGTCTTGTCCAACAAGAACGTTGCCCTGTGCCGGGAAGTGCTGGCGAAGCTCGGGCTGGAGCGGCATTTCACCGACATCTTCGGTGCCGACTCCTTCCCGTATCGGAAACCCTCCCCGGAGCCCGTGCTCGCCGTGCTGAACGAATTCGGCATCGCTGCGAGGCAGTGCGTCATGGTCGGTGACAGCGTCAACGACATCGCCGCCGGGGGCGGTGCCGGGGTGTGGACCGTCGGTTGCAGCTACGGTTACGGCGACCAGAGCGAGTTGGATGCTGCAACCTACCGGGTCAGCGAGTTTCCGGGGCTGCTGCAGCTACCCTTTGTAAGAAAAATCGACGAGTGATGAAAAAAAGCTAAAGTTATTGCCGAGGGTGTCGAAACGGTACTAAACCTAATCCTACCTAACCTACTGGGGGCGAAATCAGATGAAAGTAGAAGACCTCAATTCCAACCCGGCCGTTTCCCATCTTGCCGTCGTACGTAACGACAAACCCGATACCGGCGAAGTGCAAGTGGAAGCAGCCAAGCAGCAGGCGGCCGCCGACAAAGTCGAGCTGTCCAGCTACATGCCCGTGGTCCCCACCTCCAAGCAGAGGCGGGATGATATTCGGGTGGATCGGGTCGAGGAGTTACGTACGCAGATCAAGAGTGGCAACTATGAGGTGTCCAGCAAAGATCTGGCCGAGAAGATGCTGTCCAAGCTCGTGGTGAAGTAGACAAGACACCCTCTAAACCAACAAAACCATTGACAGCTCCCGCCAAATGCGGTAAAAGTTTTCTTCCACCAAGCGGGAATAACTCAGTGGTAGAGTGTCAGCTTCCCAAGCTGAAGGTCGCGGGTTCGAATCCCGTTTCCCGCTCCAAAAGAAACCAAAAAGGCGTAGCCACCAGGCTGCGCCTTTTTTCTTGTCCTTACGGATGCCACTCGTTTATCTGGTGATCACTCCTCAATCGGAGCCATCTTCTAGGTAGCCCCGGGTAAAAACCCATATTCCAACTACTTTCTGGAAATAGAAAAGCTCAACTGACAGGCTATCTGGCACCTGCAGGTCTTTAGAGCTTAAATTCCTCTTTTCCTTTATCACTTCAAGCATCGTTCTCGAAATGACTTTGCCGTCCTTCAAGAACGAGACTTCTTGATTGAGCAGACGTTTAAGTACTCTCGCAAAGTCCTGCCTGCCATAGTACATTACAGGGTCACTGTCATCGGGGCCGCGCACCCACAGCGGCAACTTTGTCATCGCTGCCACACGGTCACTGTCTCCGCTCAATACTGCCTGCCTGAATCTGCTCCAGAAATCTTGAGCATCGCTCTTCGCCTCTACGCTTGTCACAACGGTAAGCGTAACAAAAAAGGCCATGGTCACTACACATCTAAGCATCGTATACCTCCTAAGACTGACTAGGCTTCGGCCAACGGTGCCCCTGCGCAACCCAGTGTGACTTGTAGTAATTGGAGATCCTAACTTGGTCTCCCTGGTTTCCACCCAGCAACTTGTAATAGTCTCTTGTCTCGTCGATATAGAAGGAAACGTGGTTCTGTCCCGTATTTTTTCGGACAACTGTAATTGCGCCAGGCTTTGGGCATGTCATCTGTCCCCAATGCAGCCAGCTTGTTGCTGCGGCTGAATTGGTCCCCGTTATGCCGGCCTGTCTGAGGCACCAGTTGACAAACGCGGAACACCAAGCCACCTCATCACTCGTCGCTCGGAGCGATGTCGAACCATGATATATTATGATTCTAGGGTTAGCTGGTGAGCGTGGGAACTCTCTTTGCCCAACTTCACCAGCAGCTATTTTGAGCCAAAGGGCATCATGAAAAGGTACGGGGCTGACTTCAGATGCAGTGGTCACTCCACGTTCCAGAGCCGCCCATGTTTTCGCGCCAACCACCCCGTCTATTGATATTCCAGCCGATGATTGGAATTCTCGGACAGCAGCTTCTGTTCTGGGGCCTAATATACCGTCTGCCTCGAGTGTCTGGAGGTGGGGCCGGTGCCTGTTAAGAAGACTCTGCAACCGCATAACCTCTGCCCCCGAGCTTCCTAGCCTGAGGTCTATCATCTCGCCCCCTTTTTTGCCGGTGGTGTCGCTGCCCCGCTGTACCATGTTGATCCCTCTCGGGGCGAAGGGAAGGTTGCCATGCGACGGGAACATTAGCAACTATGGCCTCCTTGCCCTACCTTGAAGGCAATATTGCGGGTACCTTGCAAAGTTCAGGAAGATGGGTTAGCTTTGTGCTGTCTGTTAATCAGGCAGCATGTATCCTTGGGGCCAGGAGGTTGGGCGAATGCCGACAATTTCTATGTTCTTCGGGATCATCATCAGAATGTTCTACAGGGACTACCAGCAGCACCACCTTCCCCACCTGCATGCGGAATTCCAAGGCGACGTCGCTGTTTTTGCTATTGAGGACGGCAGCATCCTTGATGGTTGGCTTCCTCCACCAAAACGAAAGCTCGTGGAAGCTTGGATGGAAATCCACAACGAGGAACTGCTGGCCGACTGGCAATTAGCTGTTGAAGGTGAAACTGTGTTCAAAATAAAAGGACTTGAGTGAATGAGAATAATTAACTGGATACACACGAACGATGACTGGACGCTTGATGTCAGTTTTGCCGACGGGGAAGTTCGTAGATATGACGTAAGACCTTTGTTGCAACGTGAAGCGTTCAAGGAACTGGAAGATGTCAGCATGTTCAAAACAGCCCGTAATGGAGGCTATTTCGTAGCGTGGGACAACGATGCCGACTTAAGCGCCGACACCTTGTACTTGGAAGGCGTACCCATCACCCCTGCGACTCAAACCAACTGATCACCTTGCTATTAGCATGACCGCAAACGAAGGGCTTAGCCGATGCCGGCTAAGCCCTTTGCGTTACCACCTCTCATCCCCTACTTTGCAACTTTGCAAGCCTGACTTGAGCTCGCCGCTGCTTATACCGAGGCCGCGGTAGTCATCGCTTCGGTGTCGTTGCTGAAGCAACGTTGGAATACCCCGACGAGCCGGCAGCGTTCCTCGCGCGAACGCGGTAACGATAAACGGTATTTGCCGTGAGCTTGGTATTCGAATAGCTGGTTACATTCGCACCAACGGCAGCTACCTGGGCGAAGTTGGTGCAGGTCGATCCTTTGCAGCGCTCGATCAGAAATTGGGTTTCGTTGTTCGCATTGTCCGTCCAGGCAAGGTTGATCTGGCTTTTGGAGACGGCTGTGGCGGCCAGGCCCGTCGGTGCGGAAGGCACTGCTGATGCAGCGAAAGTCGTTACACTGGCTGCCGGAGAATACGCCGAATCGCCTGCCAGGTTGTAGGCGCGTACGCGGTAACTGTAGCTAGTGGAGGCAGTCAGCCCGGTGTTGGACCAGGTTGTGACGTTGGCGCCGACAGTTGTTATTTGGCTGAAATCACTGCATCCTGCGCCGGCACACCGCTCGATTTTGAAGCCCTGCTCATTTGTGGAGTTGTCCGCCCAGGCAAGATTGATCTGGCTGCCGGAGGCCGCCGTTGCTGTAAGGCCTGACGGAGCGGTCGGCAATGGAGATTCGACGTACGCGGTTATGCCATCAGACCTCACTCCCGAACCTGTTGTCGCTTGAACCTCCAACGCATACTCGCTTGCGGCCAAGGTCGATGCATTCCAGTTCCCCTGCCAGAGAGCGGGGTTGCCGGACACGTTCTGCATCGGTTGCCAGGAGCCTCCGTTCACCCTGAACTGGACCTGTGTGACCGTTGCCGGATCAAAAACAAGGGCACGCACCGGATTCGTTGCTGAATTGGTGACGTTGTACGCATAGGGGGTGACCACGCCTCCCAGTCGCCGGTCCACAGGTGCGGTGATAAGCACCACCGGCCACGTACCTTTGGTCTGGGTGACGGAGGAGATGCCGTTGCAGTCGATCGCTGTCACCGTGAACTGGTTGGGGCTGTCCTTGCCGATGGACGACACGTTGAAGTAGAACACCCCGTCGGTCATGTTCTGGGTAAAGAACTTTTCGGACGAGGCATGGGTATGCCCGTAACCGTACATCGATGCACCGTAGCCGTTCATCAGGTTGACGAAATCATCTTTTCCATAGAAGAGGTAGGTGTCGCTGCTGCTGTCTGTTGCGACAAGGGGATGGTGCCCGAAGACCAGGGTCAACTTTGCATCAGAGTTGGCATTCATCTCCGAACTGATGAAAGAGAGCTCGGTGGTGTCCAGCCCGGCATTGTCACCGTACGGCCAGACTATGCTGAACGGCTTCCCGGTGTTGTCCGGGGTGTTGACGCCCAGAAAATGGTATTTCCCCCACGGCCCGGTCCTTGTCCAGGATGCCTGTGTCCTTCCGGTCGCCCGCCCTTGTACAGAGTTGTTCAGGTAATAGCTGAAATATTGATCATTGTAGGCGTCGTGGTTGCCCGGAATGTCAAAGTAGCTGCTTGCATCCACGCCGTTTGCACCCAGGATGCTCTTATACTGGTCCCATTCGGCCTGGTAGGGGCCGTTGGGATAACCGAAGATGTTTCCGTTCGTCGAATCGGTCAGGTCACCCGTAACCACGATGAAGCTTGGATTGATGACACTCTTTGCCTGACCTGTCAGCCACTGCAGATTCGTTGTATCCGTGGACCCTGACGTCCCGATATGTGTGTCGGAAGCATGGATGAACCAGATTAGCTTGTCGGTGTCGGCACTGTAATATGCCGAATGCGGATCAGCGGCTGAAACGGGAAAAGCGCACCCGATCAGGAGAATGATGGAAATGATGAAATGGCGCATCATTTGTTCACCCCCTTCGCCTGCTGGGCAGTTGTTTTCGCAATGTACGAATCGAGTGTCTCCAGGGCCTTCGGGTCAGAGGTTCGGCCTTTTGCGCTTTGAAGGAGATGAATGGCCTCATCAAACCTCTTCAGTTCGATACAGGCCAGGGAGGCGTTCACGTAGGCGTCAAGATCGCCCGGTGCAAGTTCGGTAACCCGCCGGTATTCTTCTGCTGCACCGGCAAAGTTTTTCTGCACATAGTACACACGGCCCAGGTTCCTGTGTGCTTCGGCGGAGTAAGAGTCTTTTTCAATTGCAGCGGTGAATTCTTTCACGGCCAATCCATAACTCCGTGCCGCTTCGGTATCCTGGTGCCTGGGAGTATGCTCGTAAAAGCCCTTGTTAAAGTATTCCATCCCCTGCCGGTTGTGATAGCCGGCATCATCAGGAATTCCCTGGCCGTAGGCAGGTGGCAACGAGAGGGAAGCGAGGGTGACGGCACCTGTCAGTAGCATCCGGAAAGTGTTTCTCGACATCAACTGTTTCATGGTTGCTGCCTCCTTTCGTGTGTCCTTCTGACAATGAAAAGCCGGGCATGCCAATGGATTATCCATGGCAGCCCGGCTACCTTCAAAAGAAGACCCGTTGCTTTCCGCCCCCTCCTTGCAAAGGGTTCGGCCTTTCAGGAAAATATCTATTTCTGCGCTCGAATTTGCGTCAAGTATATGCTTGTTTCTGAGTTCGTAAAGCTTTCAACTGTGGGAGATTTCGCATCAGCACACCGGGAAAATACCGGTTTCTGAGTTTGATGCCAGCAGGTCGTTTACAACTTGCCACCATCCTCACCTTTCTGCTACAACATTCACCGGTTTATTTCTCAGGGCGGGGTCCTCGGATCCCGCCCTTGTTGTTTTTTCGGGAGTCAGCATGAAGGTAGTTTTCGGCATCGATTTTGGTACCACCAATTCCGCTCTTTCCATCTGCCGAGACGGCAGGGTCGACGTCATCGACATCGACGAGTCCAGCGCCAATGCTTCGCTGATGCGCTCGGTCCTGTACTTCAACGAGGATGACGAAATCTTCACCGGCCAGGACGCGATCGATAACTACGTCAACGAGGGGGCGGCGGGGCGTTTCATGCAGTCCATAAAGACCTTCCTCCCCAACAGGAGCTTTGAGGGGACCGAGGTGTTCGGCAAGAAGTACGGCATCGACGACCTGGTCGCCATCATCCTGAGGAGGATCAAGTCCAAGGGGGAGGCCTACGTCGGCTCTCCGGTGGACAGCGTGGTCCTCGGCCGTCCCGTCGTGTTTTCCGAGGATGCGGAGAAGGACGCCCTGGCGCAGCAGCGGCTGGAGCAGGCCGCGCGGAAGGCGGGCTTCCGTCACATCCATTTCCAGTTCGAGCCCGTGGCCGCCGCCCTCGCGTACGAAGAGACGCTCCCTGCAGGATCTGAAAAGCTGGTGTTCATCGGCGACTTCGGCGGCGGGACCTCCGACTTCACGGTGATCCGGGTAAAAGGGGGAGACTTCGCCCGTGCCGACCGGCGCGCCGACGTCCTCTCCATCGGAGGCGTCTACACCGCCGGCGATAAATTCGACTCGCAGATCATGTGGGAGAAGGTGGCCAAGTATTTCGGCCGCGGCGTCAAGTACAAGGGGATGGGGAAGGACGAGCTGTTCGACATCCCGCACAGCATCATCTACACCCTGTGCCAGTGGCACCGGATTCCGCTGTTGCGAACGAGAAAGACCAGGGAGCAGATCCGCCTCATCAAGAACGCCGCCACCGACAGGCAGGCCCTTGAAAACCTGGAGCACCTCATCAGTGACAACTACGGCTTCTTCCTGTTCCAGTGCATCGAGAAGGCGAAATGCGAGCTGTCGCAGCAAGACTCCGCGCAGATTACTTTCCAGGAGCGAGGGCTGAAAATTGACGAGGGGATAACCAGGGAGGAGTTCGAAACCATCAACCGGGATAACCTGGGCCGGATCTCCGGCTGCATCGACGAGGTGATCAGCAAGTCCGGACTTCGCAGTGACCAGATAGACACCGTCTTCCTCACCGGTGGTACCTCCCGCATCCCGATGATCCGGCGCCTCTTCGAAGAGCGTTTCGGTGCGGACAAACTGGAAAACCGCAACGCCTTCACCAGCGTTGTCCATGGCCTTGGCGCCAGTGTCCCGCTCTATTTCCAAGGCTACTAGCAAACCCCAGAAGACAAGAGCCTGGCCGATGCCGGCTGAGGCCCTCCCGCTTGGCCTTATCTCTGCCCCAGGAGCCTGTCCAGGGCCTTTTGCAGGATAACGTTGTTGGCTCCCATGCCCAGGTACCCGGTCTGGCCGTAAGTGTCGTACGTCGTCACCTTGTCGACCAGGTCCTTCAGTTCGTTTTCCCCCCCTTGGAACTCATCCGGCTGCCGCAGCACGGCATGGATGCTCTCTGCGAGGAAATCCTGCCAGCCCGAACTGGGTTCAGCACTACGTAGCGAGAGTGTTACAGGAGGTGCGAGTCATTTTCGACTATAACGCCTTGAGGCGTCCCTGTAAGATGTGGCCCCCCGGCCGTGTCGTTTGTTGAAGGGCTGTGGTAGGTGCCGTTTAGTTGGAGTATTCAGCGGGAGATGTTTGCATCTGGAGTGTTAATGGTGAGGTGGTAGTGGTTGCTCATCAGGCAGTAGGCATGGCAAAGCTAGTTGTAGTAGTAAAAACTTGCATTTCAAGACCTGGCACCGAGGCGCAGCAAGATGGATGAACAAAGGCCTCCGAGGATTCCCCCGGAGGCCTTTGTTGTTATTTTGCTACAAATGTTGCCGCAATTGCACGGTTAGAGGTAATGTCGAGTACCTTGTAGCCGCCATTAGCAACCTGGCTGGTCACATCGACACCGTTGTCGGTCACCGACGCAATCATATAACCGCTGTTGGGAGTTATGTTGACAAAATAGCTCCCGCCGTCGGCTACTTGAGTGGAACTGAGACCCACCTTGCCGTTGGCACTGGCAGTTCCCGTGAGAGCCCAGTAAATCATCGAGCAGTTGGCGCTTACGGTGGTGTTCCCGTTTATTGCAGTTGCCGGTGTGTAGGTATACGAACCGTCGGCATTCTTAACTGCGCTGGCCGTAACGTTAACACCACCAACGGTCAGGCGATACAGCTTATAGTGGGCGTTGGGTGCCACGTCGATCTGAGGCTTGCTGCCAGCGGCAATTGTTGTCGTGCCAGATACCGGCGTAGCATTAACCTTGAGACTGCCGTTGGTGACGGAGGTGGTCAAAGTGACGGCATTTCCGAAGGTAACATCGAGGCTGTGGTTGGTTGCAACGTCAGCGAACGTGAAGAAGCTCGGAGTTCCCACAGAGCTGCCGTCAACCTTGACATCCTGAATGGCATACCCGGTTGCCGGGGTGAAGTAGAACGTGGCGCTTTTGCCTTTTGCTACTGACTGCGTGCCGGGAGAAACCGTGCCGTTCGTGGTCGCCCCGACGGTAAGGGTGTACGCCTGGTCTGCAGTGAAGGTTACGATAAAGCTGTGGGCTGCGCCTATGTTGGTGAATGGATATCCGCCGTTTGCCCGGACCACGCTCAAGGCATCCGCGCCGTCAACGGTAGCAGCCGTCACCGTGTAACCGGCGGCAGGACGCACACTGATGAAATAGTCGCTTCCCGATGCAACATCTACCGAGGTAACACCGAGAGTGCCGCCATTGGTGCCGCCTACGGTAACTGACGAAGCGCTCAACTTGTAGGTGGCGACTGCCGGCGGAGGAGTGGGAGCTGCGGGCTCAGTGAAGGTTGCTATGACCACGATTCCGGGGTTTTCTGCTCCCGATGCCGGGGTGCCGACATTGGCCACGCAGGAAAGCGGATCGGTGTCAGAGGGTGTGCACCCTGACCATTTGACAAAGCTCTGGTCAGGTGCCGGAGTTGCGGTAAAGGTGACCTCGGAGGCGGGAACAGCACCGATGACACATTCGTTGCTGCCTTCTGTGGTGCAGCTGCTGGTGCCCTGGTTGACAGCCACGCTGCCCTGCCCCAGAACGCGTGTGACAGTCGGGACAATGTCAGCGGTAAGCTGTTTCGCCCTGAACTCGGTATAGCCCAGAGTTTTGTAGTGCGGCTTGTAGTCGGGCTTTCCGGCATTGGGATTGGAAACGGTCCCTGCTTCGTCGAGGTAATCGTACTGGGCGGGTTCGGCAAGTTGAACGCCATGGAAGAAAGCCGAATTATTCCCGTGGCAGTCCGTACAACCACCGGCACCGTACGGCCCAGGCTTTATTGCCAGGTTAGCCTGATCGCGCTTCGCGACCACATTGTGGTTGATCGCAAAGTCGTGGCTTTCAGCAACCGTGCTTTCGAAATACTCCACCTCGCCCGCTGCGTTCAAGAAGTACACCTTGTCTGCGCGTACCAGAACAGGTCGGTTGGAGATTTTGTCATTCGACGGATTAGCCGAGTCGGTAACGGTACTCATGCGTACCAGGGCGGCCTTGATTTCGTCTTTCTTGTACAGGATGGGTGCACCGCTGGCAACCTGGGTTCCGGGGGTCAGCGGCAGCGAAGCCATGCGGCTGAAGTTCTGGGCGTACTGATCCGTCATGCCCTTGCGAGCCAGGCGAAGGGCGATCGGCTTGATCACGGCAGCATTCCCCTCACCGCTGATCCATTCGCCAAACCAGGCGGTGTAGAGCGGCTTCACGGTGGTCATCTTGTTATCCCACCACCTGAGGCCGGGGTACCAGCGGAAGGGCTGGCTGGCGAGCTCCGGCAGGTTCTTGGTGGGGTCAAGAGGGTCGGTCCCGAGGTAGGCGTTCAGTTTCGATATGTTCTGGGTTCCGTTGGACGTCATCTCGATCACCTGCTCCGGAATCGTGGGGGACGTCGTGCTGCCGGCGCTTATGAAGCGGATATGGCAGACCTGGCAGGCCATGAAGTTCAGGTGAGACCCCGGCACCTTGTCGAGGTGTGCCGCTGCCGGGTTCGGGGCTGAAGCGTCACCACCTTCGATATGGCAGGCTGCGCAGCTCTTGACGGTCTTGTCCAAGTCGTTGCGAACCGCACCGATGGTGATGTTACCTTTGCCAATCTGGTGGGGGTTACCCATCGCAAGGCCCAGCGCGTCGGTGGTCCCGGTGTTGGGAGTGACATGGCAGCGGGTGCAGGTCAGCGCATTGTGGACGTCGGTTGTAGCAGTCGTGGTGCGACCGGACTTCTTGCCGTCCGGCGAGGTGTGGCAGCCGCGGCAGTTGTTGTTGCCGGCTGCGCCGATGATGCCAGTCGGGATCACGTAATTTCCGCTGTCGGTAACCAGGGTGCCGGCAGTGGTGCCGAGCACGTAGTTTATCGATATGGCCGTTGCCATCGGTGGTGTTCCATCAGGCACGTTGGTGGCGTAGGTTACCTGCCCCCATCCCGCGCCGAGGGTCGCTGCCGATTCGAAGTTGGCAACCCCGGCAACCGAGATGCCTCGTGCGGTGGCGGCCCGTTTGTGCCAGCTCGCCCCCATGTCGTTGTTGTTAAAGGTCACATAGTTTTTGGTGGCATCGAAAACGGTCTTGGTGGTGGTGTCGTACTTGTTCATGTGGCACATCAGGCAGTCCGGTTCCATGACGCCGGTCTTGCTCCAGTTTGCCGTTCCAGGCACGCCGGTGGTCGGGTTGATGAAGCCGTAGTCGCCGTCCAGTTTGGCGCCCGGATCGGTCAGCGCTGCAACGCCGCTGAGATATCCGAAGAGGTTCGTACTTTTGTTGAAGTAGAGATTGCCGTTGCGGTCGTACTGGGTGGCCGCTCCGCCGGGGTGGCATGCGCCGCAATTGGCGGTAAAGAAGTAAGAAGTCTTGTCCATCTGGGTGCTGCTGGTATTGCTCTTACGAGCCAACTGGCTCGAGTCCGAAGACGGCGGTCACCATTTGCCATACATGCCGTCAGAAAGAAGCCAAGGCTTCGCGGCATTGTAGTTGTCCGAGACCCTGATGTCAGTGTTGGAGAAGCCTTTCCCTTGCTGGAAATGGTACCCTTGCGTGATCAGGTTGGTGTCGTGACAGGTACCACAGGTTTTTTCCGGACTGTACGGCGTGGTGCTGCCGACGGGAATCGGGTTCCCGGTTCGGTCCTTCAGGGTTACCGCCCCTGCCGAATCGGTCTTGTGATAGGTCGACGCTTTTGCCAGGTCCGCTCCTGCGGCCGCGACAAAGGCGAAGGCACCTAACGACAGAGCCGTCAGCATCGTCTTCTGCGAAGTCTTCATCTGTGCTTCCTCCTTTTGAGTTTTACCTGCAATCCAGCAGCCCGGTGGGCACTGGTAACGGTGCGTGCCTACGGTGTTCGACGGTGGTCTCGGCGACCACACCCCGGTATGAATTTTGCTCATGACAGCATTATTTGCATTCAGATTTCGATAGTCGGTGCTAATATTTCATTTAGGGTGCCAAATCCTTTACCCCCCGCTCTTGGCAGTGCTGTTAACACTACTTTTTTGACGACCGGCGGATTGGCGGAACCCTCGGCGCGAAAACGCCTGAAACGCCACTTTCATAATCGAATACCTTCATCAGCCTATTAAAGTTGTTCATGACCGCGGCAGAATTCGAGATTTCTTTTCTTTTTGCAGACGTTATGGCAGATTAATTTTAGGAAAATCGAGAGGAGAGAGTGCAACTATGGACATCGAGTATCTAAGGACAATCATCGCCGTGTTACGGGAGAAGAGCTTTTCGAAAGCAGCAGTCTCCCTTAACGTCACCCAATCGGCGGTTTCCCATCGGGTCAGGTTCCTGGAAGACAGTTTTGGTTGCCGCCTGATCGACCGCTCGGGGGCGGAGTTGATCCCGACAGATATGGGGTTGCGCTTTTTGAAAAAAGCAGAGCGGATCGTTCAGCTTGAAGAAGATCTGATCCAGGATGTTGCCCATCCGGGAGCGGATCTAAAGCTGTCAATTGGCTCGACTGTGGCATTTGCTGTGAGCCACATGTCGAAAATCATGAACACCTTTCTGCTGTCCAATTCGGATGGGGCAAATTTCAAAATCCTCGTTCAGCATCCGAAAGCGTTGCTTGATGGTTTGAAAGGGGGCTTATTCGATATCACGGTCATCGAGCATAATGGCAACCTTGACTTTCGCGGGTTGAAAACCTTTGAACTTCCTGATGACGAGATGATTTTCATCATTAACGCGAAGCCCGACCTTGCACGGTATAACTCCCCTCTATCCTGGCTGCTGGACAATCGGATCATCACGCGTGTCGAAGGGTGTAGCTGCCGCGACATGCTTTCGGAAAACCTGCGGAAATGCTCGCTGCAATTAAATGATTTCAGGGGGGTCATTGTCTGCGATGATTTGAAGTTTATGATCGAATCGGTGCTGGCAGGCCAGGGCGTCGCCTTTGTTTCTAAAGCACTGGTTAAGGCGCATCTGGAAAAGGGGCTCCTGCATGAGTACTGCATAGAGGGATTCAACCATCTTCGAAAAATGACGGTTGCTATCAAGCAGGAGAAGATCAACGATGAGAAAATCAGGTCACTGCTTGGCACCATCGTCGACATGGTGAACGTTACGGCATTATTGCCGCTCCTTTGGCTCCCACTACTACAGGAGTATGAGCACCTGGCTCCCTTCGCTGTGTAAGTTTGCCTCGAGCAACTTTCTGCATCTATGCCCTGTACTGGCACCCCGAGATGGTGCAAGGTCTTGGGAAATCACCCGTCAGCGAGGTACCGCTTATGATCTTGCTGACGGACGTGTAGCGCATTCCTAAGTGGTCCGTGATCTCCTTCAGTTCATAACCATGCTGTAGATGTGCCAACTGGCACCGAGGCGGTTCCAGAAAGG
The DNA here is from genome assembly GCF_020179605.1 of Geomonas agri. Taxonomy (NCBI): domain Bacteria; kingdom Pseudomonadati; phylum Thermodesulfobacteriota; class Desulfuromonadia; order Geobacterales; family Geobacteraceae; genus Geomonas; species Geomonas agri. The sequence goes on from NZ_JAINZO010000002.1 coordinate 1,751,254, forward strand.
CGACCGCGCTATGCGGGAGGTGGCACCGGGCGCCAGAATGTGCTCTATTGGTTTTTTTGCAACCTTTGTACAGAAGTATAAAGATGAGCGGTGTAGGCCTCTCCATCGTTCGACAAGTGGCATCTCCGATGACAATTTGGGCATAGGGCGACAGCGTTGTTCACTGTATCGGGGCCACCTTCAGCAAGAGTAATAACGTGATGCACTTCGAGATAAGGTAGCCCATCTTTGTTTGCAAACGGGGCAGGTTTGGTGCACGCTTCACAATGACCTCTTGATGCTTGCAAAACCCACGTCTTGACTGAAGGATCGCGGAAATAAGAAAGAGTAGTTATTGTTGATTGCGTTGGCGACTGTTGACCTGGTGGTACTGCGTTCATTTTCCTTTTAAGAAGCCGCTTTACTCTTGTATCCAAGACTTCTTGGTCATTCGTAAGCTCATAATCTTCTTTCTTACATCCTTCAAGTCGGTCCAGTATCGACTGAATCTTCGTTTTTGTTTTGGCCCCGACATTTTGGGCAGGCAAATATCCAGAAATAATTGGCTCGTCAATATCTCTGAGAACAGACGAAATATTTTGCATCCTATATTCGATAGATGCTTTGCTTCTTTTCGAGAGCTTGCCCTCACGGAGGGTTCTGTTGATTTCTGCTTTATTATAGGTACTTCCAGCAACCTCCTGCTCGCGCATCAACAGATATCCTCTTACTGCGGCTTCTAACTCTTCCTCGGACCACTCAATATTTGTAGGCTCCACTTCTTGAAATGTCACTATGTAGCTATTAAAACCTTCCAGCCTCGTTAGTCGCATTTGGGCGGTCGGGAGTCCATCTACAAGTTCATTTTCTTGTATGCAATCATAATGCACTGGAAAGCGAGCGGCGAGTTCATTGATGAAGTCTTTATGCCAGAACAGGCGAGTCCTGCCGGTTTGGCTATTTTCCATGGCAATGAAAGCGTCAAAGCGGCCTCCATTACAGATTAGCTTCACTGGATAGCGTTCGCCCGCTTGGAGTTCATGTTCCAGGAAGAAAGGACGAATTTCGATTGGGATACCTGTCCCTTGTGTGAAAGCCGATTTATCGAGACCCTTGATAGCATCGGAGTCGGATTTAATGGACCAGGAGGATGCTCTTAGGGAGATGATTTTCAATCCGCACGCCTTAACAACTGTGTTCGCCTCTGCTCCCCCTGAGAAAGAATTTTTGGGGTGGCCAGTCGCCATTGCCAAAATTTGTTTAACTGGGTAGATCCGGCCGTTGTACATGATCGCAAACTTATAACTTCTGTTCTCCGTCCACGCAGACCACTCTGCATGGTTCCTCATGTTTTGGTCAAAGTCCTCCATTGCTTTCTGCAGTTGATCGGCAGAGATGTTCATGAGGCCTCCAGAGTTGTTGGTAATAAGCTCTGGCTCACCAGTAAAATTTAATGGCTCGTAAATATCAAACAAAAATTAATTTCTTCTTGGGTGGAGCTGACAAAGCCCGGTAGCAGGCTGCGGTATGGAGGTAGAATGTCATTTGGCTCATTCATGGGGCAACTATAGCTTTAAACTATGGCCTGGCGAATGAGAGGATCCCGTGACGAGCAAAACCCGACCGGGTACCGCCGGTCGGGTTTTGACTGAGTGGTTACAGTGAAAGGATTTTAAAGGGGGCAGCGCCAGGACTCTGACAGATGCGGGGCGCTACGAGTGAGTAAAGTCCGATCTAGGCTGTGACCGGATGCTTACATTGCCCGTGCAGATGAGTTAAAGGACTGTTGTGAACCGAAACGCTAGCTTGAGGCTGGCTACTGGCCAGGTTTTTAAGCACTTTGGCATGTCCTGCAGAGAACTTTCCCACCAAAGCGTTTACCATTCACGCGGCAGAAGAAGGCCACTTTTCTGTCCACTGGTGTTCCGCATTTATCACAGCTTGCAGAGTTGATCTCATCGGTTTCGGCTGCTTCCACTAATTCGATTATTCCTGGTTCCTCTGCTTGAATAGGTATTCGCTGACAGGCCTGACAAAGGGTTTTCCCGCCAAACTTCTTGTTATTCATTCTGCAGAAGTATACGACTTTGCTTTCGACTTCGATTCCGCAAGTCTCACAGCATGCTTTCTTTATACCGTCAGCGGTTTCGGCCGAGGGGGTTTGCTCGTTTGCAGCCGATGTCAAGTTTTGGGCGGACACGCCGAACTTCTTGGCGAAGTTCATTTTGGATGGCCGATGGAGATGAGCCAGGGATGAGGCGAAGGACTGCAGGGTCTCCGAAGAGACTATCTTTGCTGCCGACGCGAATGTATTTATAACTCCCATTGCGTCAACACGCTTCCCTATGGCTTCCACAAGTGCATCGGCTTTTATGACGGGACTGGAGTCGAACTGTGCGGCAGCAGGTCGATCAATCCGGGAAGTCGGTGCAACGAGCACGTAATTGTGAAACGCAGCAGGCATGGCGAGCCCCAGCCTGGTCGGTAGAAGTCCATTTTGAGCTACGACTTTTTCCAGCAGACTGATGTGTCGCTTGTTCTGTTCGATAGGGGATTCGATGCCGACGAAGGACCTTCCATTCCAGGTGAGGAATTCTCCCTCTGTTGTGATTTTAATGCCGTAGTAATAGTTCTTTGACTCCAGGACATACACATCGAGACATCGGTTGATAAGCAGGTGGTCAATCTGGGCCACGAACCCATTGAGTTCCAACCTCAGGTCGTGAATAATCGCCCAGTTCGGGTTATCGCGGTAACGGAAATCGATGTAATAGGTGGAGCTTTCCTCACCGCGAAGACCTGAAGCGATCGACTTGATCTCACGCTCTATAAAAAAACGCTGTTTAGCCGAAATCTCGCAAGTAAGGAGCCGTTGTAGCTCCTGAATGTCGGCTTCCCTATTATCGGATGTTTTGATAATCATTAACGTGTCTCCTGATCATCTAATATAATGTTAAATAATGAGATAATAGTGTCTCTATACTGTCCAATCAGGAAAAATCCTTCTGATGGCGAGCGCATTGTTTGGAACCCCAACTTACAGCCGCCAATCCTTCCTGTGCTCCGACAGATATTCCTGGGCTGGCCAAAGGTCATGGTCCTGCGGCGGGATGATGGCGCGGCCGTTGAGGGTGAGTAGAAATCCTGGGACGTTGGGATCTGCGATGATCTGTCGGGAGGTGAGGACGTTGTAGTCCTTTGACACGCTCATCATCCCTTCGTCAAAGGCCCAGTGGCAGAGCTTGCAAAGTGCCATGCCGTTACGGATGTCGTCGTTTTGGGTTTTGCTCCACGGGACGATGTGGGCGGCGTCGACTGCGGTGTGTTGCTCGGGGGTGATGATGCGTACACCACACAAGGCGCACCTGTGGTCGTAGGCCTTGACTACCATCCTCCTAAAGGCTTGAGCACGGGCGGCGGGACGATAATTTTGTGCCTCAACGAGTGCCTTCACAAGAGGCAGGTGCGACTGTTCCTCAAGGATGCGGCTGTACTCGGATGCTTCCCTGTTGATGACCGACTGCTCGCGCAGTAGCAACTGAGCCATGTCAGAAAAGCATGATTGGAACAGTACCTCTCTCAAGGCTTCCGCGCCGGTTTCGCTCTTCATAAGCAGGAAGAGTTCATCATCCAGTGTCGCCCCTAAGATGTGCTTGCGCAGATAGGTCACGGTCGAGGTGTTGTTGATGACGGCTGGAGTTAGTTGCTTTCCCGGCTTGGGTATTAGGTGCCAGAAGGGCTCACGGTCCAAGCGTGAGAAGGGGAAGGCGATGCTGCTGGTTTGACCGAGGGGGATGATGCGGCGCCAGTAGAGGCAGAACAGTTCGTTAAGTTCCACCAGATCACCGGAGGCGTCGATGAAAGGGGCGGTGATGACGCCACGTTGGATGAGGTCCATCACCGCCAGCAGCAGGAGCGGTTTGTGGGGCGCTCTGCGCTTGGTCGACTCATTCCAGACGGGGCCGGGAGCCCGGTTGAGGGTGGTGAACTGCTTGATGTAGTCGGCTGGCATCACTCTGCTCGACCTCGGAATGTTACTGGACGCAGGTTAGCCGCAATTTAAATTAAAGGATCAGAAGAATCAAGCTTAATGATGGCGAGGTCTAGACGGGAGAGTGTGAGAAGGGATAGGCACCATTCCTTTGAGGTGCATTGTGTCTGTTGAGGTCATACAGATTCTGCAGCAATCGGCAGCCTCCTGTATTGTTGCCTGACTCCAAGTTGCCTCATCGATCCGGATATAGATGGTGCACTGCTTGTCCTTTTCGTAGACGTATTCTTGAACGTTGACTGCTTCGCCGGCCTCGTTTTCATCCGTTTCTGCACCCAACCACCACTTCTCCGCAATTGTCGCTTTTCCTCGCTCGTTTCGACTGCATGTCCCGGATTTCTCAATCCTAAAAGAAATAGTCATGGCATCGACATACTTCACTTCCAGCGACTGCCGTTCCTTTCCATTTGCTAGCGTAAAACGCAAGGGTGAATGGGGAGGATGGGACATGACACGGTGGAGTTCGTGACGTTGCTCGTATTGGGCCGGCTCTTCTACCGCGAGAACGAATGTGGCTGATAGGAACAACGAGACCAACACTGCAATAGGGCTCAACTTCATTTTGGAACCTCGTTGTTAATGTTGACCACTCCAGGCAAGCGTCGCCCCAGCAAGGTCCAACTCTTTTTGGAAAAGGTCGACTCCTTCACGCTGTTACCTTGGGTGCCGCCCAAAAGCCTGAAGTGAGTGGCGGTCTCTTCAATGAGAAAGCCGGCGTGGGCGCCGGAGGTTGAAAAACTTCGGTCGGTTGCCTTTCTGCTACAGATAACGGTGATAGCACCCGGTACAGGTCCTGAAGGTATCCCTTACTCGACCCAGCTTGTCGCAGCGGCAGAGTCCGTACCTTTCACGCCTGCTTGCTTGAGGCACCAGTTGACGAACGAGGAACACCAGGGCGTCTCATCGTCGGTGGCCTTCAGGGTAGTAGTAGCGTGGTAGGAAAGAATCCTCGGGTTGTCCCGGTGGCCGGCAACTTCCTTCTGCCCGATCTCTTTTCGGGCGATACCCATCCATGGGGTGTGCTGCAATGCAGATTGCTGGTTGCCGCTGTTCATGATGTGCTCCCTCCGGATTTAATTCCTCATCCTCCGGAACAACCCCAAGAACGCTGGCTAGTAGAAGCTTGAAAGCCCGACCGGGTGCCGGTCGGGCCGTGGGTGGTCTACTTACAACGAGATGATACTGAAGGGGGCGGACCAGGCACCGGGGCCGGAGCTGCCGATGCAACGGGCTATTACTGAGTACGTCTGGCCGGGCGTGCGGCCGGGGATGCTGACGTTCGTCCCGTGGGCGAACGTCCCAAAGGGACTGTAGTTGGTTGGCACGGTCGGGTCAGCATCGGTGATGTGGAACTCGTAACTTGCTGCGCCGGGTACCGCTTTCGCACTGGCCACCAAAGTGCCACTTGCCGGCCCATGCTTCAATGTCAGTGCTGGTGCAGGCAGCGGGTGTGAATACCGCACCTTGCCGGATTTCGCCTGGGTGACCTCGAACCCGGAGTCCTGCAAGACAGCGGCATCATCATTCGCGGCCAATTCCACGTGCTTCACGATCCTCTTCAGGATCACCATCACTTCATCCCTGACCTTGTCACGGTACGCCATCTTCTGTACGTCCCTGCTTTGTGCATCATCATCGGCTTTTTGCAGCCGATCGATCCCCTCCGCCAACCTCTGCATGTCCTGACCGAACTCTGCGCTCTTCTGCTGGAAGTGGGGACTGTTGTTCACCGACGTCTGTACCTTCCGCGCCCTTTCGAGCAGCTTCCTTGCGTTCGTAGGAAAAGTGGTAATTAACTTGGTCATTGGCCTTTCACCTCCCGTGGCTCATACGCCTTCCGCCAATGTCGCAAATTGTAGCGGGCTAATCTTCTGGTGCCAGCGTGACTTTTGCTGATTTGCATTATTTCCAAACCTCCGTGTTCTTAATTAGCTACAGCGGAGTCTCGAGGTCATCTTGTCGCGATAGAAAGTCTGCGGACGGGAAAAAGAAGTCTATTTTTCTCAGGGAGATGTTTCTTTTTGAATTCCCCAACACCTTGATGCTAAACAGGAAAAGACGTGCGCACCAAAAACATGTCTTGCAGCGAGGAAAAGACATCACATTTTCGGGTGATGCAGTCTGTGGGAGCCGGGTTTGGCAACGAAAAAGTCGAGGGTGATTCATTGGAGGACGGGAGGCGATACAACCGGGACGGGCAAAAAGAAGGCCGGCGTTCGTTGGAACGCCGGCCTTTCGTTTCGCGGGTTCCGCTTCTGGCGGCGCAGGGAATCTTACTGTAACACCGTTGGCGACGCTGCCGGTGAAGGAGGTGCTGGTGAGGCCGGTCCTCACGGGAGTGGTTCCTTCCTTGCCTGCGGGGGGGGGGCGCGGTTCGGCATCCTCGCGTGGAACTTTAACCGGTCTGCAGAGAAAATTAGCGTGACAAGCGAACTTAGCGGAATCCTTGCCCGCTTTGTGGAGGCAACGACGGCGGCCGGCGCTGTCACAATTTTTGCATTTGTGCAAAAAAAGCTGCCAAATGGCGCTATGTCGTGCAAATGGTCGGAGTACCGTCGTTTTAGCCGCCGGCTGTCGCGGAGAGCCGGATTTCCTTTGCAAATCTGCAAAAGTACGCCGAACACGGGCACGGGATACTGGCTTCGTAACTCCTTGAATATCGAACGTTCTTTTGATTGCGCGATGTCGCGCGGTGGCGGTACGGTTATTGCGTATACGGAATCAATAGCGACGTGATATCGCAACGCAAATCAGGAGGGTAAAAATGAGTAATGTGAAACTGGGGAATCCTGCGGTAGTCGGTCTTGCTGGCTTCGGTATGACGACATTCGTGCTGCAATGCCACAACCTGGGCTGGTGCGGTATCGCCCCCGTGCTCTGGCTCGGTCTCTGCTTTGGCGGGACGGCACAAATGATCGCCGGCCTGATGGAATTCAAGACCGGTAACAACTTCGGCTTCTGCGCCTTCACTGGCTACGGTGCCTTCTGGATCTCGCTCTGCCTCATGATCATCTTCGGCAAGAACGCGGACCTGGTGAAAGCCTACCCGACGCTCGCATTCAACGCCAATGACCTCGGCTTCTACCTGGTGGCCTGGACCGTATTCACCTTCATCCTCTTCATCGCCTCCATGAAGCACCACGCGACGCTGGCCTTCATCTTCCTCACCCTGCTGCTGGGCTTCATCGGGCTGGACGTGAAAGAGTTCACCGGCAGCGCGCTCGCCGGCACCTTCGCCGCTTACGACCTGCTGGTCTGTGCTTTCTCCGCGCTCTACCTGATGACCGTTGCGGTCTACGCCGAGTCCGGCATCAACCTGCCGGTGGGCGAGCCGTGGCTGAAAGAAAGCTCGGCTGCTGAAGGGGTGCTTGCGGCTGAGAAGGTTAAGGCTTAAGAGTTACTGCAAAGACATATTAGGGAAAGGGCCATGGCATTGCCGTGGCCCTTTTTTTTATGAGGCAAAATCCCCCCTGTCCCCCCTGTCCCCCCTTCGCAAAAGGGGGGACGCTTGGTCACGGGCAGCGCTTCGTGGGCAACACGTTCCACTTTTCGGAATGTGTGAGGATACAGATGGGGACGCGGGGAGATTGGGGCGCCGCTACGGGGCTACCTCTACCAGAGGTAGATCGATTTGTTGTCGAAGCGGTCTTTGTGGAAGTAGAGGAATACGTTGAGCAGGAGGAACAACAGGAAGACGCAGAAGGCGTTGATGCGGTAGCCGTAGTCGGGGACGAGGGTGCCGGAGGCGGTGAGGACATGTTGGACGGGGAGCATGACGAGGTTGGCCATGCCGCTGGCGCTGGCAACGAAGTTGTAGGCGATCAGCAGCCAGAGGGTGAGCCACTGCCGCTTGAGGATCCCGACGATAAGGTACAGCAAGACGATGCTGTTGGTGAAGATCAGGTGTTCGGCCTGGTCCCCCTTGTACAGCCGCCCCATGAAGGGGAAGTCTCCCCCCAGGTCGGAAAGGGTGACCAGCATGGCGAGGAGATACACGCCGGTCAGCGGGGCCAGCACGAAGTTTCTCTTCTTGTCATCGTCAGGTGTCACGACCCGGTCCGTTTCTTTCAAGGGATTCCTCGTTTGCCAGCGTTTTCTGGAGCGAGGCTATATTACAGGCGGGGGCTTCAATTGACAATTGATAATTGACATCTGGCAATGCAAAGACAAAGGCTTTAAGGTAAAGTCGCGCAGCGCGGAGACCCCAAGAAGCTTTAGAACCTTAATTTTCACGCAAAGACGCAAAGGCGCCGGGAGAGACTAAACCAATTGGGTTGCTCCACCCAATAATCTTTGCGCCTTGGCGGCTTTGCGTGAGGTAAAAGGTTTTGGGGTTGCAAAAATCGTCCGGAGCGGGTACGGATGCTGTCATGGGAAAGCTCTCCGACAACATCCGCAAGCTGTACCTCTTCTCCTTCCTGCAGATGATGCTGTTCCCCATGGCGATCATCACGCTCTTCTGGAAGGACCACGCCGGGCTGTCGCTCACCCAGATCCTGCTCATACAGAGCATCTTCTCGGTGGCAACCCTCGCGCTCGACTACCCGGCGGGGTACGTGAGCGACCGGCTCGGGTATCGCTGCGCCCTCAACACCGCATCCCTCCTCGGCATCATCGGCTGGGGCATCTACATCTGGGCCGACTCGTTCGCTTCGGTGCTGCTGGCAGAGATCACCCTTGGGATGTCGCTTTCCTTCATCAGCGGCTCGGACAGTGCACTTCTCTTCGAGACCCTGCGGGCACAGGGGGAGGAGCAATCGTACGCGCGCCACCAGGGGCGCATGCACGGTTTTGCCCAGGCGGGCGAGGCAACCGGTGCGGTCCTGGCCGGCGTCATTTACGCTTTTCAGCCGAGACTTCCCTTCATCCTCCAGATCGCGGTCTGGGGTGCCGGCCTCCTGGTCACCAGGCAGTTGGTGGAGACCCCCAAGGCCCATGCGCCGCTTCGCTCCCACCTGGCGGAGGCGCTCGCCACCGCGCGCTACGCTTTTGCAGAAAACCGGCACCTGCGCTACACCATCCTGCTCAATACGGTGCTCGGGGTGGCGTCGTTCTACCCGGTCTGGCTGATCCAGCCCTACATGCAGCACGCGGGCGTGCCGGTGGCGTGGTTCGGGCCGGTCTGGGCCGGCGCCAACCTCACCGTCGCCCTGTGCGCCCTCGCCAGTCATCGCATGCATGCACGCCTGGGGGACCGGGGCATGGTCCTGCTCTTTTTGCTGCTGGTGGTGGTTGGCTACCTGGGGCTCGGGCTCGCCGGCGGGATCTGGGGCTTTTTGTTCTACTACCTCCTGACCTGCATGCGCGGGCTGCGTGGGCCCATGATGCTCGCCCATACCCAGCGGGAATCTGCCAGCGCCAACCGCGCCGCCACACTGTCGCTGCAGTCGGTGTCGTTCCGGCTCCTGTTCGTGGTCACGGGGCCGCTGGTGGGGAGGCTTGCGGACCAGGGAGGGGTGGGGCAGAGCTTCTACCTGTTGTTTTACGGGTTCCTGGCTACCTTGCCGCTGCTCGCTTTTCTCTTTTTGAGGCATGCGCCGCGGGAGGTAAGCTAAAAGCAAATCCCCCCTGTCCCCCCTTTCGCAAAGGGGGGGACGCTGGGGCGCGTGCAGCGCTCTGTGGGGAGGGGGCAGGTTCTTTCAGGACGCTTCCCAATAGCAGCCTTTCCGACATGAAAAAAGCTGGACCCGGGAACGGGGTGCCAGCTTTATTGCCCTCTTAGTCATGCCGGGACGGGTGCCCGGGAGGGGAAACCATCACATGGTGCGTCCCTTGCGACCGGAGTGGATCTTGCCATGGTGGGTGATGACGTGGACGTTGTGGTTGGGCTCACGCCGCATCATCATCTCGTGCTTGGGCGGTACCAGGGTCTTCTTGCCGCTCCGCTCCCGCTCCATCATGACTTTCATCTTCGGCGTCATCGGCGTCTTCATCTCTCTCATAGCCGACACCTCCTTTCTCTCTGGTAACAAGTATACCACTCACAGGCTGCAACTCCCATACTCATAGCGACGGCCCGTTGCATCTTTCTTATTGAAAGATCCGCTTTACGCGCCATAATTGTGCACTGGCTGCATGAAACGAGAACCCGATGCGAGGAGGAATAAATATGAAGCGCAATCTGTTGTTTTGTCTCTCGGTGCTGGTGTGCTTCGCCCTGACAGGGTGCGTAACGAGCGGTACCTACCAGAAGAAGGAGCTCGAGGCCCAGAACCTGGAGAAGAGCCTCCAGGAGCAGCGGGGACAGTACAACATCCTCATGGGCGAGAACGATCAGCTCAAAAACGACATCAAGAAGCTCACCGCGGACCTGGCGGCCATGACCGGCGAACGAAACGCCCTCACGGCCGACAAGAAGGGGCTGGAGGATACCTTGAGATCGACCGCGGACGCCAAGAACCAGAAGATCGGCGAGTTGAGCCAGAAGGTGGGCGAGCTCAGCTCCAACGTGGCGGGCCTCGAGGCGGAGAACAAGCGGCTCAAGGAGGAGGTGGCCAGACTGCAAAAGCAGAAGGAGGAAGTACAGAAGACCAGCAAGACCTACGGCGACCTCCTGGAGCAGATGAAGGGTGAGATCGCCAAGGGGCAGGTCACCATCTCCGAGCTGAAAGGGAAGCTGACCGTGAACATGGTCGATTCCGTGCTTTTCGATTCCGGCAAGGCGGAGGTGAAGCCGGAGGGGCTGGTGGTGCTGCAGAAGGTGGTGGACATCCTGAAGACTGTCAAGGACAAGGCGGTCCGGATCGAGGGGCACACCGACAACGTGCAGATCGTCGGGCAGCTGGCCAAGCGCTATCCCACCAACTGGGAGCTCTCGGCGGCGCGCGCCATCAACGTGACCCGCTACCTGCAGCAGCAGGGGCTTGATCCGGCACTGCTCGGCGCGATCGCCTACGGCGAGTTCAAGCCTGTCGCCTCCAACGACACCGAGGAAGGACGCGCCAAGAACCGCAGGATCGAGATCGTGCTGGTGGCGAAGGAATAACCCCGGCTCACGCAAAGCCGCAAAGACGCCAAGAAAGGCAAAAGGCCCTGAGACAAAACTCGGGGCCTTTTTTGTTTTGGGGAGAGCGCAATTCAAATCCCCCCTGTCACCCCTTTTGCAAAGGGGGAGACGCTGGTTCGCGTGCAGCGGTTTGTGGGCAGGTAGTCTGGGGGTCCAGGGGGACGTGATTGGTAACGGGGGGGCGCTGGGGCGCGAGTAGTGTCGCGAAGCAAGATTCAGCGTGGTGGCCGGTTCTGCTCAAGGCTTTGCGTCTTGGCGGCTTTGCGTGACTGGGTTACTGCGACACGCTGTTGCGGCCGAAACCCTTGGCGCGGTAGAGGGCGGCGTCGGCGGCGGCGATCACGTCGTCGACACCCTGGCCGGGATGGACACCGGCGACGCCGATGGAGACGGTCACCGGCGCAAGAGGGGCGGGGGAGTGCGGGATCTCGGTGGCGGCGATGGCTTCGCGCAGCCTCTCGGCTATCTCCAGGGCCCGTTCCATTGCGACCCCGGGGATGGCGACGAAGAACTCGTCGCCGCCGTAGCGGGCGGTGAGCACGGTGGGCCTCAGGTGGTCAAGAATGGTCTGGGCCACGGCGTGAATGGCCCGGTCGCCACACAGGTGACCGTAGCTGTCGTCGAACTCCTTGAAGTTGTCGATGTCGATCATCATGACGGCAAGCGGCGCCCCGCTGCGTATGCTGCGGGTGACCATCCGCGCCAGCATGTCGTTCAACCAGTAGCGGTTGTGCATGCCGGTGAGGGCATCGACGGTGCCGTAGCAGTGGAAGGAGCGCTCCCGCAGCATCTGCTCGGTAATGGTCCGGTCCGCCTTGCGCACCCTGCCCGAGAGGATGGTGAGGAGGTTGCAGGCGGCGGCGTGGGACACGGTGGCGAGACTCCAGACCAGTTCCCGGGGCATCACCATGACCCGGCAGTGCTCGTCCGCGACCACGTAGGCTGAGGTCGGCTTGCCGTCCAGCACCGATAGCTCGCCGGCCACGTCTCCCGGCTCCAACATTGCCACCGGGTCGGAATCGAGATCCTCCAGGTAGACCAGCAGTCGCCCCGAGAGCAGGATGAAAAGTTCGAGGTTGATGCTCTCCGGCCGCAGCAGGATTTCTCCCGAGGGTATTTCCCGGAAACTGCAGCCGTCGACGATGCCCTGGAGTGCCTCCTGTGCGACATCAAGGAACAACGGGACTCTGTCTAGAGGAAGCTCATCCACTATCTGCACCTTTTCCGACATGCAGAACCTCCGGCGTTACTGTCACAGGCACCTACTGATAATAGCGGGTACCCGCTCCCCTTGATTGTACAACACAAAATACATAAAGCATCATGATGCGATTAAAGGAACTGTAAAGCATAAACACAGAGGGCACAGAATTCCACTTAGGATACAGAGGAAAGACTCCTGCTGGAGGAATCTTTTCTTCTTTCTCCGTGTCTGCCCACTCTTTTCCTCGGTGCTGCGCTTTTCAGGTTTTGTCGAAGGTGGTACAACTAAGGGAGATTGTTAACGCTCAGCGCCCAGGAGTTCCATTATGACGACCCCGGCGGAAACCTCGTTCCTGCATACCCTGTCCCTGTCCACCGATCTCCCGCTGCGCCGCCGCTTCATGGTGATGGACGAGGACCTTTTGGGCAACCTGCGCTTCGGGCTGCTCCTGGAGATCCTGGACAAGGTGGCGGAGGAAACCGCGCTGAACTACGTGAACCGGTTCTATCCGGACGCCAGGGTGGTGACGGCCGCCATTGACAATATCATCGTGCGCCACGTGGCGGACGTGACGCGGGACATGGTCTGCGAGGCGCGCATCAACCAGGTGGGGAGGTCGTCGATGGTAATCGGGATCCGCGTGGAGCAGCCGGGGGAGCCGGCGAACCACGTAGCTTCCTGCTACTTCACCATGGTGGCGCGGTCGGGGATGGGTGAGGGGGCGGTGAGCGTGGCCCTGCCGCCACTGGAGTACGCGACGGAGCGGGAGCAGGCACGGGCGAGAAAGGCGGTGGCGCGCCGCGAGGAGTACCGGCAGCAGCAGGCGCTGATGTCCGGACCTCCCAGCCCGGAGGAATACCGGATGCTGGCCGCGCTGCACAAGGCCCAGGACGAGCCTGATTTCCAGGGGCTCCTGGCTGGTCGCCTGGTGACGGATTCCTGGGAGAGGATGTACCCGGAGTTCGAGAATGTGCCGCAGAAGATCTTCGGCGGGTACCTGGTGCGCAAGGCCTACGAGCTATCCTCGATCTGCTCGGAACTGGTGGCGCCGGACCGGTCGGTCATGTCGGCGGTGAACCGGATCAACTTCTTTCACCCGGTACGCATGGGTGACAAATTGCACTACACCAGCCGGGTGGTGTTCACCTGCGGCAGCTACGTCTGCATCGAGGCCAACATCGAGCGCATCAGCCGCGACCGCACCAGCAAGGCACTGTCCAACTCGTGCCTTTTCACCTTCGTCAACGTGGACCGGGAGCTGGTGCACCGGCCGGTGCCGGCGGTGTACCCGACCACCTACGCCGAGGATGCCAGGTACCTGGAGGCGGAGCGGAGCTTCAAGGCGCTGTCGGAGCACATCCACCTTATCTAAAGGGGACGTTTTTTCAGATTTGCTCCGAGCCTTCGCGCTGAACGCTATGGCCTGCAACCTTGGCCAATGGTTTTGCGTGGCAAAAGGGGGCGGCTGGGCAGTTGGCGCACATCGAGGGGATGCCTCGGGCTGACGCGATCTGCATGGCCCGATCCTGCACCTCGCCGGAAACGCCTTCGCAGCCGATCACCAGGGCGTCCACGCCGTCCATATCTTCCAGGGTGGTCACCAGCGCGGGATGCACCATGCGCAGGTCGAAACCCGCCCGCGCCGCCGCCGCCATCCAGTCCCACCCTACCGTCCTTTCATTGCCCACGACTGCTATGCACATGGCTCCCCCCAACTGTGAACCGGTTCAACCGGTTCGGCGTGCCACATTTTTTTTGAAAATTGAATGTTATTTTCAATAGCACTATGCGCCGGTCGTTGTCAATGTTAAAACTGAGGCCCGGGGTCGTGGCGGGGTGGGAGGCTGCGCGGTTTTTGCACTTTTGCAAGAGCCGCTTTGCGCGTTCGCGAAATGGCCGGGATGAAAGGGCGTGTTTCGAGCCGGGTGACGACCTATTAGGGAAAGTTCCTGTGGAAAACTTAAGAGGATTTGGGACACGGAATTGTGGTAAAGTTGCGCATCTTGCGACATTTTTGAGCAAGGCGGTGTTGGGCTATGCCGGGCACCGTAAGCAGTGCTGCACATTTGTGGTGTCTCCGCATGATTGGTACGTATCATGCTAATTGACGGACATACCACTTACCACTGCTTTCCTAGATTGAGCAGAAGCGAGGGCCGGGATGGATACTTACACGATCGATGTCGAACTGGAACACTACTACGGCGACCGGATGAAAACCAGCAGCAGGGAAGCCTGCCGCCGTTTCTACCTGCGCGCGGTGTCGCGCTGCAACGGTGCGGAACTGGAGCGCTACCTCAAGCTGGTCAAGGCGCACGCTTCGGTGTACTCCTCGGTGCACCACATGTTTCGCTCCCCCTTCAAGCACGTCGAGCTGCCGCTGTTGCTGACCAGCCTCGTGCTTCTCGTCTCCAGCCTGGTCATGGTCTTCTCCGGTGAGACCAGTGCCCTGATCGCGGGGGGGACCTCGGCGGGGCTGATCGGCGTGCTGCAGTGCGTACGGCAACTGGTCCGGAACTGGCAGCAGCACTCGGTACGCGAGGCCGTCTTCACCGAGTTTGCCGAGTTCCTGCAGCGGGAGACGCTGCAGTAAAAACAAAACCAGAAAACCACTGGCCACGCTTGCGGGCCATAGCGCTTCAGCGCGAAGGCTCGGGGAACATCTGAGAAAATAGTGAGAGAAGCAGAAGGCTTGAGGGGGGGACCCCCAAGACTTTTTCTCGTTTCCCGGGTTTTCCCAGCGGTCCTCAGGACTTCTGCTAATGGTTTTTGCTTCTGATTTTGGGGTTTTTAGGTATAGTGTTTTCTGCCCAAGCATCAATATTCCAATGATGGAGGTAGGAAGCATGAAACGCCTGATTTTACTCAGCCTGATTCTTGTTCTTGTTGTGCCCATGACTGCGTTCGCCAGTCTGGATTCGTTTCTCTCCAGCCTGAACGTCCAGGCCCGCGCCGACATGACCGGGTTCTCCGCCAAGGTCAGCGCCCAGTTCGGGGTGCCGACCGCCAAGGTCCAGATGGTGCTGCAATCGGTCCCGGAGCCGGCGGACGCCTTCATGCTGTTCCAACTGGGGCAGTTCTCCGGCAAGCCGGTAGACCAGGTTTACCAGGTGTACCAGCCGAACAAGAAGAAGGGGTGGGGCGCCATCGCCAAGGAGCTGGGCATCAAGCCGGGCTCTGCCGAGTTTCACGCCCTCAAAAGGGGTGACCTCCGCCTGACCGGGCAGCCGATGGGGCGCGGTGGCGACGAGGACTCCGGGCCGGGCAAGGGGAAAGGGAAGGGGCACGGCAAGGGACACAACAAGTAGCGGATGTACTGCGCAGCAATTCAAAGCAAAGGCCGGGTTTTCACCCGGCCTTTGTTGTTTTCTGTCTGCCCTGCGTCGGCTAGAGCCGGAACTGCTGCACCAGGCTTTCCAGGGTCTGGGCGTTATGCGCCAGCTGCGATGCCGCGGCGGCGGTCTCGTTGGCGCCGCGTGCCGTGTGCTGCACCACGTCGGTGACCTGCTGCACGTTCATGGTGATCTCGCTGGTGGTCGCGGTCTGCTCTTCGGCCGCCGTGGCGATCTGGTTCACCTGCATGGATACCTCGCCGATCTGCTGCAGTATCATCTGCAGAGCCTCGCCCGACTGCTGCGAGGACATGGTCCCCTTTTCCACCTCAACCACCCCCTCTTCCATGGCGCTCACCGCTGCCTTGGTCTCGTCCTGGATGGCCTTGATCATGTTGCCGATCTCCTTGGTGGCCCTGGTGGTCCGTTCCGCCAGGGCACGCACCTCGTCTGCTACCACGGCGAAGCCGCGTCCCTGCTCGCCGGCGCGCGCCGCCTCGATGGCGGCGTTGAGCGCGAGCAGGTTGGTCTGGTCGGCGATGTCCTCGATGGTGGCGATGATGTCGCCGATCTGCTCCGAACGTGCCCCGAGGCTCTCCACGGTCCCGGCGCTGTCCTTGACCCGCTCGGCGATGCGCGCCATCCCGGCTATGGTTTCCTGCACCACGTGCCCACCCTGGGCCGCCGATTCGCTGCTCTGGCGTGAGGCCTCGGCGGCGCGGACGCAGTTCTGGGCGATGTCGCCGCTGGTGGCTGCCATCTCCTCGCTGGCGACCGCCACCGAACCGGTCTGGGAGGCAAGCTCCTCGGCGCCGGTGGCGATCTGTTCCGCCGTCGCCTTGAGTTGGTGGGATGCAGAGGCGATGTCGCTGGAACTCGCCGATACCTTGCCCAGCATGTCGCGCAGGTTTGCCACGACCCTGCGGGTCGAGTCGGCGAGGTGCCCCAGTTCGTCCTCGCCGGTAAGGGTGATGGACACGGTGAGGTCGTTGTCGGCCAGGCGGTCGTTGGCGGCGATCAGTTCCGCCACCGGGGTGGTGATGCTGTGCACGATCATCAGGGCCAAGAGCGTGGAAAGGATGACGGCGATGACCAGAAGGGCAAGCACCACCAAGCGCCCCTGGTCGATCATCTGCTTTGATTTTTCCCCGACCCGCACCATCTCCTTGTCCTGGTGGGAAAGCATCTTGTCGATGGCGGCGAAGAAGGCGCTCTGCGCCTTGCGCATCGGCCCGATCAGTTCCTGCCCCGCCGTATCCTTGTTCCCTTCCTTGATGGTGGCGATGACGTGGTGCTGGGCCTCCTGGTAGGCAGCCTTGGTCTCGATCACCTCCTTCAGCGCTGCTTTGCCGGAGTCGCTCTGCACGGTTTTCTTCAGTTCCTCGATGCGCTTGTCGACAGCGTGGAGCGATTCGCCGATGCGCTTCTCTTCCTTTTGCATCTCCAGCGGGTCTGCAACGATGACCATGTTGCGCAGACCGCGGGCGACGACGTTGACCTGCGACTTAAGGTCGTTGAGCGCCACGGTCTTGGGCCACTTGTCCTCGATCAGCGTACGGACTTTGCTGTCGAAGGCCGCCATCCTGTTGATCGAGTAACCTCCCACTACTGTCATGAGGACCACCACCATGGCAAAGGCTATACCGAGTCTGGTGCGTAGCTTGATTCCCGAAAGGGTCATCGTCGTTTCCTCCTGAGGTCATTGGCTCAGAGTCACATCTGGTCGTTCTATGAGAGATATCGACACAATCTTTCTTCATCTTGAGCGGAAAAACCCGGAGCTTACAGCCTTCCCTCTTTTTGTCATTGACTTGCAGTACAAAACACCATACTGTTTATGACAGTATGGTGTCCGCGGTTTGGCAGTGGAGGGGGAAGTCATGATGTCGGCAGTTTTGTATGGGGGGACGGCGCTGGCCGTGTTCGTGTCCTGGCGGCTGGACCCCGAGAAGACGAGGCGGGCCTTGCGCATCGGCGCCAAGTCGCTGCACGGGTTGGCCCCGCGCATCTTGGGGATGGTGGCCCTGGTCGGCCTGGTGCTCGCCCTGGTTCCGCCCGAGGTGATCAGGAAACTGTTCAGCCACGGCGGCATCGGGGGCTTCAGCCTGGTGGCAGCCATCGGTTCCATCGTGACCATGCCTGCGCCCATCGCCTTCGCGCTGGTGGGATCCCTGTTCAAGCTGGGGGCCGCCCCCGCGAGCCTCGCCACCTTCGTCACCACGTTGACCATGGTGGGGGTGATGACCGCACCCATGGAGATCTCGTGTTTCGGCAAGCGTTTCACGCTGCTGCGGCAGGCCTTGAGCTTCGTGGTGGCCATCGTCATTGGACTGGCCATGGGGGTGCTGCTGTGAAGGCGAAGCTCGTCGACTACCGGCTACTTTTTATCGTGCTCGCCGCGAACCTGGCCCTCTCCCTGTGGCGGCCGGAGACGGCGCGGCTTGCCGCGCTCAACTCCACCGGCTTTCTCCTGGAGGTCCTCTCGATCGTGCCGCCGGTCATGGTGCTCATGGGGCTTTTGGACGTCTGGGTGCCGCGCCGACTGGTGGAAGCGCACCTGGGGCCGGATTCGGGTGCTGTCGGCGCCGGGGTCGCCATGCTGCTGGGGACCGCGGCCGCCGGTCCGCTCTACGCCGCCTTCCCGGTGGCGGTGTCACTGCGCAAAAAGGGGGCGCGGCTGGCCAATATCGTCATCTTCCTGGGGACCTGGGGCGCCATCAAGATCCCCATGATCCTGATGGAGAGCAGCTTCATCAGTCTGCGTTTCGCCCTGCTGCGTCTCGCGCTCACCGTGCCCTGCATCCTCGCCTGCGGCTACCTGATGGAGCGGCTGATGCCGGAGCAGGAACTTGCACAGACGGAGCAGGAACTTGCACAACCCGGGGCGGTGGACGCCTGAACCTGGCGCTCCCCGTTTCGGCGGAAGCCAGCCCCAGACCAGAAAGGAAGCCCGATGCCTCCCAAACGAAAGCAACAGTACCGACACCTCCCCGCCTTCATCCTGCTCGCCCTGGCCGAGGAGCCCATCCACGGCGGCGCTATCTTGAACGCGCTATCCCAGCGCATGCCCCTCTTCAAGCCGGACAGCGCCGCGGTCTACCGCACCCTGCAACAGCTTGAGGACGAGGCGCAGGTGGTTTCCAGCTGGGACACCAGCGGCAGCGGCCCGGCGCGCAGGGTGTACCGGCTGACGCAAACGGGGTGGGAGAAGCTGGAGGGGTGGCGGGAAGACATCGAGATGCGCATGGCGACCCTGCGCTACTTTCTCGATACCTATGCGGCAATTAAAAAACCACGGCAGTAGGTAACGGCCTGGCTGCAGCTCCAGGGGCGAGGCCGTGCAAAGCCGCTATGCCGGGAACGGTTGCACCCTGCTCCCTGCGTGGTGACGCAGCTGTCGGGGATGTGATGGATGCCGCGCAGCTGTGGGAGCGAGGCCCAGCGGCGCGTTGACTTGCAACGAGGTACTGGTACTGTTTCCGGGTCGAGCCCACCCCGGTGGGCCCCGCACGCGGGGGGAGCGATGCCGCAGCCGGAACCGGACCAGACCATGGCCTCCGTAGTGAGCCGCAACATCGCGGCTCTCCTGGAGCGGCGCCACGCCGAGGAGCGCAGCAAGGGAGCGCAGGAACGGCTCGCCGACGCCATCACCTCCTTCACCGGCAGCATGCCCTTCGTCTATATCCATCTGGTCCTCTTCGGCGCGTGGATCCTCATCAACGCCGGCTGGCTCGACATCCTGCCCCGTTTCGACCCCACCCTGGTGATCCTCGCCATGGTCGCCTCCGTGGAGGCGATCTTTCTCTCCACCTTCGTTCTCATCAGCCAGAACCGCATGTAGGCCTCCGCCGACCGGCGCGCCGAGTTGAACCTGCACATCGACCTCCTGGCGGAGCACGAGGTGACCAGGGTCATTGCCCTTTTGACCGCCATCGGAGCGAAGCTCGGCGTCGAGGAATCGAAGAATCCGGAGCTCGAGGAACTGACCAGGGATGTGCAGCCCGAGAAGGTGCTGGACACCATGGACCAGGTCGAGCAGGAGAACAAGGACGAGTAACCTGCGGAAAGTTTGCCGTTTCACATCATATTTTTCTGGAGTATACGTTTTACCTGTGTTAAAGCTTCTGCCCAAATTAATCTGAGCCTCTCCGAGCTACGCCGCCTACAAGGACTTCCTCACGGCTGCGGGCCAACGGGTGCTGCTGGAAACGGCGGTGCCTCCCTTTTGGAAAGGAGAGCCTTGTGGCAGAGCGGAGACTCCGAACTGTTAAAGGCCCCTTTCCACCCAGGATCGGGGCTTTTTTTTGTCCAGCGTTATGTAATTTGTAATACAACGGGTTAGGAGTAAGACAGATGCGGATAGCCATTTCAATCGATGATACCGACAACCTGGAGAGCAGGGGGACCGGGGAGATCGCGTCCCTGATCGCGGACGAACTGCAGCAGCGGGGATGGGGGAGCTGCAGCTACATCACCCGGCACCAGCTCTACGTGCACCCGGACATCCCCTACACGTCGCACAACAGCGCCATGTGCTTCTACGCCGACGTGGGCGAGGGATGGCTGGAACCGGTGATCGAGTACGTCTCGGAGTTCCTGGAACAAGAGAGCGCGCCGGGCTCTGATCCGGGGTTGTGCGTGGCGGTGCCGGCCAGGATGGCGGCACGCAACGAGCTGATCGGTTTCGGCCGCCGCGCCAAGCGCGAGGTGATCGGCATGGACGAGGCCTACGACCTCGCCAAGCGGCTCGGCGTGCACCTCTCCCAGCACGGCGGCACGGGGCAGGGGGTGATCGGTGCCCTGGCCGGCGCGGGGCTCAGGATGTCGGGTAACGACGGGCGCCTCAAGGGCTTCCTCGAGTTCGGCCAGCCCTACCGCATGCTGCGCGTGGACGAGCTGCTGCAGCACCCGGTGGTAGACGTGGTAAAGAGCGTGACCGGCGAGGCGCTCAAAGACGAGGACCTGGTGGCGTTGGGAGAAAAGCCGAAAACGGTGCTCATCGAGGGGGAGTCGGTGCTCCTCGTTGCTGCTGCCCAGTCGCCGGGTTCCCAGGCGCGCTGGCAGACGCTGCATAGAAAGCAGCTGAAGGCGTACTAGCATGTGGCGTAGCGATCAGAGAGGGAACCGGGAGTTCGCCCACGGCAAGGAGGCCTGGGGGCTGGCGGCGCAAGTGGCCGGGGGCTGCGCCTGCTTCGTGGCGGACGTCGAGGAGGAGCAGGTCGTCGAGGAGGAGCTCTCCTGCTACAACTGCCGCTACCGGCGCTGGAGCGTTGACTCCTTCACCTGCCTGCGCCTGCCGCCGCTAAACGCGGCTGCTTAGGGGATTGTCTTTTTGCACGACACCATTCTGGACATAGAAGATTTCGGTTTCACCTACCACGGCGCCGCGGGGTCGAGCCTGGCCGGGGTGAGCGCACAGGTCCGGCGCGGTGAGTTTGTCTGCCTCACCGGCGATTCCGGCTGCGGCAAGAGCACCTTGCTGCTCGGCATCATGGGGCTGCTGCGCGGTGGGACCCGGGTGGGCACCATACGCGTCGCCTCCTCGGACGCCGCGGACGGCGCCCCGGCGGCGGGGATCGTGTTCCAGACCGCGGAGTCGCAGATCCTGTGTTCCACGGTGGCCGAGGAGGTCGCCTTCGGGCCGGAAAACTGGTGCGTGCCGGCGGACGAAATCGCGCTGCGGGTGCGCGAAGGGCTCGCGGCGGTCGGGCTGACCGGCGAGGAGCAGCGCAGCGTGGAGCGCTTCTCGGCGGGACAGAAGCAGCGCCTCGCGGTGGCTTCGGTGCTCTCGATGCGGCCGGGGCTCCTGCTGCTCGATGAGCCGACCTCGCAGCTCGATGTCCAGGGGAAAGAGGAACTGGTGGCGGTGTTCACGGAGCTCAAGCGCAGGGGGCACACCATCGTGATGGCCGAACACGATCCGCGTCCCTTCGAGGCGCTGGTGGACCGCTACCTGAAGCTGGAGCGGGGACGTCTGGTAGGGAGCGACCGGGTCCCCCCTGACCCGGTGCGCTATCGCCCCAAGGCGTTCCTGCTCCCCTACTCGTCCTCGCTCTACGGCACCCGTCCGGTGCTCGACGTGCAGGGGCTGGACCTTTCCTACCCGGAAACGGGGGATGTGCTGAAAAAGGTGCAGCTGCGGGTAAGCCGCGGCGAGCGGGTGCACCTGTTCGGCCGCAACGGGGCCGGCAAGTCGAGCCTGCTGCGCTGCCTGGCCTGGCTCATCTATCCGGATGCCGGCAGGGTGTGGGTGGCCGGCAAGGAGAGCCCCGGGCCGGGCGATCTGCGCGGGCAGGTGGGGGTGCTGTTCCAGAACCCTGCGCGCCAGCTGTTCGCCGAGACGGTGCGCGAGGAGGTCGCCTTCACGCTGGAGCGCCTGGCCTACCCGGTGGAAGAAGTGGACCGCATCGTCACCGAGGCGCTTTCCTTCTGCGGCATCGCCCACCTGGCCGACCGCGCGCCGCTCACCCTCTCGTTTGGAGAGCAGCACCGCGTGGCGCTGGCGGCGGTGGTGGCGCCGCGCCCGACCCTTTTGCTCCTGGACGAGCCGTTTGCCGGTCTCGACTTTCCCCAGCGGCTGAGCCTTTTGGCCATCCTGGCCCGCATGCCGATCCGCTACGGCACCACGGTGCTGATCGCCTCGCACGACGAGCTGCCGGACCGGCGCTGGGCCGACCGCAGCTTGCGCCTGCAGGGAGGGGAGATTGCAGAAACGACTCCCTAAGCTGCGCAGCTCGCTGAGAAGCTGCGAGTACGCCTGCCAGTTCGCCGCCCACGATTCTCCGGTGCACCGTCTCGGGGCCGGGTGGAAGCTCCTCCTGGGCATGGTGCTGAGTGCCTTGGCGGCAGGCGGACGCAATCCGGCCACCCTTTCGGTGCTGGTCGCGGTGGCGCTGGCCTATTACCTGGCGGCCCGGCTCACCCTGGCTGACCTGTGGCGCGACGTGCGCCTGTTCGCCTACCAGGCGGCGCTGGTCATCCCGCTTTACTGCCTGATCGACGGCGTGGACAAAGGGCTCTGGCCGGGGGTGCGCATCTCGACCCAGATCGTGCTCTTCTACCTGCCCGGCGCCGTCTTCCTGCGTACCACGCGGACCTCTGAGGCGATGGCGGGGCTGCGCCGGATCGTCCCTTACCGGCTTTCCTTCCTGGTGTTCGTGAGTGTCCGGTTCGTCCCGGTGTTCTTTCGCGAGTTGGAGGACATCGTGGCGCTGCAGCGCATGCGTGGGGCGCGCCTTTCTCCGCGTGAGCAGCTCGATCCCCGCAACTGGCCGGATCTCTTCAACTGCCTGGTGCTGCCGCTCATGGTGCGTGCGCTGAAAACGGCGGACGAGGTGTCCCGGTCCGCAGAGGCGCGCGGCTTCGGCCTCTACCCGCAGCGGACCTACCTCGATGTCTCACGGGTTGCCCCTGGCGCACCCGCGGGGGGAGCGCCGGAGACCGAGGGGCGGCAACGGCCGCTGTCCGCAGAAAACTTCTGAAGGAGTCTCCCTACATGGAACAGGAAAAGGTCTTCATCTGGCGCCGCTTCACCCTGCGCGAGGCGGTGCTGCTCTGCTTTTGCGCCACCCTGATCATTTTGACCCGCGCCGGGCTGCGGCTGCATCTGCACATGCCCGGGCACGTCATGTTCTTCACCATGTTCTTTTTCCTCCTGGCCCGGGGCTGCGTGCCCAGGCTGGGGGCCGCGACGCTGGTGGGGCTTATCACCAGCCTGGCCAGCATCCTGCTCGGCATGGGGAGCGGCGGCGTGATCACGCTGGTCAAGTTCCTGCTCCCCGCCCTGGTGGTCGACCTGGCCGGTCTCATCGCCCCCTCCTTCGTAACCAGCCTGTTTGCCTGCGCCACGGTCGGAGTGCTTGCCTCGCTGCTGCGCGCCGGCACCAACACCGGTGTGGAATGGCTGCTCGGCATCGATGAGGACATCATGCTCAACAAGGCGGTCATCTCGGCGGCGCTGAACGGCCTCTGGGGCGGACTCGGGGCGCTCGCGGTCCCCGCCATCATCCGCAGGCTGCGCAAAAACGGGCTGATCGACCACCAGGGGGCTTCCTCCTAGTGCGCCTGCCGCAGCCCCAAATGTCGCGGCTGGCACCGGTGCTGCTGCTTTCGCTGCTGGTGCACATGGCGCTCCTGTACGGGGCCCGCCGGTTGACGCTACGCCACGTGGGTGTGGAACAGGCGGCCGATTCCGTGGTCGCCTACCTGGACCTGTGCGGACCGACGCGGAGAAGCGAGCCTGCTGCGACGGCACGGGGAGCGGTCGCTCCGGTTGCCGCGATGCCCCGGCCGGTTGCCCCGGCTGCCGTCGCGACGCCTCCCGCGTCGGCTGCGCCCTTTACTGGGGCGCCGAAGGGGACGTCGTCCGCAGTGCCGCCCGCAGCGGCTGCCCCCCCTGGCACGGGTGCGTCGTCTCGAGATGCCGTCAGCCACTCCCCCGGCAATCGCCAGGCCGCCGGGCACCCTGCCGAAGGGGGGGCGGAAGCGCTGGGGCGTGAAACGGCCGGCCTACGCGCCGCGGCACCGTCACCGGGAGCCATGCCCGGTGCTCCTCCTGTCGCTGCAGCGCCACGGGCCAAACCCGGGATTGGTAACGGGGCGCGGGAGGTGCGCGGCAGCTACCAGGCACTATTGAAACGGCTCATCGAGGCCCGCAAGGAGTATCCGCTCGCCGCCCGCAAGTCGGGGCGGGAGGGTAGCTGCCGGCGCCGGTTCGTGCTGCGCCGGGACGGGTCACTGCAGCAGGTGGAGACGGTCACTTCCTGCGGTCATCCCTTTCTCGATGCCGCGGCGAGCCGCGCCGTCAGTTCGGTGGGGACCTTTCCGCCGCCACCGGCGGAGCTGTCGCTGGAGGAGCCGTTCGAGGTAACTATCAGCTTTGTGTTGGCAGGCAAATAAGCTCTGGGAAATATGGGAAGTCTGGGAGTAATGGGAACGACTGTTTTGATCATGAATTGTCAAAGGAGAAGTGAACGTATGAAGCAAAAGCAATTGTTACGGTGGCTTGCGGCCATCACCTTGTCGGTCCTGATGCTGGTCTTTTTGGGGTGCGGGTCCAGTGACCCTGCTGCGAAGGCGCCGGCCAAACCGGCGGGAGTCGTAGCCAGCGCCGGCGATACCCAGGCCAGCCTGACCTGGGGCGCCGCCAGCGACGTCACCTCATACAACGTCTACTACGCTACCACGGCCGGTGTCACCACCACTACCGGCACCAAGGTGACCGGCGCTGCCAGCGGCCAGGCCATCACCGGCCTTACTAACGGTACTACCTACTATTTCGTGGTCACCGCCGTCGGCGCCCACGGCGAAAGCGTGGTGTCCGACGAAGTAACCGCCACGCCGCTGCCGCCCCTGCCGGCCAAGGTGACCGGCGTGGCGCCTGCCGGCGGCGACGCCCAGGCTACCGTCTCCTGGAACGCGGCGGTGAATGCAGCTTCCTACAACGTCTATTATGGTACCGCCCCCGGTGTGACGCCCAGCAACGGCACCAAGCTCTCCGGACTTGCCAGTGGCCAGGCCATCACCGGGCTCAGCAACGGCACTACCTACTACTTGGTCGTGGTCGCTGCCAACCTGGCCGGTGAGGGAACCCCTTCGGACGAGGTCTCGGTGACGCCGCTGCCGGCCCTGCCGGGCAAGGTGCAGGGGCTCAGGGTTACCGGCGATAACGGGCAGGTAGTCATGGCCTGGAGCGCAGTCGCGGGTGCCACCTCGTACAACGTCTACTATTCCACCACCTCGGGCTTCGCTACCACGAGCGGCACCAAGGTGAGCCTTACCGCGGCGCAGTCCCTTGCCGGCCTCACCCAGCCGGGGCTGACGGTGACCGGGCTCACCAACAACACCACCTACTACTTCCTGGTGACCGCCGCCAACATCGCCGGCGAGAGCGTGACCCCGTCCAGCCAGTCATCGGCGAAACCGTCCGCCACCGCGCAGACCCCGGCCAAACCGACCGGCGTGACCGTCGCTCCCGGCGCCGGGGCGGCCGCGGTTTCCTGGGACTGGGTGCCGCTGGCTACCTCCTATAACGTTTACTGCCTGCAGAGCTCCGGCACCCCGACCACCACGACGGTGATTTCGACCGGGAGCAAGTTCCCCTCTGCCGGCTCCCCGCTGACCATCACCGGCCTTACCCCCGGTGCGAGCTACTGGGTCACTGTCACTGCGGTTGGCTCCGGGCTGGAAAGCGGCGGGCAGACCAGTCCTAAACAGGTCATCCCGCAGTAGCGCGGAGGACTCTTCCCCCTCCCTGACCCTCCCCCTCCGGGGGAGGGGACAGTGGACGGCCATCCTCCTCACTCCTGGGGGAGTCGGGAGGGGGCTGACATCAACGAACAACGAGAATGCTTTTCTATGAAAATTAAAAAAGGAATGTGGGCGCTGGCGCTTTGCTGCGCCCTGGCGCCTAAGGCCCGGGCCGGGGAGGCGGGGCAGGCATCGGACCGCTATGCCCTCGGTGAGGTGGTGGTCTCCGGCAACCGCGCCGATGGCGGGCCGGGAGCGGAGGCGAGCCAGACCCTTTACACCGTTGACGCCGGCCAGATCAAGGCGAGCGGGGCAAGGACCCTGGACCAGGCGCTGCAGCTGCTGCCCGGCGTCAACGTGAGGACCGGCGCCGAAGGGGTGCCGCGCATTGACATCCGCGGCTTCAGGACCCGCCACGTGCTGCTGCTCCTGGACGGGGTCCCCATGAACTCCGCCCTGGACATGCAGTTCGATCCGACCACCATACCGACCGAGAACATCGCGGAGATCAAGCTCACCTCCGGCGCCAGCTCCGTCCTGTACGGGCAGGGGGGCTTGGGCGGGGTGATCAACATCATCACCCGCAAGGGGACTCCCGGCGTGCACGGCACCATCTCCGGCGAATTCGGGGATCATGCCTCCTACCTCGCCAAGGGGAC
Source organism: Geomonas agri (assembly GCF_020179605.1). Classification (NCBI taxonomy): domain Bacteria; kingdom Pseudomonadati; phylum Thermodesulfobacteriota; class Desulfuromonadia; order Geobacterales; family Geobacteraceae; genus Geomonas; species Geomonas agri. Next base: position 1,777,733 of record NZ_JAINZO010000002.1, read on the forward strand.
GTTGTCCGCCGCCACCGACCGTTTCAGCTACTTTCTGAGCGGCAGCGCCACCAGGGTTGACGCCTTCCCGCTCGCCGGGGATTTCACCCCGAGCGCCAACCAGGGGAGCGGCTACCGCGCCAACAGCGACCGCGAGCGGCGCAACTTCCTCGGCACCATCGGCTTCACGCCGACCGCAGATGTCGCGCTCGGCCTCACCATGAGCTACAGCGAGGGGAGCTACGGCAAGCCGGCCGGCACCATCTCGGACCCGGTTGATCCCTTCGCGTCGCCGCCGAAGTACGTGCGGGTGAACGACTTCTCCGGGCTGTACCTGCAACTGGCCGGGGACTTCGCGCTCACCGATCGCTTCACCCTGCGCGGCTGGAGCTATCTCAACCGCTCCACCGAGGACGTGAACCAGTACGATGATGCCCGCTTCGCCTCCTTCCTGGACGACGGATCGTTCCAGGAGCGGGTGCATACCTCCATCTACGGCGCCACCCTTCAGCCCAGGTACGACCTGGGTACGGCAGGCACCGTCACCATGTCACTGGGAGCGGAACGCGACGGCTGGGAAAACAGTGGCGTTCAGACGGTGAACCCTGTCTCCGGCGGCACGCCGACCTACAGCGACCTCGGCGAGGACAGATCGCTGTCCCTGTATTCGGCGGCGCTGGAGTACGAACTTGCCCCGCTGCCGGGGCTGGGCCTCGTGGCGGGATACGGCCGGTACTGGCAGCACAGAAGCGAGACGGACCAGGGGGACTACAGCTTCCTGCTCGGGACCAGCTACGACCTGCTGCCGGATACCCGCCTGAAGGCCGCCTTCAAGCGCAACGTCCGGTTCCCGTCACTGGGCGACCTGTACGATATCTCAAAGGGGAACCCGGATCTGGCCAGTGAGAGCTCCCGCAGCTGGGAGGCCGGGGTCGAACAGAAGCTGCCGCGCGAGGCACGGGTGGGGCTGACCGGCTTCTACACCCAGGCCCTTAACCTGATCCAGAATGACCAGGCCACCGGCCATAACATGAACCTCTCGGAGGTCCGTTTCGCCGGCGCAGAACTCCTGGGCGAGGTGCACCCGGTGAGCGGGCTGCTGCTGCGGGCTGGCTACACCTATCTCCATTCTGAAGATCGCTCCCGTCCCGGCAGGGACGAGGTGCAGTACAACCCGCGCGACAAGGTGACCCTGGAGGCGCGCTACGATGCGGGTTGCGGGGCGTCCGCCTATGTCGCCGTCAACCATGTCGCCAACCAGTACTTCTATACCAAGGACAGCGTGGCGGTGGTGCAGAAGGCGAAGCTGAACGACTACACCGTGGTGAGCCTGCGGCTGAGCCAGAAGGTGCTGCAGGACCGCTTAACCTTGTACATAGGGGCCAACAACCTGTTCGACCAGAACTACGAGACCAGCTACGGCTTCCCGCAATCGGGGCGCTACGTCTACGGCGGTTTCGAGTACCGCCTGTAACAGCGGGCCCGTTCAGCGGGCCCAGGAGGATTTTCCGGATGCACTGCACCTGGCGCAACATAATCATTTTCCTTGCAGGACTGATCACCGCCTGCGCACTGACCGCCTGTGGCGGTTCGCCATGGCGCTTCGATCCCGGTAACGCGTCTACCCCGGCGGGGGTGGTGGCGACGGCAGGGGACAAACAGGTCTCGCTTTCGTGGGCACCCGCGCAGGGGGCGGTCGGTTACAACATCTACTATTCCAGCGCCTCGGGGCTTGCGGCAGGGGGAGGGGCCAAGGTGGCGCAAATCACCGGCACCACCGCTATTGTGCCGGGCCTGGAAAACGATACCCGCTATTACTTCTCCGTGAGTGCCTACAACTCCAAGGGTGAGAGTGTGCTTTCCCAGGAAGTGTTGGCGGTCCCCGCGGCACCGGGGCCTTTCGCGCAGGCGGACCTTGAGGGAAACTGGCGCTTCAACGGGCTGGTTACCGGTGTAAATCCGCGCTGGGTACGGGGCTCGGTGGGAATCGCGGCTGGCGGTGCTGCGAGCGTCACCACCTACTACGACAGTCTTGGAGGGAGTGCGGCACCGGCGGACCTCTTCACCAACCTGACGCTCTTACCCGACGGCACCGTGCTCCAGGACGGGGCAGCCGCGGGCTTTCATGGCACCCTGGCTGCCAACCTCTACAAGGATTTCATGGTGGGGACCGTGACGCTGGCCGGAGGGGGGAGGATGCTGGTGGTCCTGCAAAAGAGCGTGCCCGGCATCACCTTCAGTGCCGCCGACATAAAGGGTACCGGCAAACTCGTGGCCGGACCGCTCGCCTATGTCTACCACCAGTTGAGCGCGGGGGGCGTGCCGGAGTGGGAGTACGCGAGTTGCCAGGTGGGGCAGGACCAGGGGGTGACCTATCTGTCACTGAACGGTCCGACACCGCGGGCGCTCCCCGGAAGTGGCAGCAAGGTGGTGAGTCTCGCCATTACCGCCGACGGCGTGGTGAGCGAGACTCCGTATGTAGGGGTGCTACCGCAGCCGGCGGCCCTGATAAGCCAGGGGATCATGTCGGCGGACAAGATGACCGTCGTGGCGACGGCCACCGATATGAGTGGGGCGCCGCTGTTACGCATCATGCAGTTGGTGCATCCGCCCGCGGTTCTGCTCACCGCGACCAGCTACCTGCTGTCGGACCTGGCGGGTCGTTACGGCGTTCATGAACTGTACGGTGCCGCACCGGGATGGGGTTACGGGGACCTGGCCGTGGATGCCGCGGGTGGGGCGCTGTTCACCGCCTTCAGAAACGCCACCGGCGGTACGGCGCTGCCGGCGGGGTACACGCTGGCGATGGACCAGCAGGGGAGGCTGACCGCGGCCGCTCTTTCCGCTTTTCACGGTCAGTTTTCCTACAGCAAGGATATGATGGTGGCGACCGGCAATGACGCCGCCGGGGCGCCCGTGTTGAGCATAGCGGTCAGAAGGGAATAGAGGGGAGCGGCGGGCTCAGGCGACGCAGATGGCGTCGCGGCCCTCCACGAAACCCGCCTGCCGGGTACTCTGCCGTACCACGGCCCGCGCGCCGCGGGCCCCCACCGTCATCAAGAGCTTGGTGCCGACGTGCTGCAGGTCCCCAGTTGCCAGCACCGGCGCGCCGTGCAGCTGCTTCCCGATCTTCTTCGGGTCGACGTCAACCCAGGCCTCGACCCGGATCCCCACCTCGTGCAGTATCCGGTACCACGCCCGCCCCTCGAGGCCCGCTCCTGCCAGGATCACGCTCCGTTCACCCTTGAGAAAACCCTGCAGCAGGTGGTGCCGCTTGCACAGCCTCATGGCGTGCGCGGCATAGGCAGGGTCGGTGCGGGTGGTCCGCTCCGGGCGCTCGCGCCAGAAGAAGAGCGTCTCGGGAAGACGGGCAAAACGTGTCCCGGCCGCCGCCAATCGCAGCCACAGGTCGTAGTCCTCCGCCCACCCCATGTCGCGATAACCTCCCACCTGCTGCACCAATTCTTTCCTGAACATGACACTGGGATGCACGAAGGGCGATTCCACGAAGAGGTCGTCGAGGATGGCGTCGTGGCTCAAGAGCGTGTTCTGCCACTGCTGGTAGCCCATCATGCCGCTGCCGATGCGGCGCCGGGGGAAGTGCTGGAAGCTGGTCGCCAGTAGCCCCACCTCAGGGTGCGCGACCAGGTAGTCTACCTGTGCCTGGAGGCGGGCAGGGTGGCAGACGTCGTCGCCGTCCATGCGCGCCACCAACTCCGAGCGGCACTGTGCAAGCCCAAGGTTGAGCGCGGGGACCAAACCCTGACCGCCCGTTGCCAGCACGCGCATCCGGGAATCGGCTGCAGCCGCAAGCGCCAGGATGTCCGGGGTGCGGTCGGTGGAACCGTCGTCCACCACTACCAGCTCCCAGTCGCGGAAGGTCTGCGCCGACAGCGAGGCGAGCGCGGCGGGCAGATGCTTTTCTTCATTTCTGACCGGCATCAGTATGGAGACGGACGGGATGGACGTAGCTTGTGTCATTGCATGGGATCCTTCCTGTGTGAGGTTACCCGGGCACATTACCAGTAGTTGGTGCGGCTGCCAAAGGGAAAATGGTGGTTGGTTGGGGGCGGTACGGCTTCAGCTGAGGAAGACATATCCCCTCTGTCTCCCCTTCGCAAAGGGGAGGACGTGGGGGGACGTGCAGTGCTTCGTGTACTTAATACACTCCTTGTTGCCAGACTTCCCTCGCTGCTCCCTTAAGGTTCCCCTCTTCCTGTGACTCTGATCCCAGTACTGATCCAGTGATTGTGGATTGTAATGGTAACAGTTGCAGTTTATGATAACTGTACCCTTTTGAAATGACCTCAACTGTGACTGTGGCGCTGCATGGTTATGGGGTACAGTTGGCCTGTAACTTTCAAGAGTTGGCAGCTTCTGGCGGCGACAGCCCTGCTGCGCGCAGGTGAGGGCGGGTGGAGGTGGTATGGCCTTGGAAATGGTAAGAGATTGCAGGCCGCTGTACGAGCGGGTGGGGAGCGAGATCGTCTCGCTCATCGACGGTGGCACCTTCCGGGTGGGGGAGCGACTCCCTTCGATACGGCAGCTGAGCTCCAAGCTCAACGTGAGCATAAACACGGTGATGCAGGCCTACGCGGTGCTGGAAGATCGCCGGGTCATCCAGGCGCGCCCGCAGTCCGGCTACTACGTCTGTCCAAAGGTTCCCGAGATCACCGCGAAGCCCTTGGCGAAGAACCAGCGCCTGCAACCGACCGCGGTAACCTTCAGCGAACTCTGCGAACTGGTGATCCGCAACCTGATGAAGCCGGAGCTCCTGCCGCTGGCGAGCGCCGTTCCCAACCCGCAGCACTTCCCGGTGGACAAGCTGAACCGGATGACGGCCGCCGAGATGAGGCGCTTCGGCGCCCAGAGCATCTCCTACATGATGCCGCCGGGGAGTGAGAGGTTGCGCACCCAGATCGCCAAGCGCTCTCTTTTGTACGGCGTCAGCGTGCGGCCGGACCAGGTGCTGGTGACTTCCGGGTGCGTCGAGGCGGTGCAGCTCGCCCTGCGCGCCACCTGCAAGGCCGGCGACACCATCGCGGTCGAATCCCCCTTCTACTTCAACTTCCTGCAGCTGATCGCGGAGATGGGCCTTAAGGCCCTGGAGATCCCGTCCACGCCCAAGGAAGGAATCAGCATCGAGGCGCTGAGCTACGCCATCGAGAACAACAAGATCAGCGCCTGCCTGGTGATTCCAAACTTCAGTAATCCCTTGGGCACGCTGATGCCCGACGAGCGCAAGCGCGAACTGGTCCAGCTCCTGGCGCAGCACGAAATCCCGCTTATCGAGGATGACATCTACGGTGACCTTACCTTCGGCCAGCAGCGCCCCATCGCCGCAAAATCGTTCGATCACAAGGGACTGGTAATTTACTGTTCCTCGTTCTCCAAGACGCTCGCCCCCGGCTATCGCGTCGGGTGGGCCATCGGCGGGAAATTCCAGGCGGAGATGGAACGGCTCAAGATGATGAACAACCTGGCCACCGCCTCGCCGACGCAGCTGGGCATAGCTGAGTTCCTGGCGACCGGCGGCTACGACCACCACCTGCGCGCGATCCGCAGGCTCTACGCCAAGAACGCTTCGCAGATGACGGACGCGCTGGTGCGTCACTTTCCGGAGGGGACACGGATGACCCGCCCCGGCGGCGGCTTCATGCTCTGGGTGGAAATGCCGGAGCAGGTGGACTCGGTGCAGCTGTTCCACCGCGCCCTGGAGCGGGGTATCAGCATCACGCCCGGGGCCATCTTCTCCCTGTCGGGCAAGTACCGGAATTACATCAGGCTGTCGACGGCGTTCTGGGATGAAAAAGCGGAACGGGGCGTCGAAACGCTGGGAGGGCTGGTCAAAGATATGCTCTAGGGCTTTGATCGTCCGGCAAGACGTCGCGACTAGATATTATCGAGAGGAAGGTGTGTTAGAGGAACCGGGCGCGCCCGCAAAAACTCTATGATGTTGCCATGTGAATCAGGGAGCAGCAGCGGCATTTACCGTAACGGGCGGGAAGATACAGTACGTTGATGGTGAGGCACTTTTTGCACTCCCAGAAGGTATAGCCGCTTACCTCGTGCCCCGCCTGTTCTGTGAAAAACCAGTGGTAATAGGCATCCCAATCGTACTCCGGTTTCTGGTTTGCCTTTTCGATCAGTCGTTCCAGTAGCATGGCGGGCCGCTCCTTGAAGAATGATGACGTAAACATACAACCAAAAAATACAATATCAACTGTGATTTTTTCTAACACCAAAGGTTGTTTGTTGTCCATCCTGAATACAGGATCAGCAGCAGGAATACCTGGTAGCGATGAAGTTCATGAATGGAACAGTTATTTCTAGATGGACATCCTTTTTTGAAGAGCGGTAAAATGGGGCATCAGTAGATATCGTCCTAAAGGAGGCGCTATCATGGCAGAAAGGATGAAGAGACCGATGACAGGCCTGATGATGCTGGTAGGCGGTGGGGTGCTCGGTGCTGGTCTGGGGCTTCTCTTTGCTCCCTGCGCAGGCGAGAAGAGCCGCAAGAAAATGATGCGCATGGGGAAGACGATTAGTAATAAGAGCGACCGGATCATGCGCGATCTGAGCGACAGGATGGACGACCTAGCCGATACCATGTCCAGCATGAGCGGGAAAGCCGGCAAGTTCATGCACCTGCGTTAAAAGAGAAGCAGATCCCCCTTCTGCAGATCATTCAAAGACCTTGGCCCGTGACTATGACAGCCGCGGGCCTTTCTTTTTCTTAGCCAAGCCGGATCAGGGCGGCACCGGCCACGATGAGGGTTGCGGAGATGAGGCGCATCCTGCCGAAGGATTCGCGCAGGAAAAAGATCCCGATCAGAACCCCGACCATGATGCTTACCTGGCGCACCGGAACGGCGTAGCCGACCCGCGCCATGTTGAGGCCGTAGCGAAAGCTGAGAAAGGAGAGCATGACGGTGGGGCCACTCCAGAGAATCAGGCGCCAGTTGGTGCGCCACTCATCCGCAATGAGGTTGCGGTATTTCGGGCGGCACAGGTTGAGCGTCATCAGGCACAACATGGCGATGACCAGGAAGTAGGTGAAGAAGACGGGCGGGTAGTCCCGCACCCCGGTCTTTTCGGCGATGGAACCGATGGAGTAGATGAAGCCGGCCAGGAGGGCGGCACGGACCGCACTGCTTTTGAGATCGCGAAAGGGGCGGGCCAGTTCGGCCAGCGACAGCCGCTGCATCTGGACGCAGAACGTGCCGAAGATGACCAGGAGGATGCCGCAGATTCCGACCACGGATAAGCGCTCCCCGAGCAGCAGTACGCCCCAGATAGGCACATAGACCATCGAGGTCTGGGAGAGTGGGTAGATAATGGAGAGGTCGCCATCGCGATAGGCGCGGCCGTTCAACAGGTGGTAGAGGACGAAGCTGACCGAGCCGATCGATATCATGGCCAGGGTGTGCGGGGTGGGCCAGTGGAACGATTCGTTCACTACTGCAATGATGGCGGTGAAGGGAAACATCGAGGCGATAAACATCCACCAGATGAATACCGTCTTGTGCCGGCTCTGTTTAACCAGCGTGTTCCAGGTGGCGTGCATGACGGCTGAAAAGATGATGAGGACAAAGGCAAGGTTGGACATGGCCGGAGTATAACCGAGGTGGGGCGATAAAGTGAACCATTTCGGCTTGCTGCCAGTGTTAAAGAATTTTATTCATTAAATCGTTGACGGTGGGGATGTGCTTTGTTATAAACGTCGACTCCGCAGCAACGACGCTCTTTGCAACCGAATATTGAACCGGCAGGAAGAAGGGCCACAGGAGCACCTCGCGGTGTTCTGACGTCTTTCGGGCACGATCCTCGGATCAGGCCACTGCAAAATGCCTCGAAAGTTTTTTGAAAGAAAATGTTGACAGGCGGCAACGGTTCAGGTAGGGTGCCGAGTCTGTCGCAACACGGCGGCTTGGTCTTTGAAAACTAAATAGTAGACGAAACAGCATTTGCGAGTTTCAAAATGTAACAAGTCAGTTGTTTCAAACTAGAATCGGATTTTCCGGTTTCATTTTAA